>JANQLT010000036.1 GCA_028280455.1 Kiloniellales bacterium
CGCCACGGCGCTCCCGTGCGCGCCATCCACAAAATGGCTTCCACAAAAAGCCGATTGTTCTCTCCAGAACGACCAGGGTCGCCCGCCTTACCAGGAAGAAGCGGCGCAAGGCGCTGCCACTGCGCATCACTCAAAACATCTCGGTCCAAGTCTGCCTCCTTCCAAAAGACAGTCTTGAATCACAAAAGCTGCCGAGCTGGGAATCCCCTAAATGTCCACAGGCCCTAGAGCGTTTTCCGATCGGACGGCACCGGCCCGCTTCCCCTCCCGGCCAGCCAATAGGATACTGCCGTGGGTGGCCGGGAGGGGGAGCGGCCCGGTGCCGTGTTCCGCGTGAGCGGAAAGCGCTCTAGATCTGACTCTTGCCCGGCCGGCCGAGGCGATTTGACAGGGATGAACACAGACCTGCCTTCGCCGAAGCGAAGCTCCGGCTTTGCGCAGGCAGGTGAACACGGATTTCATTTGTTGTTTGTTATCAGTGTCCATCTGTGTTCATCCGTGTCATGACTTTCTCCGTTTTTGAGAGTCGGGCTTTGACATGAGTCTCTCCTCGCGCGAGTCCTTCGATCTTTCGCTCTATCTGGTGATCGGCGAGGCCGATACCGGCGGGCGCGACATCGTCGAGGTGGTGCGCGCGGCGCTGGCGGGGGGCGTCACCTTGGTGCAGCTCCGCGACAAGGAGGCGCCGCTGGAGCGGCTGGTCGATACCGCCCGGGCGCTCAAGGCCCTGCTCGAGCCGGCCGGCGTGCCGCTGATCATCAACGACTCCATCGAGGCCGTGCTGGCGACGCCGGCCGCGGGCATCCACCTGGGCCAGGACGACCTGGCGCCGGCGGCGGCGCGGGCCGCGCTCGGCCGCTGGGCGATCATCGGCGCCTCGGCGGGCGATGCCGCGGAGGCGGCGAGCGTCGACCCGGCGGTGGTCGACTACGCCGGGATCGGCCCGGCCTATGCGACGGGCAGCAAGGCGGACGCCGGCACGGCGATCGGCCCCGCGGGGCTGCGCGACCTGCGCGCCCGGCTCGACTTGCCTCTGGTCGCCATCGGCGGCATCACGGTGGCGCGGACGGCCGAGGTCATGGGCTGCGGCGTCGAGGGGATCGCCGTGGTCTCCGCCATCGCCGGCGCGGCCGATCCGACGGCCGCCGCGCGGGACCTGCGGCAGGCGGTGGAGACGGCGAAGGCGGCGCGCGGCGCGCGCTAGCGGAACGGATGGGGGAGCGATGGCAGAGCTTACACGACGGGCCTTGGGCCGGCTTGCCCTGGGCGGCGCCTTGGGTGCCATGACCGCCGGGCCGGCGCAGGCGGCGCGCTGGCGCATGCCGGGGGAATGGGAGCCCCATGAGGGCTGCTTCATGGCCTGGTCCGCGGCGCAGGATCTCTACGGCCGCGGCACGCTCCGCGCCGTGCATCGCGAGCAGGCGGCGCTCGCCCAGGCCATCGCGCGCGGCCAGCCGGTCACCATGCTGGCCCGGCCGGAGGATGTCGCGGCGGCGCAGCGGCTCTGCGGGCCCAGTGTCGAGGTCCTGGCCCTGGCGCCCTACGACGTCTGGGCCCGCGACACCCTGCCGAGCTTCCTGGTCGACGACGCGGGCGGGCTGCTCGGCGCGCGCTGGACCTTCAACGTCTGGGGCGAGAAGTTCCCGGGCTACGACGCCGATCGGGACCTGGCCGCCCGGCTCTGCGCGCGCCTCGAGCTGGACTGCCGCGACGCCGGGCTGGTCTGCGAGGGCGGGGCCATCGAGCCGAACGGGGCCGGCACCTTGCTGACCACCGAGACCTGCCTGCTCAACCCCAACCGCAATCCCGGCCTCGGCAAGCGCGAGATCGACGCGGCGCTGGCGGCGGCGGTCGGCGCCCGCAAGGTGATCTGGCTGCCCGGCTCGCCGGCCGACGCGGTCACCGACGGCCACATCGACGGCATCGCCCGCTTCGTCGGTCCGACCACGGTCGTCGCCGAGCTGAGCGACGATCGCGAGGACCCGGAGTACGAGGCCCTGCGCGAGAACCGCCGCGCGCTCGACGGCGCCACGGACGCCGACGGCCGGCCGCTGGAGGTGATCGAGCTGCTGCGGCCGCGCTGGGAGCGGATGCCCGAGCGCGGCCCCGACTTCGCGGCCTCCTACGTCAACGGCTTCATCGGCAACGGCGAGGTGATCCTGCCCAAGTTCGGCGACGCCGAGCGCGACGCGGCGGCCCGCGACCTCTTCGCCGCGCTCTATCCGGCGCGCGAGATCATCCAGCTCCGGGTCGACACGGTCTGCGAAGGCGGCGGCGGCATCCACTGCATGACCCAGCAGCTGCCGAAGGTCTGAGTCGTCGCCAACGCCAACTTGTTGACAGGGATGAGCACGGATGGACGCGGATAACCAATAAGGAATACTATCTTATTGTTTTATAATAGCTATCCTTGTCCATCCGTGTTCATCCGTGTCAAATCACAGCGGCCGTCGGGCGCCGCGTTGCCTGACCTCTTCGCACAGACTGGAGTGCCCGGACCATGAGCGAGCTGATTCGACTGGAGCGCGAGGGCGCGATCGCCCGTCTGACGTTGAATCGGCCGGACAAGCTCAACGCCTTCACCCTCGCCATGTGGCGGCGCTTCGGCGAGCAGATGACGGCGCTGGTCGCCGACGAGTCGCTGCGCTGCCTGCTGATCGGCGGCGGCGAGAGCAAGGCCTTCGGCGCCGGTGCCGATATCGCCGAGTTCCTCGAGGTGCGCGCCGATGCGGCGCAGGCCGAGGCCTATGCCGAGCAGATCGAGCCGGGGCTGGCGGCGCTGGCCGACTGTCCCTTTCCGACCGTGGCCTCGATCCGCGGCGCCTGCATGGGCGGCGGCCTGGAGCTGGCCCTGCTGTGCGACATCCGGATCGCCGCCGAGGACGCGCGCTTCGGCATCCCCATCAACCGCATCGGCCACTGCCTGCCCTATCCCGGCCTGCGGCCCCTGGTCGCCCTGGTCGGCCAGGCGACCGCCGCCGAGATCCTGCTCGAGGGACGGATCCTCGGCGCCGAGGAAGCGCTGGCCAAGGGCCTGGTCACGCGTGTCGTCGGCGCTGCGGCGCTGGAAGCGGAGGCGGCCGCGACGGCGAACCGCATCGCCAAGGGGGCGCCCCTGGCCGCGCGCTGGCACAAGCGCTTCATCCGCCGCGCCGCCGCGCCCGAGCCGCTCAGCGACGCGGAGCTGCGCGAGCCCTACCTGGCCTGCGACACGGCCGACTACCGCGAAGGCATCCGGGCCTTCCTGGCGAAAGAGAAGCCGGCCTTCACGGGAGGCTAGAGCATGACCTCGGACAGCAGCATCCGTCCGGCGCGGGCCCAAGACCGCGAAGCCATCGAGCGCATCGTCGCCCAGGCCTACGACATCTACATCCCGCGACTCGGCCAGAAGCCCGGTCCCATGCTCGACGACTACGCCGCGCGCATCGCGGCCGGCGAGGCCTTCGTCGTCGAGGAGGCGGGCAGCGTGCGTGCCGTCCTGGTGCTGATCGACGAGCCCGATGCCCTGCTGCTCGACAACCTGGCGGTCGATCCGGGCGCGCAACGCGGCGGCTACGGCGGCCGGCTCGCCGACTTCGCCGAAGCCGAAGCGCTCCGCCGCGGCTACGCCGAGATCAAGCTCTACACCCACCAGACCATGACCGAGAACGTGACCTACTATGCCAAGCGCGGCTACGAGGAGACCGGCCGCGGCGAGCAGGCCGGCTACGCCCGGATCTTCATGCACAAGCGGCTGCAGGCTTGAGGCTGGGGGTCGGGTGGAGGCAGTCTGCTCGGACCGCCCAGGGTCGAGATCTCGACCATGAGGTCGGGCCGGCCGGCTGAGGCATCGCAGGGTTCAGAGATGTCCGCACGTAGCGTCGATCGCTTGGGGATTGGCATCGCCTTGGCCGCGGCGGTTCTTGCCGCCTGCCTGGCCGGCCGTGCGTCCCTGGCGCAGCAGGAGGCGCCGGATGCCACGGCTCTGGACGACGCCATGCGGACCTTCGCGGCGATCAGTGGCGGCTGGTGGCTGAACAGCCAGTGCGATCACCTGGAGCAGCAGCCGCGGCAGGAGTTCGAATGGCATATCGCCGTCATCAACAGCCGACTGCAGGCCCTGAGCGACCCCCAGAGAATACGCGGCATCATCGCCGCGACCAGGGCCAAGGCAAAGACCCTGACCTGCGGCGAGCAGAGCGACCGTTTCGTGCTGGAGGCCCTTGACGAGGCACGGGCGCTGAACCGGCGGCTCAACGGCCTGGAGTTCGACGCGGAGCAGAGCACGCTGGGCCTTTGGGTCCTGCGCTACCACGGTTATGCGCAGGCCGCGGGCATCGCCGAGCGCTGTCGCTTCGGGTCCGATGACGCCAGGGCCGACTTCTTGACGCTGGTCGACGCGATCGGCGCCAAGCTATCCCAAGAAAGCGGCAAGCCGGAGGTCATGCTCAAGGGCAAACGCCTCAAGGCCGCCGCCGGCGGCGAGGAGGGGCCGGCCTGCAACGAGCAGGCGAAGGCCGCCGTCGACCTGGCCCTGTCGGGCGCCCGGGCGCTCGGTGTGGATCTCGGTCTCTGGAGTAGCGAGAGCGGCCTGGTCGAGTAGACCCGGCCGGCCTCCCGCGTCCCGGGGCAACGGCGCAACAGCGCTTGGTATCAGGACTCCGGTCGCGTGCCGTCGGCGAGCAGCTCTTCGATCTGCTCGGCGGTCGAGCGCAGGGCGGGCAGCTTGGTCAGCGCGTCTTCCATGGTCAGCCGGAACTTCGGCGCATGGAGGGCGAGGCCGGCGCAGAACGCGCCCTTCCTGTCCCGGATCGGCACGGCGACGGCGACCAGGCCCTCGATGAATTCCTCGTTGTCCGTGGCGTAGCCTTGCTTGCGGATCCTCTCCAGCTCGGCTTCCAGGGCGTCGATATCGACGATGGTCGCTTCCGTGTGCTTGCTGAGCCTCAGGCGCTTGAGAATGCGCCGCCTGGCGGCGGTGCCGAGCGTGCTGAGGTAGAGCTTGCCGCTGGCCGTGCAGTGCTGCGGCACGGGCGTGCCGGCCGGCAACTGCATCCGCAGCGGCCAGTGCGCCTCGACCCGCTCCGCGTAGATCATCCGCGTGCCTTCCGGGATCGAGATGTTGCAGGTCTCGCCGATGTCTTCGACCAGGGCCTCGAGGATCGCGTGGCGTTCGATGTCCAGGTGGGAGCCGGAGAGGATGCGGCCGCCGAAGTCGAAGAGGCGCGGGCCGCCGATCATGCGCTTGCCGTCGATCTCGTACTGCAGCAGGCGCTCCTCGATGAGCATCTTGCAGAGGCGGTGCGTGGTCGGCCCGGGCAGGCCGACGCCCTGGCCGATCTCCGCGGCGGTCAGGGGCCGGTTCGCGTTGACCACTTCTTCGAGGATGCGGAACACGCGCAGGAAGGACGTGCCTTTGTCGCGCTTGGTCGAGTCGTCGGCCATCGTGGCGGTCACCCCTCGAGCGGCTCTTCGGACGGCGTCGTGTTGGCCCTAGGGGCCCGACTTAAGTCGTTGTTTTGGCTGACACCTATCCCCCTCGTCCTGCAGGAATGCAACAATCGCCGGGGCTCTGTCAAAGCATTGTTTGCCGCCCCGCCGCCGGCCCCGCCGCCCGCCCTGCCGGCGGACCGGCAGGGCGGGCGGGCCTTGCGGGCTACTGTTGCTGGAAGACGCCGGCGCCTTCGTGGACCAGGAGCATCGTCGAGAGGTCCGGCACCAGGGCGATCACCAGCCAGGCGATCAAGAGCGCCAAGAGATAGGGCACGGTGTATCGTAACAGCCTGAAGTAGGGGATGCCGGTGATGCCGCTGGCGACGTAGAGGTTCAGGCCGTAGGGCGGCGTGATGAAGCCGATGGCGTCGCCGACCAGGAAGACCACGGCGAAGTGGATCGGGTCGACGCCGATGCCGGCGGCGATCGGTGCCAGGATCGGCGCCAGGATGATCGTGTTGGGCAGGCTCTCCAGAATCGTCCCGGCGAGCAGGACCAGCGCCATGCAGGCGAAGAGGATCGGATAGTAGCCGCCCAGGTTGGCGAGCATCTCGGTCACGAACTCCTTGGCGCCGAGCAGCGAGAGGATCTGCTGCATCACCACCGAGACGGCGATCAGCGGCACCAGCATGCCGGTGATGTAGCCCGAGCGCAGGATGATCCCGGGCAGCTCGCGGATGCGAAAGCCCGGGACGAGCAGCGATCCGGCGACGCTGAGGCCCTCCGCGCTGCCGTCCTCCGGGATTTTCAGCATGCGCGCGAAAGGCGCCATGAAGATGCCGACGAGCAGGCAGAAGCCGGCGGTGACGCCGGCCGCCTCGGTCGGCGAGAACTTGCCGGTGTAGATGCCCCAGACGACCAGGCCGATGGCGAAGAAACCGAGCCAGGCGCCGAGGAAGGCCCGCAGGATCCTCTTGATCTGCAGGCGCTGGATCTCGCCCCAGCCGTGCTTGCGGGCCATGTACCAGCAAGCAAGCTGCATCGCCGCGACCATGATGACCCCGGGGATCATGCCGCCCAGGAAGAGGTCGCTGATCGACAGGTTCATCAGGAAGCCGTAGACGATGAAGATGATGCTCGGCGGAATGATGATGCCGACCGTGCCGCCGGAGGCGGCCGTGGCCGCGGCGAAGTTCGGGTCGTAGCCGGTCTTGGTCATCTCCGGGTGCATGATCGAGCCGATCGTCGCCGTGGTCGCGGAGTTCGAGCCGGAGATGGCCGCGAAGAGCCCGCAGGCGCCGAGCGCCGACATGGCCATGCCGCCGCGAATCCAGCCGAGGATTGAGTAGGCGAAGTCGACCAGCCGCTTGGCGATTCCGGCGTTCTTGATCAGGTCGCCGGTCAGGATGAACAGCGGCAGCGCCAGGAGGCCGAAGAAGTTGAGGCCCTCGTAGAGCGTGACGCCGATGTTGGCGAGGGTGAAGTCGATGACCAGGCTGACGCCGATCACCCAAAGCCCGATGATCAGGAAGATCGGCACGCCGAGCACGAAGAGGACGGTCACCCCGATGGAGATGAGCGCGATCAAGAAGCCGTCGGACATCGATCCCTCCTAGTCGCCGGCCATGTCGGCCTTGATGTGGAAGGGCTCGCGCCTGCGGTAGCGCTGCACGTCCTCGACCAGGTTTTGCAGAACCCGGTAGATGATCAGCACGAAGGCCACCGGTGTCGCCATGTAGAACCACCACTGCATGACGTCGTCGGTGCCCTGCACGATGGCGAAGTTGTCGTAGGAGAGCTGGACCTGCTCGGCGGCGAAGTAGATCACGACGATCGAGAAGCCGATCCAGATCAGGTGGTCGAGCATGACCGCCAGGAACTGCCCGGTGTAGGGCAGGCGCGCCCGGACCTCCTCGAAGCGCAGGTGGCTGCGCTGCTTGGCCGTGTAGGCGCAGCCGATCCAAGTGACCCAGAGGAAGAGATAGATCGGGATCGTCGAGCTCCAGGGCGCCTGCTGCCCGAACGCGAAGCGGCGGATCACCTCGACGAAGATGATCCCGGTCATCGCCAGGTAGCAGATCAGGATGACGGTCTTTTCCGTGTTCTCGTCTAGCCACTTGAGGGCGTTCATGGTGTGTCCCCCGACTGCCGAACAGAAATGGAGTAATCGACTAGCGCGTCATGGACGGGCCGTCACAGTGCAAAGCGCTGAAAGAGTGGCCCGTGGCATCTCGGGCAAGCTCGGAACCGCGGCTCGGAGAAGCGACCGGGGGCGCCTTCCGGCACCCCCGGTCCAGGTCGAGCGAGGAGCCTAGCCCTTCCACCAGCGGCGGGGCTCGACGTTCTCCGCCAGCGTGTCCTTCGGGATCTCCCGAGCGATGTCGCTGATGAACTTGTAGGTGTCGAGGCCGCCGGACCAGCCGTTCAGGCGCTCGCGCCACTTCTCCCACTCCTTGGGATGGAACTCGGGCGAGCACATCTCCTCGGCCTCGCGCTTGGCCGCTTCGGAGAGCATGGAGACGCGGGTGCCGTGCTCGACGAAGATCGTGCCCGGTAGCTGCGGCTCGGAGAATCCGACGGTGTTGACCAGCGCCGCCTCGTTGGCCGCCTGGACATGCACCTGCGTCAGGTAGGCCGACTCCATCACCGCGTCCTGCAGCTCGCTGCCCAGCTTGTCGAAGACCTTGGCGCTCATCGCCGTGTGCTCGGTGCCGCAGAAGAACTCGAGGTTGATGACCTGCGAGACCACCGGCGACATGTTGGCGTAGGCCACGGCCGAGGCCCAGGTCTCGGCGCCGTCGATCAGGCCCTGTTTGAGGCCGTCGAGGGTCTCCGCCCAGGCGATCGGGGTCGGGTTGAGGTTCATCAGCTCCATGGCAATCCGGCCGAGCTGGGTGCCGGTCACCCGGTTCTTGGTGCCGGCCAGCTCGGTGACCGAGGTCACCAGGGGCTTGTCCTTCCAGGCGAGGCCCAACTGGATGCCGCGCAGCTCGGCGTGGCTGAACAGGAACTGCAGGCCGTGGCGCTTCAGGAAGGGATCGCGCAGAACCTGCTGGCTGCCCGGATGATAGAGGAAGTAGTACTGCGACGCCCGGCTCGGGAACATGTAGGCGTAGTCGAGCACGTTGAGGTAGGGCGCGCCGCCGGCCGAGTTCTGAGTCGAGGCGGCATAGAGATCGACGATGCCCTGCTGCGTCTTCTTGACGCAGTCGAGCTGGCCGCAGATCTGGTTGTTGCCGATGAACTCGATGCGGATGGCGCCGTCGGTGCGCTCCTCGAGATCGTTGACGAACTGCAGGCAGCCCGCGCGCTCGATCAGCAGATTGCGCTCGTTGAAGCCGGCCGCGCCGAACTTCAGCGTGAACTTCGGCTCCATCTTGTAGCGCTTCTCGTAGGTCGACTGGGCCGCTTCGGCCAGCCTGGGAAGCGTGATCGCGCCCGACAAGGCGCCGGCGCCCAGCAGCGTCGACGAGATCCCGTAGCGCTTCACGAGTTGCAGAAGATCGCGCCGAGACACGGCCCGAAGCTTGTCGTTGAGCATGAGGCACCCTCCCAAGGTCCAAGAATGAAAAATTTTTTCTCACTCTTGCACAATGCGAGTCGCCGTGCAAGAGTGAATCCTGCCGGTTCCGGACAGGGTCGAAGACCTCACGGTCGACGACGACATCCGGGGTCGTGCTTGGGGGTTTCGACCGGTTTTCTTGGGACGGCTTACGGGGAAGGCCCGATCATGGCCTCGCGGTCCACAGACGGGGGCGGTTACGACTTCATCGTTGTCGGCGCAGGCTCGGCGGGCTGCGTGCTGGCCAACCGGCTTTCCGCCAACCCCGCGAACGCCGTGCTGCTGCTCGAGGCCGGCGGCCGCGACTGGAGCCCCTGGATCCACGTGCCGGTCGGCTACTTCAAGACCCTGCACAACCCGAACACCGACTGGTGCTACAAGACCGAGCCGGACCCGGGCCTGAACGGCCGCAGCATCGACTGGCCGCGCGGCAAGACCCTCGGCGGCTCGAGCTCGATCAACGGCCTGCTCTACATTCGCGGCCAGCACGAGGACTACGATCACTGGCGCCAGCTCGGCAACGTCGGCTGGTCGGCCGAGGATGTCCTGCCCTACTTCAAGCGCGCCGAGGACCAGGAGCGCGGCGCCGACGACTATCATGGCGTCGGCGGGCCGCTCTCCGTCTCGAACATGCGCGTCCACCGGGACGTCTGTAACGCCTTCGTCGATGCCGCCGAGGAGATCGGCATCCCGCGCAACGACGACTTCAATGGCGCCAGCCAGGAGGGCGCGGGCTACTTCCAGCTCACCTCGCGCCATGGCCGCCGCTGCTCGACGGCGGTGGCCTATCTCAACCCCGTGCGCGGCCGCGCGAACCTGACCATCGCGACCCATGCCCATGTCGAGCGGCTGCTGTTCGACGAAGCGGACGGCAGGGCGGTCGCGGGCATCGCCTTCAAGCAGGCCGGCCGGCCGGCGGAAGCGCGCTTGCGGCCGGGCGGCGAGGTGGTGCTGAGCGCCGGCGCCATCGGCTCGCCGCAGATCCTGCAGACATCCGGCATCGGGCCGGGCGATCTCCTGCAGAGCCTGGAGATCCCGGTCCGCCACGCACTGCCCGGCGTCGGCGAGAACCTGCAGGACCACCTGCAGATCCGCATGATCTACGAGGTCAACGTCCCGACCCTGAACGACGAGATCAACAACTTCTTCCGGCGCATGCTGATCGGCCTGCAGTACCTGCTGTTCCGCCGCGGGGCCATGGCGATGGGCGCCAGCCAGGTCTGCATCTTCGCGCGGACCCGGCCGGAGATGGCGACGCCGGACATCCAGTTCCATTTCCAGCCGCTCAGTGCCGACAAGCCGGGCATCGAGATGCACCCCTTCTCGGGCATCACCTCGTCGGTTTGCCAGCTGCGCCCCGAGAGCCGCGGCTCGATCCGCATCAAGTCGCCGGACCCGGCCATCTACCCGGCGATCCGGCCGAACTACCTCTCGACCCGCGTCGACCAGGAGACGGCGGTCGCCGGCATGCGCATGTCGCGGGCCCTGGCGGACTCCAGATCGATGTCGCCTTTCGTGGTCGCCGAGCGGACGCCGGGGCCGGAGGCCGGCAGCGACGAGCAGCTTCTCGAGGCCGCGCGACGGATCTCGCAGACGATCTATCACCCGACGAGCACCTGCAAGATGGGCAGCGACCCGGGCGCCGTGGTCGACCACCAGCTTCGGGTGCACGGCATCAAGGCGCTGCGCGTCGCCGATGCCTCGATCATGCCGACCATCGTCTCGGGCAACACCAATGCGCCGACGATCATGATCGGCGAGAAGGCCTCGGACATGATCCTCGAGGGCCGCTAGCGCTCAGCCTCCCTCCGGGGGTTTGCCTGCCTAGCGAAGCGCTCAAAGAAATCTGCGTCGCCCTGTGACCCGGGTCACAGCGCGCGCGGTCGAAGGGCGCTACATCTCAATCATCGACGACGCGATGATTGGAGAGAGATCTCATGTTTGGCCGGCCCTCGCTGTTCGCAGGTGACTTGCTCTATGTCGCGTCGATCGCTGCGAAGGTCGAGGGCGGGCGTTCGGGTGATCGCCAGCGGTACGCCGGCCTTGTCATGGAGATGACCGGTAAAGGCTCGGTCATCGACGCCTCTTCACCGGAGACTCGGCAGGAGGCGAGAGCGGTCGAAGACTCCGACAGGAGGTCCGACGGGCTTCGCCGCAGTTAACGGTGGCGAGCGTCGGGCGAAACGAGGCCCCCCTGGTTCACCCACGGTCGCCACCGCGTTATCGGTTCACCCCACGTTTTCGAGTTGACTTGGCATTCCTTCCTTCAAACTCGCGGCGCCTCCGGGCGCCGCTTCTTTTTTGCTCGAAGCTGCCCGCGTCGTCTCAGCCGCCGCTCTTGCCGCGATAGCGGAACACGCCTTCGCCCTGGCCGACCAGCCGGCCGTCCTGGTCGCGGACCTCGCCGCTGCAGAAGTAGATCTTTTGGCCGCCGCCGGTCTTGCGGCCGATGGCGGTCAAGGTCTGGCCGATGGCGGCGGTGCCGACGAAATGCGTGTTGAGCGACAGGGTGAAGGCGCGGCGGACGACCTCGGGGTCGGGGCTGTAGGTGCCGGCGTAGCCGAGCGCGGTGTCGAGCAGGGCGGAAACCACGCCGCCGTGCAGCACGCCGCTGCGGTTCATGTGCCGTTCCTCGACCGCCAGGGTGACCTCGGCGTAGTCCTCGCGCCAGCTCGCCAGGCCGTAGCCGAGCAGGTCGGCGAAGCCGCCTTGCGGCCGCAGGGGATCGGTCATGGTGCGCTCCGCTCCATCGAGATCAGCATGGCGCCTGTCGCCTCGTCGGCCGGGAACATCATCTCGATCTTCAGCTCCGCCAGGGCGATGTCTTCCGCCGAGCCGAACTGCGCCAAGGTGGAAAAGAAGGAGAAGACCGCCCCGCCTGCCTTGTAGCGCGCCGGGGTCACCGGGGGAAGCGGCGACTCCCGGGCGCCGGCCGACTCGCCGAGCGCGTCCTTGAGCTTCGCTGCGGTCTCGTCGATTGGTTATCCCTGTCCATCCGGGGCAAAGCCAAAGGTCGAACGGCTTCCCGCCCTGCCCGCAGCCGTTGTCGCCGCGGTGTTGAGGGCGGGGTAGGGCTTTTCTTGACTCCGAGGCTGTTCCCGATGTAAGAACAAAACATGAACAAAAGACACCGTAGGCTGCCATGACTATCCCCGCCGGCAGGCCGGGCCTCGCGGCCCTGCGCGCCCGGGTGCGGGCACTGGAGGCCGGTTCGGCCGGGGCCGAGGGGCGCCGGGCGGTGCTGCCGCTGGGCGCGCCGGCGCTCGACGCCCATCTGCCGGGCGGCGGCCTGCCGCTGGCCGGGCTGCACGAGATCGAGGGCGAGCGGGCGGAGTGGGACGACGGCGCCGCGCTCGGCTTCGCGCTGGCCCTGCTGTCCAAGGTCCTGGCGGCGCGGCCGGGGCCGCTGCTCTGGGTCTCGCCCAGGCTCGACCTCTACGCCCCGGGCCTGGCCGGCGCCGGCCTCGATGCCGGGCGGCTGATCCTGGCCCGCGCGCCCGACGAGGCGGGCCGGCTTTGGGCCCTGGAGGAGGGCCTGCGTGCCGGCGCCTTCGCCGCCCTGCTCGGCGAGATCGGCGGGCTCGACCGCACCGCCGGGCGGCGCCTGCAGCTCGCCGCCGAGACCGCCGGCCTGCCCTGCTTCGTGCTGCAGCGCCAGCTCGTCGGCCTGCGCCGCGCCGCCGCGCCGAGCGCCGCCCTGACCCGCTGGCGCATCGCGCCGCAGCCCTCCGCGCCGCTTTCCTTTCTTCCGGCTGTAGGACAACTGGCTTCAGAGTCCACGGCACTTGCCCTCCCCCCTTGCGGGGGAGGGGTAGGGAGGGGGGCGGCCGGGCCGCTGGCCGGGCCATCCGCAAAGCGAGTCTCCGATCGGCGGACGCCGATCGCCCCCCGCCTCGATCCTCCTCAAGGGGGAAGGAGGGTTTTTGTCACCGGAATGGAAGGTCCCGCGACCGCTCACGGCAGCACGACCGAGGCGGCCGTCTCGATGACGACTGCGCTTGCTCCCCACCCGGCCGGGGTTCTTCGGGTGCTTGGGCCCCCACCTGCGGCGCCCGAGGCCCCGGCCGGGATCCCCCCATCCTCGGGCAGGCGGCATGACGCGGGCCTGGCGCGCCTGCCGGGGCGGCCGCGCTGGCGGGTCGAGCTGTTGCGCTGCCGCGGCGCGGCGCCGGGCGATTTTCTTGTGGAGTGGAACGATGCGTCGGGTGATTTCGGTTTGGTTGCCCCGCTTCGCGACGGATCGCTGGCGGGCGCAGTGCCGCCGGACGTCGCGGCAGCGCGGCGCCTGGCGGGCTGAGCACGACCCGCGGGCCCATCGCGAGCCCGCGGCCGCGTCGCCCCTCGCGCTGATCGCCGAGGTGCGCGGCCGGCTGATCCTGGCCGCGGTCGACCTGGCCGCCGCCGATGCCGGCCTCGGCCCCAGCATGCCCCTGGCCGATGCCCGGGCGATCCTGCCGGCGCTGACCACCGCCGAGGCCGAGCCGGCCGCCGATGCCGAGGCGCTGGCCCGGCTCGCCGCCTGGTGCGGCCGCTACACGCCCTGGAGCGCCGTCGACCCTGCCAGTTCCCATGGCGCCGGCTGCGACGCCGGCGGTGCGGCCGGGCTGCTGCTCGACGTCAGCGGCTGCGCCCAGCTGTTCGGCGGCGAGGCGGCCCTGCTGGCCGACCTGGTCGCCCGGCTCGGCCGGCTCGGCTATGCCGCGACCGCCGCCCTGGCCGACACCCCCGGCGCCGCCTGGGCCCTGGCCCGCTTCGCCTGCGGCCCGGGCCGCAGGTACTTGCTGGTGCCGCCGGGCGAAGAGGCGGCGGCGCTCGGGCCGCTGCCGCCGGCGGCGCTGCGGCTCTCGGCCGAGCGGCTGGAGCTGCTGGAGCGCTTCGGCCTGAGCCATGTCGCCGACGTCATGGCGATCCCGCCGGCCGCCCTGGCACCGCGCTTCGGCGACCAGGTCGCCCGGCGCCTGGCCCAGGCCCTGGGGCAGGTCCGCGAGCCGATCTCGCCGGCCCTGGCCGAGCCGCCGCCCCTGGCCCGCCAGGTCTTCGCCGAGCCGATCCTGACTCCGGAGGCGATCGCCGCCGGCATCGAGCGGCTCGCCGGCGGGCTCTGCGGCCAACTGGAGCGGCTGCAGCGCGGCGCCCGGCGGCTCGAGCTGACGCTCTACCGGGTCGACGGCACGCTGGCCCGCGCGGCCCTCGGCACCAACCGCCCGTCGCGCGATCCCGACCACCTCGTCCGGCTCTTCGCCGGCAAGCTGGAGCGCGTCGATCCCGGCTTCGGCATCGAGGTCATGACCCTCGCCGCGCCGCGCAGCGAGCCCTTGAGCGCGCTCCAGCTCAGCCTGGCGGCCGCCGGCCTCGCCGCCGCGGGTGCGGCGCCCAACGACAAGGCATCCGCCGGTAGGGCGCCCAGCGACGGGGCCCCCGCCGACAAAGCCCCCGCCGAGAAGGCTCTGGCCGACAAGGCTCTGGCCGACTGCCTCGACCGGCTGAGCGCCCGGCTCGGCGCCGACAAGGTCGTCGCCCTGGCGCCCTTCGAGAGCCACCTGCCGGAGCGCGCCTGCCGCCCGCAGCCGCCCCTGGCGGCGACGGCGGCCTGGCCGGAAGCGGCAGCACCGCGGCCGCTGCGGCTCTTCGACCCGCCGCAGCCGGTCGAGGCCCTGGCCTTGCTGCCCGACCACCCGCCCGCACAGTTCACCTGGCGCCGCCTGCGCCACCGCATCGCCCGCGCCGAGGGCCCGGAGCGCATCACGCCGGAGTGGTGGCGGGAGACGGCGGCGGAGTCAGACGACGAGCCTGCGGTCTTTCCCGACCCCGAGGCCGCGCGCGACTACTTCCGCGTCGAGGACAACGACGGCCGCCGCTACTGGCTCTACCGCAGCGCCAACCGCTGGTTTCTGCAGGGGCTCTTCGGGTGAGGTGCTAGCAAAATGCAAGCATTTAGTGCTAGCATTTTGCTAGCAAGCCCTATCAAGCAGAGGACCCGATGGCCAACCTGACGATCCGCAACCTCGACGACGAGGTGGTCGCCAAGCTCAAGGCGCGCGCCGACTCCAACAACCGGTCGCTCGAGGCGGAGCTGCGCGCGATCCTCGCCCAGATGGCCGACACGCCGACGCCCCAGCAGATGAAGGAGATCGCTGAAAGCATCGCCGCCATGACGCGTGGCGTGCCGCAATCCAACAGCACGGAGCTCATTCGCGAGGACCGTGATCGGTGAGTCTGGTCGTCGACGCCAGTGTCGCCATCAAGTGGTACGTGCAGGAAGAGCTGCACGATGAGGCGCTCTCTGTGTTGGCACAGGATCAGCTGATCATCGCGCCCGATCTGATCGTCGCTGAAGTGACCAACGTGGCATGGAAGAAGGTCCAAAGAGGTGAGATCGATCGGTCTGTGGCAGAGCAAATCGGCATTCGGATTTGTTCCGGCGTTCCGATGCTCTACAGCTGCCGCAGTCTGAACACACGCGCTTTGGAAATCGCGCTGCTCCTCAGGCATCCGATCTACGACTGTTATTACCTAGCCTGCACGGAGTTGATTGGCGGCCAACTGATCACCGATGATCAACGTCTGCATAGCGTTGTTTCAGGAGGCACTCTGGCCAGCCGCGTGACGCTTCTGAATACGCTATGACTCCCGCCAACGCCAAGCTGTCGCCTTTCCCTTTTGTCACGCTCGGGCTTGACCCGCCAGCGGGCCGAAGCCCTTCGGCGGGCGAAGGCCCGAGCATCCACGGCTATGCCGGCACGACCCTTGCGGTCGTAGGCATAGACCCTCGGGTCAAGCCCGAGGGTGACAGGCTTGGGAGTTGGGCGAGGGGCGGCTGCCCATGACTCCCGCCTACGCCGAGCTTTCGGTTGCGACGAACTACAGCTTCCTGCGCGGGGCGTCGCATCCGGATGAGCTGGTGCTGAGCGCCAAGGCCTTGGGGCTGGCGGCGGTGGGGGTGGCGGATCGCAATACTGTGGCGGGGGTGGTGCGCGCCCATGTCGCGGCCAAGGAGGCGGGGCTGCGGCTGCTGGTCGGCGCGCGGCTGGTGCCGGAGGACGGGCCGGAGCTGCTCTGCTATCCGCAGGACCGGGCCGCCTACGGCCGGCTCTGCCGGCTGCTGACCCTCGGCAAGCGGCGCGCCGAGAAGGCCGACTGCCGCTTCAGCCTGGCCGAGCTGCTGGCCCATGCCGAAGGCCAGCAGCTCGTCGTGCTGCCGCCCGAGCGGGCCGACGTGCCCGAGTCCTTCGCGCGCGACCTGGCACGGATCGCCGAGGCGGTGCCGGGCGCCTGCAGCCTGGCGGCGCAGATGCTCTACCGCGGCGACGACGCGCGGCGCCTGGCGGCGCTGGCCGCGCTCGCCGAAGCCAGCGGCGTGCCGCTGGTCGCGACCAACGAGGTGCGCCTGCATGCGCCCGCGCGCAAGCCGCTGCTCGACGTCATCACCTGCATCCGCGAGCACTGCACGATCGACGAGGCCGGCTTCCGCCTGCTCGCCAACGCCGAGCGCCACCTCAAGGCGCCGGCGGAGATGGCCCGGCTGTTCGCCGCCTATCCCGAGGCCATCGCGCGGAGCCTGCAGATCGTCGAGGCCTGCACATTCTCGCTCGACGAGCTGCGCTACGAGTACCCCGAGGAGATCGAAGGCGGCGAGGGCGCGCAGGTCCGGCTCGAGCGGCTGACCTGGGCCGGCGCCGGCGAGCGCTACCCGAACGGCTTGTCGCCGCAGGTCAGAGCGACCCTCGAGCATGAGCTGTCTTTGATCGAGGAGCTCGACTACGCGCCCTATTTCCTGACCGTGCAGGACATCGTCCGCTTCGCCCGCACCCAGGGCATCCTCTGCCAGGGCCGCGGCTCGGCGGCCAACTCGGCGGTCTGCTACTGCCTGGGCATCACCGCCGTCGATCCGGCGCGGGTCGACCTGCTGTTCGAGCGCTTCGTCTCGGCCGAGCGCAACGAGCCGCCGGACATCGACGTCGACTTCGAGCACGAGCGCCGCGAGGAGGTGATCCAGTACATCTACGAGAAGTACGGCCGGCACCGGGCCGGGCTGGCGGCGACGGTGATCTGCTACCGCGCGCGCTCGGCCCTGCGCGAGGTCGGCAAGGCCATGGGCCTCTCGGCCGACCGGGTCGCGGCCCTGGCCGGCGCGGTCTGGGGCTGGAGCAGCGAGGGCCTGGCCGACGAGCAGGTCCGCGAGCTCGGCCTCGACCCGGCGGAGCCGCGGCTCAAGCAGACCCTGCTGCTGACCCGCGCGCTGATCGGCTTCCCGCGCCATCTCTCGCAGCATGTCGGCGGCTTCGTCATGACCCGCGGCCGGCTCGACGAGCTGGTGCCGATCGAGAACGCCGCCATGGCGGAGCGCACCGTGGTCGAGTGGGACAAGGACGACCTCGAGGCCCTGCGCATCCTGAAGGTCGACGTGCTCGGCCTCGGCATGCTGACCTGCCTGCGCAAGGGCTTCGATCTGCTGTCCCGGCACTACGGCCGCGACTTCGACCTGGCCAGCGTGCCGGCCGAGGACCCGGCCGTCTACGACATGCTCTGCAAGGCCGACTCGGTCGGCGTGTTCCAGGTCGAGAGCCGGGCGCAGATGTCCATACTGCCGCGGCTCAGGCCGCGCGACTTCTACGACCTGGTGATCGAGGTGGCGATCGTCCGTCCCGGGCCGATCCAGGGCGACATGGTCCATCCCTACCTGCGCCGGCGCAACGGCGAGGAGAAGGTCAGCTATCCCTCGAAGGCGCTGGAGCAGGTGCTCGGCAAGACCCTCGGCGTGCCGCTGTTCCAGGAGCAGGCGATGAAGATCGCCATCGTCGCCGCCGGCTTCACGCCCGCCGAGGCCGACAAGCTGCGCCGCGCCATGGCCACCTTCAAGAACGTCGGCACGATCTACAATTTCCGCGACAAGCTGATCGAGGGCATGGTCGCGCGCGGCTACGAACGCGACTTCGCCGAGCGCTGCTTCCGGCAGATCGAGGGCTTCGGCACCTACGGCTTCCCGGAGAGCCACGCCGCCAGCTTCGCGCTCCTGGTCTACGTCTCGGCCTGGATGAAGTGCCACTATCCCGCGGTCTTCGCCTGCGCCCTGCTGAACAGCCAGCCGATGGGCTTCTATGCCCCGGCGCAGCTCGTCCGCGACGCCAGGGAGCACGACGTCGAGATCCTGCCGGCCGACGTCAACCTGAGCGACTGGCACTGCAGCCTGGAGCCGGGCTCGAACGGCGAGATGGCCCTGCGCCTGGGGCTGTGCCAGGTGAAGGGCCTGGCCGAGGAACAGGCCGGGGCGATCCTCGCCGCCCGCGGCAACGGCTATCCCGATCCGCTGACCCTCTGGCGCCGGATCGCCGGGCGTGTCCCGGGCTTCAAGGTCGCCGCCCTGGAGGCCCTGGCCCGGGCCGACGCCTACCGCTCCATGGGCCTACCGCGGCGCGAGGCGCTCTGGGCCGTCAAGGGCCTGCCGGAAGCGCCGCTGCCGCTCTTCGCCGCCATGGGCGAGGAGGAGCGCGGCGAAGAGCCCGAGGTCGCGCTGCCGGCCATGGCCTTGAGCGAGCACGTGGTCGAGGACTATGCCAGCCTGCGCCTTTCCCTGAAGGCGCACCCGGTCTCCTTCCTGCGCGACGAGCTGGCGGCCGCCGGCATCGCGCCGACCGCGCGCCTGGCCGAGGCGCCGGACGGGACGCGCCTGACCACCGCCGGCCTGGTCCTGGTGCGCCAGCGCCCGGGCAGCGCCAAGGGCGTGATCTTCATGACCCTGGAGGACGAGACCGGCATCGCCAACTGCGTGGTCTGGAGCCAGGTCTTCGAGCGCTACCGAAAGCTGGTGCTGAAGGCCAACCTGCTGGCGGTCGAGGGCCGGGTGCAGAAGGAGGGCATCGTCATCCACCTGGTCGCCGAGCGCCTGGTCGACATGACCGACAAGCTCGCCAGCCTGCGCACCCGCCCGCGCGACATCCTCATCGGCGACATCCACAAGTCCCCTTTCGAAGCCGGCATCGCCCCCGCCGACGAGGTCAAGCACGGCGGCCGCGGCGACGCCCGCGTGCCCGACACCCGCGCGCCTGACACCCGCCCAGGCCGCGCCGGCCGCCACCCGCGCCACGAGCCCATCGCCAAAGGCCGGCTGTTTCCCTCGCGGGATTTTCATTGAGTGCCGGAAAGTGCCGTCACTGCGGCTGCAAAGAAGTAGTCCATGCCTCAGGTCGATACGAAGCGGCGGTCTCCCTGCCATGCGTCAATAGCTATTGGATAAGGATGCTCGCAGCGACATATCTGAGGCGGAGTGGATCAAGGATTCACAAAGAGTTTTAGATAAGATACGATTCGCGCATTCAGAGGTTCGCCGTCAGTGCTCACAGAAGATCAAATCAGAGACATCGTAAGATCAGTGCTCGTGCAGCACTTACCGCGCATGAATGTTGCGTCTATTGCTGTAACGCCAGATGTTGATGAAGATAATGATCCAATATTTATTATCAAAATAATTTTCGACACCATAGAAGAAAAACTGGACGCAAGAGAAACTACAGGCTTAATACGCTACATTTTGTCTGAGATGAACAGAGAAGACCAAGAGAGAGGAACTAAGAGCGGGTTTCCAATACTCTCATTTATAGCTAAGTCAGAAATGGAGAATTTCAACTCTGACTCCGCTTGATCTAATCAAGACAGCGAGACACCTAACATCTTCCAAAAGCGGAAAGCCAACACAAGCTAGTCTGCGCAGAGCCCGGAGTACTGCTTACTACGCAGTGTTTCATTGTCTAGCTAGAAGTTGTGCCGATCTAATGGTTGGAACGGCAAGTTCTAATCGAAGCCTTGAAGCTTGGCACCAAGCATATAGAGCTCTAGAGCATAAATTTGCAAAAAATGCATGCAAAGATGCGGAGGTGATGCCCAAGTTTCCACAGGATGTCCAGGATTTCGCGAATGTTTTCATTACTTTGCAAATCAAACGCCACAAGGCTGACTATGATCCATCGGAGCGGGTGTTTAAATCAGAAGTCCTGCAAGATATAGATGATGCTGAAGATGTGATAAGAAGATACAAGGGTGTTCCAATAAGCGACAGAAGGGCTTTTGCTATTTATGTTTTGCTTAAAAGAAGAAGAGATAGCTAGTTGATAAGCACCTAGACCGATGAGTTGTTGGCTCTGGGGTGAGCCGCGCCACACCTTGCGGTGATGATCAAGAGAAGCTGCTCCTACACCCAGCCATTGTCCTCGTTAGGAACATGGCGGCAGTAGCGCGGCTCTATTGATCCAGGTGTTCTGGGCGACCTGGTGAGGTGGCCGGCAGACTCGGGGCCGCTTGCTATAGTGCCGCGCCCGCGCGAGGGCGGGTTTAGCGCAAGGTTTCCCGACGCCACCCATGGCCACGCGTTTCGTTTTCCACATGCTGGCGGTCTTCTGCCTGATCTGCGCGGCGGCGGGGCTGAAGACCGCGGCGCTGTCGGGGCTGATCGAGGCCGACTGGGCCAAGGGCTGGGTCTATGCGGCGGGCTCGGTCGGCGGGCTGCTGTGGCTGGCGCGGGCGGCCTTCGTCTTGCGCAAGCGCGGCGCCGAGCGCTTCGACATGATCGTCGCCTCGGAGTCGATCATCGCCTTCGGGATCTTCTCGCTGGTGCTCGGCCTGGTCATGTCGCTGAACTTCGCCAGCAACGTGGCCCTGGAGCTGAGCGAGCTGACGCTCGCCAACCTGCGGCCGCTGCTCGTGCCCTTCCTGGAGGGGCTCTGCGCGGCGGCCGTCGCGCCGGCGCTGGCCACGGTGCTGCGCCAGTACGACGCGCTGACCAGTGCCGAGGAGGGCGAGCTGATCGGCGGCTCGGCGCTGCCGGGCGGCAGCGGCTTCTTCAAGCGCCTGGAGGTGCTCGACGAGCGGCTTAGCCGGGCGGTCGCCGGCACCGAGGCGCTGGCGACGAGCTGCGAGGAGGGCGCCAAGCGCATCGAGGCGGCGGTCGAGACCTTGGCGGACTCGACGGCCGGGCTCGGCCAGACGATCGCCGCCCAGCAGGCGCGCTTCGCCGAGAGCGCCACGAGCAGCGAGGCGGAGCTGGCCAGCCTCGGCCGTAGCCTGGCCGAGAGCCGCGGCGCGCTCGAGGCCCTGACCGGCGAGACCCGCGCCCTCAAGGCGGCGGCCTCGGAGGGCACGGCCCTGCTCAACGGCCTGGCCAAGCTGATCGCCTCCATCGACCGCTTCATCAAGCCCGATGACGCGAGGCCGCCCGACCGCCCATGAGCCTGCGCTCGCGCCAGAGCCTCCTGCACCTGCAGATGGGCCAGGAGGTGATCTACCTGATCTTCACGGTCTCCCTGATGGCCGCCTTCCTGCTGGCGCTCTACGCGCTGCACCTGGAGCGCAAGCTGGTGCCGGTGGTGACCGAGATCGAAGCGCCCCCGGCCGAGCCTGAGCCGCGGCCGCTCGACCTGACGCCGATCAAGCCCGCGCCCAACCCGGGCATCGCGCTGCAGGCCGAGCCCGATCCGGCCTCGGAGCTGCCGCCGATCCTGGCGCTGACCGAGGCCGAGGGCTACTTCTTCGAGCTGGGCTCGGCCGCGCTCACCGACTCCTTCGTCGACAAGCTGCGCGGCGAGCTGGTGCCGCGGCTGGCCGAGGCCGCCTCGCGCTACCGGATCGACGTCATCGAGGTGGTCGGCCACACCGACGAGGTGCCCCTGCGCGCCCGCGCCTCGAGCCTCGACCGCGACCTGCTCGACTACCTGCAGGGCGTGCCGCTCGGCGGCGATCTCGCGGTCTCCGACAACGTCGGCCTCGGCATGGCGCGGGCCGCCGCCGTCGCCCGCGAGCTGATCGCCGATCCGCGCCTCGGGCCTTACAGCATCCTGCCGCTCTCCGCCGGCCAGGCGATCGATCTCGGCGAGCGCCTGGCCGAGAGCCGCGTCGAGAAGGACATCCGCGAGCGCCGCCGCATCGAAATCCGCATGCGACGGCGGGCGCAGGGTGGGTGAGGTCGGAGCGCTTCTCTAAACCTGTAAGTGGGCACGGATGGACACGGACAACACACGGATTCACACGGATAACACATAGAAAACAAAAAGTTATTGGTTTTGGTTTCTTGTTATCCGTGTTCATCCGTGTGTTATCCGTGTTCATCCGTGTCAGGCTTTTCGGTTGTTCGGAGCCAGCCGTCGCGGTCCCGGACAAGCTGGTCTCTGTCTAGCCCGCACCAGCGGGCACAGGGTGGGTGAGGGCGAATAATCACCAGCGAGCGACGCTTTCGGGATGGCTGTCGCTTTTGCGAAATCCTATGCGACGCGGCCGGCCTAGCATGCCGGCCAAAGAGCGAGGGAGGCGAGGATGGCACGGGCGTCCGCGACGCGCGCCAGACGGGAGCAACGGGCCAGGTCTGCGGGTCTGGCCGCGCCGGCGCCGATCGTGCGCAAGCTGCCGACGATCGACGTCATCGACGAGGAGCAGCTTCAGCGGCTCGAGGACCAGGCCGACTGGCTGATCCAGGAGATCGGCATCGAGTTCCGGCAGGACCCCGAGGCCCTGCGCATCTGGCGCGAGGCCGGCGCCGACGTCCGGGAGACCCGGGTCCGGCTGCCCAAGGGCATGGCGCGCGCGCTCTGCAAGACCGCGCCGGCGCAGTTCACCCAGCAGGCCCGCAACCCGGCGCGCAGCGTCGTGATCGGCGGCGACAACGTCGTCTTCGCGCCGGTCTACGGCCCGCCCTTCGTGCGCGACCTGGAAGGCGGCCGGCGCTACGGCGCCTTCGAGGACTTCGAGAAGCTGGTCAAGCTGGTCGCTTCCTTGCCGGCGCTGAACCACGGCGGCCTGGTGATCTGCGAGCCCTGCGACCTACCGGTCAACAAGCGCCACCTCGACATGCTGCTCGCCCACATGCGCTATTCCGACAAGCCCTTCCTGGGCGCCATCACCGAGATGTCGCGGGCCGAGGACTCCGTCGAGATGGCCCGCGTGCTGTTCGGCGCCGAGTTCCTCGAGCAGCACTGCGTGATCATGGGCAACGTCAACACCAACTCGCCCTTGATGGTCGACAAGGTGGTGACCGAGGCGATCCGGACCTATTGCGGTGCCGGCCAGGGCATCGTCGTGGCGCCCTTCATCCTCGGCGGCGCCATGGGCCCGGTGACCACCGCCGCCGCCGTGTCGCAGGCCCTGGCCGAGGCCATGGTCTGCTGCGCCTTCAGCCAGCTCGTGCGGCCGGGCGCGCCCTTCGTGCTCGGCAACTTCCTCTCCTCGATGAGCCTGAAGAGCGGCGCGCCGACCTTCGGCATGCCGGAGCCGGTGCTCTCGAACTTCGTCATCGGCCAGCTCGCCCGGCGGCTCGAGCTGCCGCTGCGTTGCGGCGGCGCGCTCACCGCCTCCAAGCTGCCCGATGCCCAGGCCGCCTACGAGAGCGCCGACTCCCTGCAGTCGACCGTGCTCGGCGGCGCGAACTTCGTGCTGCACTCGGCCGGCTGGCTGGAGTCCGGCCTGGTGACCAGCTTCGAGAAGCTGGTGCTCGACGCCGACCGCCTGGGCGCCTACCGCAAGCTGGTCGGCGGCCTGGACACGGACGACAACGCGCTGGCCCGCGACGCCTACGAGGAGGTCGAGCCGGCCGGCCACTTCCTCGGCTGCGGCCACACCATGCGCAACTACGAGACCGCCTTCTACGAGGCGGTCCTGTCGGACTCCGAGAGCTTCGAGCAGTGGAGCGACAACGGCGGCAAGGACGCCGCCCAGCGCGCCTCCGAGCGCTGCAAGGCCCTGCTCGAAGCCTACCAGGCGCCGCCGCTGGACGAGGCCAAGGCCGAGGAGCTCGAGGCCTTCGTCGCCCGGCGCAAGGAGAGCATGGACGACGCCTGGTACTAGGTTTTCTGGCCGCTCTTCCGCGATTTCGCGAAGCGGGTGATGAGGGTGCCGAGCCGGGGCTCGTCGACGGCCTGGGCCGCCTCCTCGGCGGACATCCAGCGCCGGTGGCGCAGCATCATCTCCGGCCATTCCTCCTCGATCTTCTTGACCTGCATGGAGAAGAGGTCGACGCGGCAGAGATGCCCGCCCTTCAGCTCGCTCTTGCGGTAGAGGTAGCGGCCGAGGCGGCGCTTGGCGACCTTACCGGTGACGCCGGCCTCCTCGAAGGCCTCCTTGGCGGCCGACTCCTGGGCGCTCATGCCGTCCTCGATGTTGCCCTTGGGCGGCACCCAGCGGCCGGTCTCCGAGGAGGTGATCAGCAGGATCTCCAGCCGCTTGTGGTGGCGCCGATAGGGCAGCACGCCCGATTGCGGGATCGGCTTGAGGTCGTCGTCCTCGGCGTCCGCCATGGCCTGTCGCCTTCCCCTCGCAAACGAGGCCGGGCCGCCATCCCGGCGGAGACCGGTGGGCTCGGATCACGCGGTCCGTCGGCGCGCACGGCGGCCTTCGCGCCTACTCTAGACTCGCCGGCTCGGCGGACAAACTGGGTCTCCTCACAATGTGGCGAAGCGGCCATTGAAGGCTCGGCAAGGCGCGTGTCGGCCACTAGCATGGGCGCGGATCGACGAGCTTTCGGAGGCCGACCGCGCCATGACGCAGGAGCGACCCGAGCCGACACGCCGCGCCCTGCTGGCGGGCCTCGCCGGCCTGGCGCTGCCGGCGGTGCCCGGCGCGCGCGCCTTGGCCGCCGGGCCCGCGTCGGTCGCCACCCGACCGATCCCGGCAAGCGGCGAGAGGATCCCGGTGATCGGCATGGGCACCTCGCGCACCTTCAACGTCGGCGACGACCCGGGCCTGCGCGACGCCCGCACCGAGGTCCTGCGGGTCTTCTTCGAGGCCGGCGGCGGCATGATCGACTCCTCGCCCATGTACGGCTCTTCCGAGGCCGTGATCGGCTACGGCCTGGAGCGGCTGGGCATGCAGGAGACGCTGTTCTCCGCCACCAAGGTCTGGATCCGCTCGCAGGCCGAGGGCGTCGAGCAGATGGCGGAGTCGCGCCGGCTCTGGGGCCTGCCGCGCTTCGACCTGATGCAGATCCACAACCTGGTGAGCTGGGAGCGACACCTGGAGACGCTGCGGCGGGACAAGGCCGAGGGCCGGGCCCGCTACATCGGCATCACCACCTCGCACGGCCGGCGCCATCGCGAGCTGGAAGAGATCATGGCGCGCGAGCCGCTCGACTTCGTGCAGCTCAGCTACAACGTGCTGGACCGCGAGGTCGAGCGGCGACTGCTGCCCCTGGCCGCCGAGCGCGGCATCGCGGTGATCGTCAACCGGCCCTTCCGGCGCGGCGCCCTGTTCGAGCGGATCGGCGATGCGCCTTTGCCGGGCTGGGCCGCCGAGGTCGACTGCGAGAACTGGGCGCAGATCCTGCTCAAGTTCATCCTCTCGCACCCGGCCGTGACCTGCGCCATCCCGGCGACCCGCCAGGTTGCGCACATGCGCGAGAACATGGGCGCGCAGATCGGCCGCATGCCCGACGAGTCCCTGCGCAAGCGGATGGCCGCCGCGGTCGAGGCCCTCTAGGCGGAGCGCCCCGCGCCCGATGATCCTCTACGAGCGCGAGGTCTACCTCTCCCTCTTGGCGCGCTACAACGAGGCCCTCTGGCCGGCGCAGCTCCTCGCCCTGCTGCTCGGCCTGCTGGCGCTGGGCCTGCTGTGGCGGCCGCGGCGCGGCGGCGACCGCCTGGTCGCGGCGCTGCTGGCGGTTGCCTGGATCTGGGTCGGCGCCGGCTTCTTCCTGCGGCAGATGGCGAGCATCGACTACGCCGCGCCGCTCTTCGGCTGGCTCTTCGTCTTGCAGGGCCTGCTGCTCGCCTGGCGCGGCCTGCTGGCTGGCAGGCTTGGCGGCAAGCCCGGATGCAAGCTCGGCGGCAGCGCGAGTCCCGCTGCGACCCGGATCGGTCTCGGCCTGGCGGCCTTCGCCCTACTGGCCATGCCGCCGCTTGCCTGGCTCCTCGGACAGCCCTGGCCGGCGCTGCCGGTCTTCGGCCTGACGCCCGGCGCGACGGCCGTCTTCACGCTCGGCCTGCTCGTCGCCGCAAGAGGCCGCGCGCGCTGGCTCCTGGCGGCGGTCCCTATCGCCTGGTGCCTGCTCGGCGGCTTCCTCGCCTGGGAGCTGGCCTTGCCGGCGGCCTATCCGCTGCCGCTTGCCGGCCTTCTGGGCTTGGCGGCCCTGTTCCTCACTGGACGGCGTCCCGCCTAGACGAAGGCGCGCTCCAGCACGTGGCGCTTCAGGTTGGCCTCCTTGCAGAGCGCTTCGCGCCGCGGCTTCTCCTCGGGATCGGTCGTCAAGTCGGGATGGTGCACCTTCATGAAGCGTCGCCAGGCGGCGTGGATGGCCGTGCCGTCGGGACGCGCCTCGGCCGGGAAGCCGAAGAAGGAAAGCGCCTTCTCCTCCTCGCTGCGGTAGAGCCGCTCGGTCGCGGCCTCGGAGCGGAAGCGCGCGGCCGCTTCCTCCGCCTCGGCCTCGCGCTCTCGCACCAGGGACTGCAAGGCCGCGAGCAGGTCGTCGAGCGCGTCGAGCTGGCGGGCAACCGCGTCGCCGTCCAGGCCCGGGTCGATGGCGAGCGCCGTCTCGATGGCGTGGATATCCGCCAGCACGGCCGCATCGCGGGGCCCCGGCGCGGCGGCCCGCTCGAGCGCCGCGCGCTGCGCCGCGATCTCGGCGGACAGCAGGTCGCGGCGCCGGGCCAGCCGCAGCCAGCGCTCGGCCTCGGCCCGGAAGGCGGCGACCTCGGCCTCCGAGAGGCTCGGCAGGCGGCCGAGCGCCGCCTTCACCCGGCCGGCCAGGGCGTCGTAGGCGGCGAGCGGCTTGGCGGAGGCTTGCGCCTCGTGGGCGTCCAGGAGGCCGCAGAGGGCGAAGAGACGCTTCGAGACCCTGCGCAGGCGCTCGAAGTCGCCGGCAAAGAACAGGAGCTGCAGCTCGTCGCGCTGGGCCGGCGCCAGGCGCGCGGTCAGGCTGTCGAAGGCCATCAGCAGGTCGATGACCTCGCCGAGCCGCGCTAGTTCCTCGGGCTCGCGGCGGCGGACCCGATCCGGGTCGCAGCCGACGCTGCGCAGGAACAGCGCCAGCGCCGCGACCGGGTCGCCGCTGTGGTCGCTGCGCTCCAGGAGCTGGCCCGGCACGAAGGCGAGGTCCAGCCAGTCGAACAGCTCGACCAGGGCGCGCCGGCGGAGCCGGCGCAGCAGCGGGTGGTTGACCTCGTCGAAGGGCGGGCCCGCCGGCACCCGCTCGAAGGCGTAGGCCTCGGCCCCCGCCGGCGCGCTCGGCTGCGCCGCCTCGCGGCCGCCGAACAGCCGGGCGACCCGCCGGAACAGCAGCAGCAGGCGGAACCAGAGCCGGCGCAGCCGGGAGGGGCGCGGGCCGGCGTCCTCGAGCAGACCCGAATCGCTGGTCATCGGGCGATATTGGCATGGCCGGGGAGCGCGGAGTAGCATCCGGCCGAGCGATTCGCGCGAAGCATCATCACCTTGAGGCCATGTCGACCCCCACATCCATGACCAGACCGATGGGCCAGGTGCCCCGCTTGGAGACCTGGAAGCCGGCCGTCACTCTGCACGACGTCTTCAGCGCCGAGGAGTGCGACCGGATCATCGCCCTAGCCAGCGACCTGAGGCGCGGCCGCCTGCTCGGCGAGGAGCAGGCGGAGCGCTACCGCAACTGCGACGTCTCCTGGCTGGAGATGGATCAGGAGCAGAACCGCTGGATCTACCAGCGGGCGCTCGACGTCGCCCGCCAGGCCAACGAGCAGCTCTTCAAGCTGGAGATCCTCGGCTTCACCGAGCGCTTCCAGATCATCACCTACCGGCCCGGCGACCACATCGACTGGCACATCGACATCGGCCCGCGCGGCCAGAGCCTGCGCAAGATCTCCATGGTCATCCAGTTGAGCGACCCGGCGACCTACGAAGGCGGCGACTTCGAGTTCTTCGCCTTCTACAAGGCCGAGCGCATGCCCCGCGAGCGCGGCTCGGTCCTGGTCTTCCCGAGCTACCTGCTACACCGGGTGAGCCCGGTCACCGCCGGCGAGCGCAAGTCCGTCGTCTGCTGGGTCGGCGGCCCGCACTACCGCTGAAGCGGTCGCTCATTCAGTCATCCTCGGGCTTGACCCGAGGATCCACCAAGCCGCTGCACGGGACAGCGTGCGAGAGGGCGCCTGCGGTGCCACGGGTGACATGGATGCTCGGGTCAAGCCCGAGCATGACAAAGGGGACGGTGGGCCTCGGTCGGCGATCACCCTAGGTCGCCAGCTCGTCCCAGAGCATGATCTCGTTGCGCAGGACCTTGTAGCGCTCCTCGACGCGGCCGCCGAACAGGGGGTCGACCATCTGCTCGACCTCGCGGTCGACCACGTCCCAGTCCTCGGCCGTGAGGTGGCGCTCGGCGAGCGGGAAGAAGGCCGTGTCCTCCATCTCCATGTGATAGCGGTAGCCGTCTAGGAAGGCGCGGGCGCTTTCGCCGAAGCCGCCGCTGGCGGGCTGGCCGCCGCGGATCACCTGGTGCACGGCGGCGGCGAAGTGCCGGGTGGTCTCCGCCAGCTTGCGGTGCTCGGCCTCCAGGTTGCCGACGGTCTCGGCGACCTCGGGCTTGCGAATCTGCAGCTGACGCAGGACCAGATCCTCTTTCGGGTGATGGCAGAGGTCGGGATAGGTCAGGCAGTACTCGACGATGGCATTGATGATGTCGAGATCGGCCTCCTCGCCGCGCTCCAGATGGACGACTTGCCGCTCGAGGGCGATCAGCAGCCGCTCGAGGTTGCGGTGGTCCTGGTTCAGGATCTCCATGACCGCGGACATAGGCCCTCTCCTTTGGCTCTTGTTTTCTTTGCCTGAGCCTGTCCGGCGCGGGCCGCAGGGGCATTGACCTGACGCAATTCCTCCGCGGCGGAAGAAATGCCCGTCGTGCGGGCTCGTGGCCGCCCGAGAAAGGCCCTATCCTTGGCGCAAGCCGCAGCCCGACGGCGAGTCGAGGAGTGTCCCAGCCATGCTGTTCCGCGAAGCCCTGGCCGAGCCCGATCCGCTGCGCGCGGCGATTCGGGCGACCCACTTGGCCGACGAGACCGAGGTGGTCGACAGCCTGCTGGAGGAGGCGCGCCTGCCGCACGACGCCCTCGACCGCATCGCCGGGCGGGCCCGGACCCTGGTGGCCGAGGTCCGCCGCCGTCGGCACGGCACCAGCAGCATCGACGCCTTCATGCACGAGTTCGAGCTCTCGAGCCGGGAGGGCGTCGTGCTCATGTGCCTGGCCGAGGCGCTGCTGCGCGTGCCGGACGACGCGACGGTCGACAAGCTGATCGCCGACAAGATCGCCGACGCCGACTGGCAGGCCCACCTCGGCCAGAGCGACTCGATCTTCGTCAATGCCTCGACCTGGGCGCTGATGCTGACCGGCCGGGTCATCCGGCTCGAGGAGAGCGACACCAAGGACTTCGGCGGCGTGCTGCGCCGCCTGGTGCACCGCAGCGGCGAGCCGGTGATCCGCCACGCCGTGACCCAGGCCATGCGCATCCTGGGCAAGCAGTTCGTCATGGGCCGCAACATCGAGGAGGCGCTCGAGCGGGCCCGCGAGCTGGAGGCCAAGGGCTACCGCTACTCCTACGACATGCTCGGCGAGGCGGCCCGCACCGAGCCCGACGCCCAGCGCTACTTCGAGGCCTACCGCCAGGCCATCGCCGCCATCGGCGCGGCCGGCGCCGGCAAGTCGGTGGCGGACTCGCCGGGCATCTCGGTCAAGCTCTCGGCCCTGCACCCGCGCTACGAGTTCGGCAAGCGGCGGCGGGTGATGGACGAGCTGGTGCCGCGCCTGCTGGCCCTCGCCGAGCAGGCCAAGGCGGCCGACATCGGGCTGACGGTCGACGCCGAGGAGGCCGATCGCCTGGACATCTCGCTCGAGGTCATCGAGGCGGTCTCGGCGGCGCCGGAGACGGCGGGCTGGGACGGCTTCGGCCTGGCCGTGCAGGGCTACCAGAAGCGCGCCCGGCCGCTGATCGACTGGCTGGCCGACCTGGCCGCCAGGCATCGGCGCCGGCTCATGGTGCGGCTGGTCAAGGGCGCCTATTGGGACACCGAGATCAAGCGGGCCCAGGAGCGCGGCCTCGAGGGCTATCCGCTGTTCACCCGCAAGGCCTCGACGGACGTCTCCTACATCGCCTGCGCCAAGGCCCTGCTGGCGGCGCCCAAGGCCTTCTACCCGCAGTTCGCCACCCACAACGCCCACAGCCTGGCCAGCGTGCTGGAGCTGGCCGGCGACAACCGCGACTTCGAGTTCCAGCGCCTGCACGGCATGGGCGAGGCGCTCTACGAGCAGATCGTCGGCGCCGAGGCGCTCGACCTGCCTTGCCGGATCTACGCGCCGGTCGGCAGCCACGAGGACCTGCTGGCCTACCTGGTCCGCCGCTTGCTGGAGAACGGCGCCAACAGCTCCTTCGTCAACCGCATCCAGGACGAGAAGCTGCCGGTCGAGGCCATCATCGCCGACCCGCTGGCCCGGCTGCGCGGCCTGCCGCAGATCCCGCACCCGGCGATTCCCTTGCCGGTCGCGCTTTACGGTGCCGAGCGGCGCAACGCCGGCGGCTTCGAGCTGAGCGACCCGGAGGTGCTCGGGCCCCTGGATCGAGAGATGGACCGGGCCGCCGCGCAAGACTGGGCGGCCGCGCCCCTGGTCGGCGGCCGGGCGGCCCAGGGCGCGGCGCGGCCGCTGCACGACCCGGCCGACCGTCGCCGCCAGGTCGGCAGCTTGGTCGAGGCCGGCAGCGAGGATATCGAGCGGGCCCTGGCGCGCGGCCGGCGCGCCGCGCTGGACTGGGACGCGACGCCGGCCGCCGAGCGGGCGGCTTGCCTGGAGCGGGCCGCCGACCTGATGGAGGCCCGCCGGCCGCTGCTCATGGCCATGGCCGTGCGCGAGGCCGGCAAGACCCTGAACGACGCCCTGGCCGAGGTGCGCGAGGCGGTCGACTTCCTGCGCTACTACGCGGCGCGCGCCCGGGCCGACTTCGCGGCGCCCAAGCCGCTACCTGGGCCGACCGGCGAGCGCAACGAGCTGGCGCTGCACGGCCGCGGCCTCTTCGTCTGCATCAGCCCCTGGAACTTCCCGCTGGCGATCTTCTGCGGCCAGGTCAGCGCGGCGCTGGCCGCCGGCAACGCGGTGATCGCCAAGCCGGCCGAGCAGACGCCGCTGATCGCCACGGCGGCGGTCGGCCTGCTGCACGAGGCCGGCGTGCCGGGCGACGTCCTGCACCTGCTGCCGGGCGACGGGCCGACGGTCGGCGCGCCGCTGATCGCCGACCCGCGCATCGCCGGCGTCGCCTTCACCGGCTCGACCGAGACCGCCAAGCTGATCAACCGGACCCTGGCGGCCCGCGACGGGGCGATCCTGCCGCTGATCGCCGAGACCGGCGGCCAGAACGCCATGATCGTCGACTCGACGGCACTGCCCGAGCAGGTCACCCAGGACGTGCTGGCTTCGGCCTTCCAGAGCGCAGGCCAGCGCTGCTCGGCCCTTCGCGTGCTGTTCCTGCAGGCCGACGTGGCCGACGGCATGCTGAGGATGCTTTCCGGCGCCATGGAAGAGCTGAAGGTCGGCGACCCCGGCCTGCTGTCGACCGACATCGGCCCGGTGATCGACGCGGAAGCCCAGGCCATGCTGGAGGGCCACATCAAGCGCATGGAGCGCGAGGCCAAATGCGTCGGCCGCACGCCCCTAGGCGACGAGACCGCGCACGGCACGTTCGTCGCGCCCGTCGCCTTCGAGATCGACTCCATCGGCCGCCTGCAGCGCGAGGTCTTCGGGCCGGTCCTGCACGTGGTCCGCTATCAGGCCGACGCCCTGGACCGGGTGATCGACAGCATCAACGACACCGGCTACGGCCTGACCCTCGGCGTCCACAGCCGGATCGACACGACCATCGAGCATGTCCATCGGCGCTTGCGGGTCGGCAACGCCTACGTCAACCGCAACCAGATCGGCGCCATCGTCGGCGTGCAGCCGTTCGGGGGCGAGGGGCTGTCCGGCACCGGCCCGAAGGCCGGCGGGCCGCACTACCTGCACCGCTTCGCCACGGAGCGCACGCTCTCGGTCGACACCACCGCCTCGGGCGGCAACGCCTCGCTGATGTCCTTGCAGGAGGAGGGCGGCCTGGCCTGAGCCCCGCCGGGTGTTGCGCCGGGGGTCAGCCGCTAGCGACGGCTAGGGGCGACGTCTCTGGCCTCGGGGCCGCTCTCGGCGCCGAGATGTGCAGCACCTCGAAGCGCCGCGCCCGGCTGTCGCTCTCCGGGATCGCGCCGTCGCGCGGCCAGAGCCCGAGCCGGTAGATCTCCCAGGTCGCCGGGTCGAGGCCGATGAAGCCGGCCAGGGGCGCCCCGTCCAGACGGCGCAGCCCGCCGACGCTGCCGACCGCGTCGACCGGCCGCACGTCGCGCGGCAGGATCCGGCGCTCGAGGCTGGCGCTGCCGATGGTCTCGCCGTTGGGCAGGAGCGAATCGAGCACCTGCCAGGTCTTCACGTCCGGCCGGCCGAAGGCCTGGCTGAAGGCGGCGAAGTCGGGGCCGCGCAGGAAGTCGAGGGCGGCCTCGCCGCTCTGCCAAAGATAGAAGGCGCCGTAGAGGTTGCGCGCCGCCTCGCCGAGGCGCCAATCGCCGCGCTCGGTCATGACGAAGGCCTTGAAGGCCAGGCCCGGATAGTCGTCGTAGCGCGCCGCCTTGTCGGCGACGCGCTGCCGGATCGCGCCCATGTCCTGCTGATCGTCGAGCACGACCTTGTAGTGCATGGCGAGCATAGCGTTCCCCTTCTCTGTCGCGCGCCTCTATCGCGTGCCGGAAATCGCCGCGGGCGGGACGAGAGCGGCCTCGTCCCGCCCGCGGTACCTGGCTCAGCCGTGGGCGGACCGGGCCAGGGCAGGCAGAGGGTTGTCGTTGCCGGCCGAGCGGCTGCGCGGGCTGGCGACGGGCCGCAGGGGCTCGATCGCGACCGGGACGGTCGGGCCGGCATCGCGCTCGGCCGTCGCCAGGGTGGCCTCGACGAGAGCCGGGATCTCCGAGCGGCTGACGCCGATGTCCTTGAGCATGCGGTCGTCGAGCACCTGCAGCTCGCCGATGGCGCGACGCCGCGCGCGCCGGAGCTGCCAGCCGCGGTACAGCCGAACCGCCGCCGCCAGGGCGATGGCGGGCAGGCCGGCGAGGCCTTTGGCGGCGACCGCGCCGCCGTGGGCGACGGCCTCGGCGTGCAGGCGACGGCCGGTGCCGTAGTAGCGGGCGTATTCCGGATTGCTGACCAACCAGTGATACATGGCGCAGTCCTCCTTATCGGGGGCGGGGGGCCGGCTCGGACCCTCGCCGCTCAGGTCCCAAGAGGGGCCGGGCAAAGTTTATTGAAACTTTCTTGACGCTCGTCCTTGGATACCCATCTCCAAGTCGGGACGATGCCTTGGTCTGTCAGGAATATGAGGCCCTAAGGAAAAGGCGACAAACGACAAATGTTCTCGTTTCAGATTAGATATTCTAACGATTTGCCATGACCCGACGGCTGCCGCCCCTGACCGCGCTCCGGGCCTTCGAGGCGGCCGCCCGGCATCTCAGCTTCGCCAAGGCGGCGGCCGAGCTGAACGTCACGCCGGCGGCGGTGAGCCATCAGATCAAGGCCCTCGAGGCGCAGCTCGGCGTTGCCCTGTTCCGCCGGGCCAATCGAGCCATCTACCTGACCGAGGCGGCGCAGGCCTGCCTGCCGGACCTGCGCGAGGGCTTCGACCGGCTCGAGATGGGCATGCAGCGGCTGCGCGGCCAGCAGGCCCGCGGCGTGCTGACGGTCAGCGCGCCGCCCGCTTTCGCCGCCAAGTGGCTGCTGGCGCGGCTCGGGACCTTCCGGAGCAAGCACCCGGAGATCGACCTGCGGCTCGACGCCAGCACCTTGCTGAGCGACTTCGAGCGCGACGGCGTCGACATCTCCGTGCGCTACGGCCGCGGCAACTACCCCGGCCTCGACTCCCACCTGCTGCTTTGCGAGGAGGTCTCGCCGGTCTGCAGCCCGAGCCTGCTCGAGGGCCCGATCCCGCTACGCGAGCCCGCCGACCTGCAGCATCACACCCTGATCCACGAGGACCTCAACTTCAGCGCCGAGCCCTACCCGGACTGGCGCATGTGGCTCGACGCCAGCGGCCTGCGGCATGTCGACAGCGACCGGGGGCCGCGCTTCAGCTCGAGCGAGCTGGCCCTGCAGTCGGCCATCGACGGCCACGGGGTGGCGCTGGGGCGCAGCGTCGTGGCCGAGGCGGACCTGGCGGCGGGCCGCCTGGTCCAGCCCTTCGCGATCGCCTACCCGGTCGCCTTCTCCTACTACATGGTGGCGCCGCGCGGCTGGCAGGACAGGCCCAAGGTCGCCGCCTTCGGCCATTGGCTGATGGCCGAGGTCGGCTTGGCCCCGGCGCGCGACGCGCCGTCTGCCGCGCGCGACGCGCGCTCGGCGGTACAGGCCGAACCCGACGCGGCAGGCGAGGCGCCGGCCGCGGTGCGGAACGCGAAGGATTGAAGGCGGGTAGCCGTCGCCTCAGGCGCCGTCGGCGGCCACCATCCTGAAACGCGTCTGATCGAGCAGAGCCTCGGGTGCCAGGGTGCGATAGGTCGCCCCGTCGGTCAGGTCCCGCAACTTGGCATGGACCAAGTTGTTGGCGCCGCGATAGATGTCTTCCACTTCCCAAACGTGTCGCTGAAAGGGGCCGAGGCTCTCAAAACGCTGGCCCACCGCAATTCCGGGGGTTTCCATTACACCGGTGTCTCCCTGCTCGCCCAAACCCGGGCCCGTTGGCCGGACCCGATCGCGTTGCTTTCCGCCCCTCGGTCGCGGCCCTTTTTCGGCCGCTTAACCCCCCAAAAAATCGAATGATTCGGATCGCCCGCTTCTATGCCCCCATAGTGCAGTGCAAGGGGACGCGATTCAAGCATTGCGATGACCCGTACGCCCGTACGACTCGTGGGTTAAAATCGTTGATATAGAAGGCTCTGCCGCCGGCCGTCGGCTCAGAGATCGCCGGGCACGCCGTAGCTCGGCGCGGCGCCCGGATCGAGCGCGCGGGTGACGTAATCCGCCATCTGCGGCTGCCAGCCGCGCCAGATTCCGGCGAGCTCGGCGATCGGGTCGCCCTCGCTCCAGTCGACCCGGAGATCGACCAGCGGCCAGGCCTCGCGGTCGGCGACCAGCAGGCCGGCCGAGCGCACCGGGCCCTCCTCGCCGCCGGCGGCCAGACCGGCCAGCAGCGCAGCCATCAGGCGATCGCCGAGATGGCTGTCGGCGGCCCCCTGGAAGGCCTGCAGCATGGCTTGCGGCACCGCCTTGTCGCCGAGGAGGTTACCGGCGGCGACGGCATCGGGTCCGCAGGCCGTGTCGTGGACGCCGAGCGTGCCGTCGCCGGAGTGCGCGGCCGAGCCGCCCGCGGCGTCGACCAGGGCGAGCTGGCGATAGTCGCGCAGTTCATGCTCTGTGAGGATCTGCGCCAAGGCTTCGCTCGCCGACTTGCCGTCGGCCATCAGGTCGAGTCCGCGCGGGCCGAGTCGGGGATCGGTGATGTTCTGAGTCGCCACCGCGCCGACGCCGGCGCGCGCGAAAGCGCAACGCGCCGCGACGGCCATCGACGAGGAGGTGACGGCGACGCCGAACATGCCGCTGCGCGCGCAGCGCCCGGTGATCGAGAAAGTCATGGCGCGCCGTCCTCAGCTCTTCTTCATGACGTTGTCCGACAGCTCGGCGGCCCGGCGCACGAAGTCGAGCGGGCCGTCGAAGTCGAAGTTCATGTAGACGGCGTTGAGATGCGCGAAGGGTGGCGACTGCGCGAAGAGCTGGAAGGTGACGCGGTGGCCGCCGTAGTCGGAGTTGACCAGGTCGCGCGCGAAGGCCAGCAGCTTGCGCCGGTCCTCGGCGACCCAGGACTCGTTGACCGTGTAGTACTTGTCGAGCCAGGGCTTGATCTCGGGCGCCGCGAAGCTGGCGGCGTCGGGCGTGACGCAGATCTGGCCGCCGCAGAGCTCGCGGGTCAGGTGCATCATGGCCGGCAGGTTGCTGATCGCCTGGACGCGGCCCGTGTAGAGCAGCGACTGGTTGGGCATCAGCAGGTCCGAGGGGCTCGGCTCGGCCAGGGCGATGGCCGCGGTCAGGTGGGCGTTGATGGTCTCACGGTAGACCGCCAATTGGGCCAGCTTCTCGCGCACCGCCTGCTGCTTGTCGAGGCCGGTCTGGCGCACGTTGAAGAGCGCCGCGCCGATCATCAAATCGGCCACGTGCAGAATCCGCAGCACGAACGGGAAAGCCGAGTAGCGGTGCAGGGTGCCGCGGATGAAGCTCGCCGCCCGTGTGTGCCGGTAGAACAGCACGTCCTCCCAGGGGATCAGCACGTCGTCGAAGAT
>JANQLT010000222.1 GCA_028280455.1 Kiloniellales bacterium
GAGCACCCGGCGCACCATCTCGCCTCGACTGTGAAAGGTCAGGCGGGCATTCTTGTGAACGTTCACTCGGTCCTCCCTCGGAAGCCTTGGATCGGCAAACTCAGCTTCCTCGGTCAGGGCCGAGCGGACAACCTGTTGGAAGCTCACATCTAGGCCTTCCCGTCCGGCTCTTCCTCATCGGGTTCCAAGGTCCAGATCTTGGCGTGATCCGCGGCGCGGGACGGCGTGATCACCCGATAGCGCTCGACCAGGCCGGCCTCGCCCAGCTCCCGCTCGATCGCCAGGAGCGTATGGACGCCGTGCTCGCACAGGCCGGCGGCGTGGTCGGCCTCGGCCCGGGCCACCGGCAGGGCCGCGGCCAGGTCCGGGGCGCCGTAGGCCTCGACGAAGTGCCGGGCCAGGCGCTCGACCACCTGGAAGAACGCGGCCTCGTCGATCTCGCCGACCTCGACCAGCGAGGACCAGCCGAAGCTCTCGGTGCCGAGCCAGGCGCCGCCGAAGGCGAGGCGGGCCTTGCGGTCGAGCTGCGCCGGGTCGGCGTCGGCGAAGGCGAAGCCGCCGGGCACGGCCCATTCGCCGGCGGCCGCGGCGGTCTCGTAGATTTCCAGGTCGGAGCTGTCGAGGCGGACGGTGCGGGGAAACTTCATCGGCGAAGTCTAAGGGATCCGCGTCGCCGGTTTCCTATAGTTTCGATTGCGGAACGACGCGGCGCAGCCGGTGCGTGTGTTGGAGACTCAAACCGCTCTTGAAACGAAAGGCTCAGCGGCGGAAGGCGAGCTTGCGCTCATGCTTCTGCCGGTAGAGCGCCTGGTCGGCGCGGTGCAGGAGGCTGTCGGCGTCGCAGGAGCGGTCGTAGCCGGCGATGCCGAGGCTGGCCGAGACGGGGATCTCGCTGTTGCCCCAAGGGACGACGAGGCTGTCGAGCCGCAGGCTCAGCTCGCGGCCCAGGGCGGTCGCCAGGCCGGGGAAGCTGTTGGTCAGGAGCATGGCGAACTCGTCGCCGCCGAGCCGGGCGACGGAATCGCTGGTCCGGGCGCGGTCGCGCAGCAGGCCGCCCACCGCCCGCAGCACCGCGTCGCCGGCGGGATGGCCGTAGCCGTCGTTGATCGCCTTGAAATCGTCCAGATCGCAGATCATGAGCAAGCCTTGTTCGCCCTGCCGCCGCGCCCGCCCGAGGGCCCGATCGAGGTCGGCCTCGAGGCCGCGGCGGTTCAACAGACCGGTCAACTCGTCGGTATGGCTGAGCGCTTCGAGCTGAATGATCCGTTGCTTCTGGTCGGCGAGCGTCTGCTCGGTGGCGGCGGCGACGTCGAGCAGGTCCTCCAGCAGGGCCTGCATCGCCGGGTCGCCCTTGCGCTTGCCGCCGCCGGCGAAGCGGCGCAGCCGGCGGGTGACCTCGCGGAAGGGCGAGTCCGGCTCGAGCGGCGCGGCCTCCTCGACCAGCGAGGCCGCGTCTTGGGGCAAGGGCTGCAAGGACATGGCGGCGGCTCCGGATTCCTCGGCCGCCCGAACGGCGACGGCCGTCCCGAGTCTCGCAAGAGGCGTGCCACCGCCCCGGCCGGCCGAGAGGCCGGCCACGCTGCTTTGTCGGGATCTCGGCCTCGGCAAAGCTTGCCGGGCGGAAGGCCTTGCCGGGCCGGTCCGGCGCGCCGGCTATGCCCATGGATGGCCTTGGACAGGCCGCTCCCGGCAGCGATAATCGCCGCGCCGGCGGGTCGGGCGGCGCGTCCCTGTCACTCACGAAAGGCGATCTGAATGCCCCTTTTTGCGCAGTTCCGGGATCGACATCGCGGCGGCCCGGCGGCCCCGGCGCTCGTCGTGGCGTTCGCCCTGGCCATCGCCCTGGTCCCGGCCCGGGCCGCCGAGGCGAGCAGCTTCCTGCCGCACCGGGCGATCTACGCGCTCTCCCTGTCAGACGAGAAGACCGATTTCGGCGCCGTGGTCGACGCCCGCGGCAAGCTGCAGTTCGAATGGGAGGACGTCTGCGACGGCTGGGCCGTGCGCCAGCGCACGCAGATCATCGTCACCCACAAGGACGACAGCGAGATCGCCTTCGGCTGGACGCTCAACTCCTGGGAATCCAAGGACGGCCTTAGCTACCGCTTCTTCATCCGGCGCATGCTGCCCGAAGGCGGCAGCCGCGAGGTACGCGGCTCGGCGACGCTCGAAGCCGAGGGCGGTGCCGGCTCGGCGACCTTCACCCTGCCCGAGGAGCGGCAGATCGAGCTGCCGCGCGGCACGATCTTTCCGACCCGCCACAGCGAGCAGGTCGTCGCCGCCGTCGAGAGCGGCGAGACGCCCTTGTGGCGGGTGGTCTTCGACGGCTCCAGCGATGACGGCCTTTACGGCATCAACGTCGCGCTGGCACGGGACCTGCCGCGCGACACGGAAGCCTCGATCGACTCGCCGCTGATCCGCGGCCTGCCGTCCTGGCGGGTCGGGCTGGCTTACTTCCACATGGAGAGCGATTCCGCGGCGCCCTCCTTCGAGCAGGACATGCGGCTCTTCGCCAACGGCGTGGTCGACGAGCTGCTGCTCGACTACGGCGACTTCACGCTCGATGCCGCCCTGGCCGATCTGCAGGAGCTACCGGCGCCGGACTGCTGACGAGGTCGGCTTCAGCGCCCGGCCCTTGAAGATCGCTTCCTTGCCCAGGCGGTCGCGGACCTTGTCGATGGCGGCCTCGACGTCGGCGCGCTTCTGGCGGTCCGGGTCCAGCAGGTCGGGGCCGTCCGCCTGCTCGCCGGGCCCCAGGTCGCCGGCGCCGATGCCGATCAGCCGGAACTGCCGGCCGTCCGCCTCCTTCTCGAGCAGGGGCAGGGCGGTGCGGTAGAGGGTCTCGGCCAGGCGGGTCGCCTGATCGAGCTTGCGGCTGCGGGTCAACAGGCGGAAATCCCTGGTCTTGAGCTTGAGGGTCACGCTGCCGCCGGCCAGGCCGGCCCGCTTGAGCCGGCGCGAGACGCTCTCGCAGAGCGGCCAGAGCCGGGCGCGCAAGGCCGCCGGATCGGCGATGTCCTCGCCGAAGGTGGTTTCCGAGGAGACCGACTTGGCCTCGCCGCCGGGCTGCACCTTGCGGGAGTCCTGGCCCCGGGCGAAGCGGTAGAGGCGGCCGCCGATGGCGCCGTAGCGGGCCACCAGCTCGGCCTGCTCGTGGCGCCGCAGCTCGGCGATCGTGGTGATGCCGTCGCGCGCCAGGCTCTTCCGCAGCGCCTTGCCGACGCCCCAGATCGTCGAGACCGGCCGCGGCGCCAGGAAGTCCTCGGCCTCCGCCCGGCCGATGACGGCGAAGCCGCGGGGCTTGTCGAGGTCCGAGGCGACCTTGGCCAGGAACTTGTTGTAGCTCAGGCCGATCGAGACGCTGAGCCCCAGCTCCCGCTCGACCCGCAGCGCCAGGCCGGCCAGGGTCCGGGCGGCCGGGCCGCCGTGCAGGGAGTCGGTGCCGGAGAGGTCGAGGAAGGCCTCGTCGATGGAGATCGGCTCCACCTGCGGCGTCAGCGCTAGCATCATGTCCCGGATCGCCTTGCCGTCGGCGCTGTACTTGGCCATGTCGGGCCGGATCACCACCGCCTCCGGACAGGCCTTGAGGGCCTTGAACATGGGCATGGCCGAGTGCACGCCGTGCACCCGGGCGAGGTAGCAGGCCGCCGAGACCACGCCGCGCCGGCCGCCGCCGACGATGACCGGCTTGTCGCGCAGCTCGGGCCGGTCGCGCTTCTCGACGCTGGCGTAGAAGGCGTCGCAGTCGATGTGGGCAATGGCGAGGTCGGCCAGCTCGCCGTGGTCGACCAGCCTTGGGCCCGCACAGCTCGGGCAGCGGCCGCTCTCGGGGGCTGCCGGCAGCTCTGTCAGACAGTCGCGGCACAGTGCGCTCATCGGACCCCCATGGCCCGTTGGCTCCAGCATAGAGCCAGATCGCCGGGCGAGACCAAGGTCCTTCATTATAAGGCCGGCGCTGCCGTCGGGCTTGCTCGGTGTCAAGGGTGAGGCCTAGCCTCGGCTCTCCTCGGTCGGCCCCTGCCGGATTTTCTGCCTGCCGGCCAAAATACTAACGAAAAATTAACTCCCGGAGACCCAGGATTAACGTTCTCGGGCGGGGACGGCCTGTATCGGCCTAGTACCTGGACATAGTCGCCTTGTAGGTGACTCGCTTAGTCCGAGGATGGGGGCCGCAGGCAGCCGGGGAGACTTGAGGATGGCGCAAGCTATGAGCGTTCAAGACGACGCCAAGACAGTGCTCGTGGTCGAGGACAACGACCTCAACATGAAGCTGTTCCACGACCTGCTCGAGGCGCACGGCTACAACATCATTCAGACCCGCGACGGGATGGAAGCGCTGAAGCTGGCCCGGCAGCACCATCCCGATCTGATCCTCATGGACATCCAGCTACCCGAGGTCTCCGGCCTCGAAGTGACCAAGTGGCTGAAGGAGGACGACAGCCTGCGCAGCATCCCCGTGGTCGCCGTGACGGCCTTCGCCATGAAGGGCGACGAGGAGAAGATCCGCGAAGGCGGCTGCGAGGCCTACATCGCCAAGCCGATATCCGTTGCAAGCTTCCTGGAGACCGTCGAGCGATTCCTCGCGTGAGTCGACGCAGACGGTGCCCTTTGAATGACCGCCCGCATTCTTGTCGTCGATGACATTCCGACAAACCTGAAGCTGCTCGAGGCGAAGCTGACGGCGGAGTACTACGACGTCGTCACCGCCGAAGACGGCGCGTCGGCTCTCGCACTGGTCGAGAGCAACCCGCCGGACCTGATCCTGCTCGACATCATGATGCCGGGCATGGACGGCTTCGAGGTCTGCCGCCGGCTCAAGGCCGACGCGCAGACCCGCCACATCCCCGTCGTCATGGTCACCGCCCTCAGCGACGTCACCGACCGGGTCAAGGGCCTGGAATGCGGCGCCGACGATTTCCTCTCGAAGCCCGTGAACGACGTCGCGCTCTTCGCCCGGGTCAGCTCGCTGGTGCGGCTCAAGCTGATGATGGACGAGCTGCACATGCGCCAGGCGGCGGCGGGCGATTCGGCCATGCTGCAGACCGCCGGCGAGTCCGAGGACACTACGGGCGCGCGGATCCTGGTGGTCGAAAGCAACGAGATCGTCGCCGAGATGATCGCCGGGCATCTCAAGAGCGAGCACTATCAGGTCGACAAGGTCGGCAACATGGCCGACGGCGGCCAGCTCTGCCGCCAGGGCGACTACGAGCTGATCGTCATCGCCCTGGAGATCGCCGGCGCGGACGGGCTGCGGTTCTGCTCGCAGCTACGCTCGCAGGACGTCACCCGGCACCTGCCGATCCTGCTGGTGCTGAACGAGACCGACCTGTCGCGCCTGGCCAAGGGCCTAGAGCTCGGCGTGACCGACTACCTGATCAAGCCGATCGACCGCAACGAGCTGCTGGCCCGGGTGCGCACGCAGATCCGCCGGCGCCGCTATCACGACCGGCTGCGCAACCTGTTCCACAAGAGCGTGTCGCTGGCCTACACGGACTCCCTGACCGGCCTCTACAACCGGCGCTACCTCAACGCCAACCTCGACCGCAAGATCCTGGAGATCGCCGACAGCGCGAAGCCGCTCTCCGTGATCATCCTCGATCTCGACTCCTTCAAGGAGGTCAACGACACGCACGGCCACGGCGTGGGCGACGAGGTGCTGGTCGAGCTGGGCCGGCGCTTGAGCAAGGGCGTGCGCGACATCGACTTCGTCTCGCGCTACGGCGGCGAGGAGTTCGTCGTGGTGCTGCCCGATGCCTCGACGGAGATCGGCGCCATGGTCGCCGAGCGGCTGCGCCGCTCGATCGCCGAGGAGCCCATCGAGATCTCCTGCGGGCTGACCTTGAGCCTGACCATCTCGCTGGGCGTGGCCACGGCCTCGAGCCCGATGGAGGAGGCGGAGAGCCTGATCAAGCGCGCCGACGCGGCGCTGTACGAGGCGAAGAACGCCGGTCGCGATCGGGTGATGGTGGCCGGGGAGAGCGGCTGCTCCGAGGGCTATACCCTGGCGGCCACCGGGACCTGAGGCCCCTCTTCAGGCGCCCGGACGGCGCCCGACCTACTTCAGCTTGGTTTCCTTGAACAGGACGTGCTTGCGCGCGACCGGATCGTATTTCTTGAAGGAGAGCTTCTCGGTCTTGGTCCGGGTGTTCTTCTTGGTCACGTAGAAATAGCCGGTACCGGCCGTGCTCTCGAGCTTGATCAACTGGGTGGTCGGCTTGGCCATCGTCCTGTCCTCGGGCCCTGAATCGCGCGGGCCCGCACCATAGCCAGCCGCAAGGCCCTGTCAAGCGAGCGCGCTTTGCTAACGCGGGCTTCGATCGGTTTCTTCCGGTAGCGTCTTGGCGGCCGCCTTTGAGTTCTGGCGCTGGGTTGGGACCTCCAGGTTCGGAATCTGACGCTCGCTCTCGGGAACGTCGTCCGCCCACTCTTTGCCCAGCTTCTCCAGATGCGGAAAGCTTGGTTTTTGGTCTCCGACGAGCACCCTATCCAAGATCTCGATCTGGCTGTAGGAGCCAACGATCATGTCGGCGGAAGTCAGTTTGATTATCTCTTTGTCGACATAACCCTCGTCGATAGTTGCACAGGCCGCGTCAAAGAAATTCAAGATACAAATCAAGTCGTGCTCAAAAGAATAGTAGCTGTTCTCGTAGGGGTTCAAATACCCTGCTACGCCTGCTTCCCACCGCCGATAGGAGTTTGTACGCGCGAGCCTCTCCAGCATCGCTTCGGAGTTCTTGATTTCTCGTGCTAGCTCGAGCGACGCAGCCTTACGATCACGGGCTGCTGCCCTGGACGCGATAATTCTCGGAATCGACCAAGCCGCGATTGCACCAGCCACGATGGCCAGTGTCCGAACGATATCTAAGAATGTTGAGAGATCGATCAATTCTAAAGCTGCCGCAACAAAGCAATCTAGCGTTGCGGCTGAGCGCTCAGTAACTTTTGGGAGTTCGCCATCCAAGGCCGGAGCAGCCTAGAACGGTGCAATACCCCACTGGACGAACGGCGCAATCCCTTTGCTCACGCTATGCCCCATTCTCAGTTCTCAAGGTTAACATCTGTATTATTTAATACGCGATATGGTGACGGACGGCAATTAATTCTGCATTAAGATCATGTCAGAAATATAAGATATTGAAAAATAAGACTTTGCCTTCCCCTCGCTCTCTGTGATTTGGGTGCTGTGTGCTCAAGCAATGGCATGGCGGCTGCCGATTCCAACCTTGCTCAGGCGAAGCGCCAGGCCCGGTGGCGCCGCGGGCGCAGACAGCGCTGCGCCAGGGCTTTCTCCAGCACCCGGCGGGTGACCGAGGGCATGGGCAGGGCGCCGGTCTCGCGAATCGGCACCCAGGCCACGGCCTCGAGCTCGTCCAGGCTGCGCGGCGGGCCCCAGGCCAGGGCGCCGTCGGCCAGGAAGAAGCGGGCGTGGAAGCGGAGCGGGTAGCTCGAGGGGGTGACGGCGCTGGCCAGCAGCGTGAGGGCATCGAAGGCCGGCGCCAGGCGCGCCGCGCCGTAGGCCTGCCAGACGCCGGGGCCGGGCCAGGCGGCCGAGGCCCCGGGGCTGCCGATCAGCAGGCCGCTTTCCTCGAAGGTCTCGCGCAGGGCCGCCCGGGCGAAGCTGGCCAGCCGCCGGCGGCTGGCGCCGTCGAGCCCCGCCGGGGCCGGCCGCAGGCGCTCGGCGAAGCCGCTGGGCCCGAGGTCCTCCGGCTCCAGGACGCCGCCCGGGAAGACGTAGCGGCCGGGCATGAAGCGGGCCGACTCCGAGCGTCGGCCGAGCAAGACCTCCCGGCCGCGGCCAGCACCGCGGATCAGCACCAGGCTGGCGGAGTCTCTGGGAGCGACGGGGGAGGGCGGCGACGTAACGGGCGGCTTACTGCTGGGCCGCGACAGCGCCCGTGCCGATGCCGAGGGAAACCTGATTGCCGGTCTTGCGCGCGGTGTTGTCGTTGCCGCTCATGGCCACGGCATAGAGCTCGGGGTTGCGCAGCAGCTCGACCGAGATGTCCACGTCGAGGTCGTTGTCGCCCTCGAAGCTCGGGCAGTGGGCGCGAAGCTGCTCGACGCTTGCCTCGTCGTTGGGCGGGATCTCGCGGGTCTGCGCCGCCCGGTCGATCGGCAGCTCGCCGGTCCGGAGCTGCTCGAGCAGATCCTGAACCGAGCCGGCGCCGTTGCTGGTGCAGATGTCGGGCAGCACGCCGCGGCGGTTCAGGGCGTAGCCGGTGGGCGCGTGGAAGCGGGCCCAGGTCAGCGTCAGCTCGCCCTCGTTCGGCAGGCGCAGCACGGTCTGCACCGTGCCCTTGCCGAAGGAGGTGCTGCCGATGACCACCGCCCGGCGCGAGTCCTGCAGGGCCGCGGCGACGATCTCGGAGGCCGAGGCCGAGTTGCTGTTGATCAGCACCACCAGCGGCAGGTCGTCGGCCATGGTCTCGTTGCTGGCCTCGAAGTACTGGTGGCTGTCGGGATGGCGGCCGTGGGTCGAGACGATGCGGCCGTTGCCGAGGAACAGGTCGCTGACGCTGACCGACTGGTCGAGCAGGCCGCCGGGATTGCTCCGCAGGTCGAGCACCAGGCCCTTGATGTCCGGGCCGATGGTCTCGACGGCCTCGTCGATGCTGGTCCGCAGGGTGCGCGCCGTGTTCTGGTTGAAGCCGGAGATCCGGATGTAGCCGACGTCGCCCTCGGCGCGGAACTTGACCGTTTGCGGCACGATGTGGGCCCGGGTCACGGTGGTGACCAGGCGTCGCGACTCGGCCTGGCGGTCGATGGTCAGGGTGACCTGGCTGCGCAGCGGCCCGCGCAGGCGGCGCACCACCTCGCGCTGGCTGAGGCCGTTCACGGTCTCGCCGTCGATCATCACGATGATGTCGCCGTCCAGCAGGCCCGAGGCCTCGGCCGGGGTGTTCTCCATCACGGAGAGCACCTTGACGCCTTCCTCGATCAGGCTGATGCGCACGCCGATGCCGCCGAAGCCGTCGCGGCTGGCCCGGTTCTCGCGGGCCTCCTCGCGGCCGGCGTAGCGCGAGAAGCTGTCCAGCTCGGCGGTGATGCCGTCGAAGACCGCCTCGTAGACGTCCTCCGCCCCGGCCTGGGCGAGCTGCACCGAGTGCTGCCGGCTGACCTTGATGGTCTCGGCCGTCACGTCGGCCCAGGAGTCGGCGTCGCCGCGGCTCGGCAGGGAGAGGTTGCGGGCCGGCTTGCCCTTGACCGAGACGGCCAGCAGCTCGCCGCTGCGCTCGATCTTGATGTCGGGGTCGATGGTCGAGAGGTTCTCCATGCCGGCCAGCGCCAGCTCGGCGAGGGAGACGTCCTCGATGTAGATGTCCGAGACGTCCTGGTAGCCGGCGGCGAAGAGCCGGACCGCCCGGGCGTCCTGGTAGCCGTCGTTGGTGGCGATGTCGCGGACCGCGCAGCCGGTCAGGAGCAGGGCCAGCGACAGCGCGGCCCAGGCCGGAACGCCGCTCCGCCGGATGCGCTTTCTCGCCCGCTCCGGGCTTGCGCCCGGCATTTTGCCTAGGTCAGCCAAATCCTTAACCCCGCCCCACCGCGACTAGTCATCCTAGCAGATACCGGGACCGGTTGTGATAGCAATACTCTTTCGCCAGGGGGGGCCCTCTGGAAGGCACCAGGAAGCCGCCCCGCGCCAGCGAAATCAAGCTGTATCGACAATTCGTTAGCGATTTCTTGGCGGTCCCCGGCGGCGGCCCCCGGCGGCGCCCTTCGAGGAGCCGGTGCCCTCCAGGGACAGGATCAGGCCGCCGGTGATCGGGTTGGCCTCGACCAGGCGGAAATCGCCGCGCTCGCCCAGGCGGTAGCGCCGGCCCCAGCGGCGGCCGACCAGGGCGTGGGCCTTGGGGTCGTGGTCGTAGTAGTCGTCGGGCAGGCTCGAGACCGGCACCAGGCCGTCCGCCCCGCTGTCGTCCAGGGTCACGAAGAGGCCGAAGCGGGTGACGCCGCTGACCCGGCCGGTGAAGCGGGCGCCGACCCGGTCGCGCAGGAAGGCGGCCGAGAAGCGGTCGAGCGTGTTGCGCTCGGCGATCTGGGCCCGGCGCTCGGTCATGGAGATGTGCCGGGCGGTCTCCTCCAAGCCCTCGACGGCGGCCTCGTCGATCCCGCCGCCGCCGAGCTTGCCGGCGGCGATCAGGGCGCGGTGCACCACCAGGTCGGCATAGCGGCGGATCGGCGAGGTGAAGTGGGCGTAGCGGCGCAGCGCCAGGCCGTAGTGGCCGATGTTGCGCGGCGCGTAGGCCGCCTGGCTCTGGGCCTGTAGCACCAGGCGCGAGACCATCGCCGCCTCCTCGTGCTCGGCCGTGCGCGCGAGGATTCGGTTGAAGGCCTCCGGCCGGATGGTCTGGCCGCGCGGCAGCGAGAGGCTCATCGAGCGCAGCACCTGGCGCAAGGCCTCGAGCTTCTGCGGGTCCGGCACGTCGTGCACCCGGTAGAGGCAGGGCGCGCCCTGCTTCTCCAGGGTCTCGGCCGCCGCCACGTTGGCGGTGATCATGAGCTCCTCGATCAGCCGATGGCTGTCGAGCCGCTGCCGGGTCTCGATGGCGGCGATCTCGCCGCTCTCGTCGAAGCGGACCTGCCGCTCCGGCAGATCGAGCTCGAGCACGCCGCGCGCGCTGCGGCCGCGGGCCAGCGCGGCATAGGCGCCGAACAGCGGCTCGATGACGCTCGCCAGAAGGGGCTCTGTCGTCTCGTCGGCATCGCCGTCCTGTGCCGCCTGCGCCTGCTCGTAGGTCAGGCGCGCCCGCGAGCGCATCAAGGCGCGGTGGAAGCGGTGGCGCAGCAATTGGCCGTCGGCGTCGATCCAGAGCTCCGCGGCCAGGCAGGGGCGCGGCTCCTCCGGCTTCAGGGAGCACCAGCCGTTGGACAGCGCCTCCGGCAGCATGGGCACGACGCGGTCCGGGAAATAGACCGAGTTGCCGCGCTCGCGCGCCGTGGCGTCGAGCGCGCTGCCCGGCGTCACGTAGTGCGCCACGTCGGCGATGGCGACGAACAGGTGCCAGCCGCCGCGGTTGTCCGGCGCCGGGTCCGGCTCGGCCCAGACCGCGTCGTCGAAGTCGCGGGCATCGGCGCCGTCGATGGTGACCAGATCCATTGCGCGCAGGTCGAGGCGTCCGTCCGCGTCGGGCTCGGTCACGCCGACGGCCGCCTCCGCTTCGGCCAGGGCCTCGGCCGAGAAGGCGCTCGGGATGTCCTGCTCGTGGATGGCGATCAGGTTGAGCGCGCGGGTCTGGTCGGCGGGCCCAAGCCGCTCGACCACCCGGACCGGCTGCAGGCCGAGCCGCCGGCGCTCTTGTATCGGCTCGGCCAGGACCAGGTCGCCGGCCTGCGCGCCCTCGGCATGTTCGCGCCTCAGGACCATCTCGCTCTTCACCCGGCGGTCCGTCGGGCGCAGCCGCCCGCCCTCGGTCTTCGGGTCGTAGATACCGAGGACGCGCCGGGGCGCACTGCCCAGCACGCGGATCGTCCGGCCCTCGTAGACGCCGGGCTCGATCTCCTGCAGGCGGACCAGGGCCCGGTCGCCGGCCGCGAGTGCCGGCCGGCCGCGCCGCTCCGGTGCCAGATAGATGGTCGGCGGCGGGCCCTCGCCGCGCCAGGACTGCGGCCGGGCCAGCAGCTCGCCGTCGGCGTCGGTGCCGCTGACCTCGACGACCAGGACGCGCGGCAAGGCGTCGCCGCCGCGCGCGTCGCGGCCGATCAGGCCCTCGCCGCGCAGCTCGCGCAGGCTGTCCTTGAGCCGCGCCCGGGCGCCGCCGCGCAGGCCGAAGGCCCGGGCGATCTCGCGCAGGCCGACCGGCTCGGGGCTCTCCTCGATAAAGCGAAGGATCTCGTCTCGGCTCGGCAGCGCGGCCCCGGCCTTGGCGGCGGAACGCTCGCGGTCCTTGTCCGAGGTCTTGCGCGATCGGGCCAAGGACCTCTTTGCGTCCCTCAGTGCTCGGCCGGTTCCGGGCTGTCGCCCGCCGCACCGGCTTTCGGCTTGGCCGCCGCCTTCTTGCGCGGCTTCGCCGCCGTCTTCTTGGCCGACTTCTTGGCGGTCTTCTTCGCCTTCTTCGCCGTGCCGGCTTTCGCCTTGGTGGCCGGCGCCTTGCCGGACTTGGCGCGTTTCTTCTCGGCCTGCGCCGCCAGCAGCTCGACGGCCTGCTCCAGCGTCATGTCGCCCGGCTCGCGATCCTTCGGCAGGGTGGCGTTGAGGCGGCCGTGCTTGACGTAGGGGCCGTAGCGGCCCTCGTGCAGGGTGACGGGCTTGCCGTCCGCCGGGTGCTCGCCGATCTTCTTGCCGCTGCTGCCGCGCCGGGCCGGCGCCTCGGCCAGCAGCACAACGGCGCGGTTGAGGCCGATCGAGAGGACGTCGTCGCCCTCCTTCAGGCCGCAGTAGCGGCCGTCGTGGCGGATGTAGGGACCGAAGCGGCCGATGCCGGCGGCGATCACCTTGCCGGTCTCGGGATGCTTGCCGACGTGGCGGGGCAGGGCGAGCAGCGCCAGGGCAAGCTCCAGCGTCACCTCGGCCGGCGCATGGCCCTTGGGCAGGCCGACGCGCTTCGGCTTGGCCTCCTCGCTGCCTTCGCCGCGCTGCAGGTAGAGGCCGAAGGGCCCCTTGCGCAGGGTGATCTCCTCGCCGCTCTCCGGGTCCTTGCCCAGCAGCTTGGGCCGGCTCAGGTCCAGCCCGTTCTCGGCGTCGTCGGCGCCGACCACCGCCAGCGGCCGGGTGTTGCGGCAGTCCGGATAGTTCGAGCAGCCGATGAAGCCGCCGGTCTTGCCGATGCGGATGCCCAGGCGGCCGGTGCCGCAGGCCGGGCAGCGCCGCGGGTCGAAGTCCGGCCGCTCGGGATCCTTGGGGAAGAAGTGCGGGCCGAGGTCGTCGTCCAGCGCGTCGATCACCGCGGCGATGCGCAGGCCCTTGGTCTCCTCGATCAGGGCGTGGAAGGCGTCCCAGAACTGGCGCAGCACCAGCTTCCAGTCCTTGCGGCCGTCGGAGATCTGGTCGAGCTGGGTCTCCAGGTCGGCGGTGAAGCCGTACTCGACGTAGCGCTCGAAGAAGCTGGTCAAGAAGGCGGTGACCAGGCGGCCGCGGTCCTCCGGGTAGAAGCGGCGCTTCTCCAGGCGGACATAGTCGCGGTCCTGCAGCACTTGCAGGGTCGAGGCGTAGGTCGAGGGCCGGCCGATGCCGAGCTCCTCCATCTTCTTGACCAGGCTGGCCTCGCTGTAGCGCGGCGGCGGCTGGGTGAAGTGCTGGTCCGCCGCGACCTTCTTGCGCGCCAGGGACTCCCGCTCGCTGAGCTTCGGCAGGCGCCGCTCGCCGGTGTCCGGCGCGCCCTCGGCCGGCTGCTCGTCGCGGCCCTCCTGATAGAGCGCCAGGAAGCCGTCGAAGGTGATCACCGAGCCGGTCGCCCGCAGCTTGGCCGCGGCGCCGTCGACGGCGATGTCGACGCCGACCTGGTCGAGCTCGGCGCTGGCCATCTGGCTGGCCACCATTCGGGTCCAGATCAGCTCGTAGAGCTTGCGGCCGTCCTCGTCGAGGTGGCGCGCGACGGCATCGGGCCGGCGCTGCGGGTCGGTCGGCCGGATCGCCTCGTGCGCCTCCTGGGCGTTGCGGGCCTTCGACTTGTAGACTCGCGGGCTGGAGGGCAGGTAGCGGTCGCCGAAGCGCTCGGCGATCATGTCGCGCGCCGAGCCGACCGCCTCGGCCGCGACCTGCACGCCGTCGGTGCGCATGTAGGTGATCAGGCCGACCGTCTCGCCGTCCAGCTCGACGCCCTCGTAGAGCTTCTGCGCCACGCGCATGGTCCGGGTCGCGCCGAAGCCGAGCTTGCGCGAGGCTTCCTGCTGCAGGGTCGAGGTGGTGAAGGGCGGCTGCGGGTTGCGCTTGCTCTGCTTGCGCTCGACCCGCTCGACGACGAAGGCGCCGGCCGCCTCGAGGCGCTGCTTGGCGGCCTCGGCCTTGGCGGCGTCGCCCAGGTCGAAGCGCTCCAGCTTGCGCCCCTCGAGGTGGGTCAGGCGGGCCTCGAAGAGGGTCTGCTCGCCGTTCGCGAGGGTGACGTCGATGGTCCAGTATTCCTGCGGCCGGAAGACCTCGATCTCGGCCTCGCGCTCGCAGATCAGACGAAGCGCGACGGACTGCACGCGGCCGGCCGACTTGCTGCCCGGCAGCTTGCGCCAGAGCACCGGCGACAGGCTGAAGCCGACCAGGTAGTCCAGCGCCCGGCGGGCCAGGTAGGCCTCGATCAGCGCCTGGTTCAGCTCGCGGGGCTTGCGGAAGGCCTCCAGGACCGCGTCCTTGGTGACCTCGTTGAAGACCACGCGGCGTACGTCGACGCCCTGCAGCGCCTTGCGCTCGGTCAGCTCCTGGGCGATGTGCCAGGAGATGGCCTCGCCCTCGCGGTCCGGGTCGGTCGCCAGGTAGAGCGTCTTGGCGTTCCGGGCGGCGTCGGCGATTTCCTTCAGGTGCTTGCTGGCCCGCTCCTGGACGGCCCAGGACATGGCGAAGTCCTCGTCTGGCCGCACCGAGCCGTCCTTGGGCGGCAGGTCTCGGACGTGGCCGAACGAGGCGACGACCCTGAAGTCCGGGCCCAGGTACTTATTGATGGTTTTGGCTTTGGCCGGGGATTCAACGACGACGACGTGCATGTCCGACTGCCGTGCTCTCCTGGCTCGGGCCCTGGCCTCTAGAGCGGCTCCGCCGCCTCGGCCAGGCCAATTTCCGCCATCCTGAGCGCGACTCGCTGGCCCGGATGGCGTTCGACGCGGCCGGCCAGCTCGAGCTCGAGCAGCGCGGTGCGGACGGCCGCGGGCGACAGATGGCACTGCCGAAGCAGTTCGTCAACCAGGACCGGTTCGGCGCCGAGCAGCCCGAGCAGGGCCGTACGTGCCCCTTCGACCTTGGCCGGCGGGGCTTCCGGCGGCTCGCCGGCCCGCAGCTCGCCTCGGATTTCCGGGGCCTGGACGCGGGCGAAGGGGCTCTCCAGGGCGCGCAGAACGTCCTCGGCGGATTCGACCAGATGGGCCGCGCCCTCGCGCAGCAGGGCGTTGCAGCCCCGGGCCCGCGGCTCCAGCGGCGAGCCCGGCACGGCGAAAAGCTCGCGGCCCTGCTCGAGCGCCAGGCGGGCGGTGATCAGCGAGCCCGAGCGCGGCGCCGCCTCGACCACCAGGACGCCGCGGGACAGGCCCGAGATGATCCGGTTGCGGCGCGGAAAGTGCCGGGCCTGGGGCGTGGTGCCGATCGGCTGCTCGGCGAGGACCAGGCCGCCGGCCCGGATCGCCTCGTAGAGCGCCTGGTTCTCCGGCGGATAGACCACGTCCGGGCCGCCCGCCAGGACGGCCACGGTGCCGCCCTCGAGCGCGCCTTCGTGGGCCGCGGTGTCGATGCCGCGTGCCAGGCCGGAGGCGACCGCGAAGCCCGCCGCGCCCAGCTCGGCGGCGAACTGCCGGGCCAGCCGGCGGCCGTTGGCCGAGGCGTTGCGGGCGCCGACGATGGCCAGGGTCGGCCGTGCCAGCAGCGCCGGGCCGCCCAGCAGGCAGAGCACCGGCGGGGCGTCCTCGACCGCCGCCAGGGCCGGCGGATAGTCCGGCTCCTCCAGGGTCAGCAGGCGGCCGCCGAGGGCCTCGAGGCGACCGAGCTCGCCGGCTGCCCGGTCCTCGCCGCAGAGCTTGATCGGCCGCCGCCGGCCGCCGCGGCGGGCCAGGCTCGGCAGGGCCTCGAGCGCCGTCACGGCATCGCCGCAGTGGCTCATGAGCTGGCGGTAGGTGATCGGGCCGACGTTCTCGCTGCGCGCCAGGCGCAGCCGGGCGAGTCGCTCGGCGGGCGTGATGGTCCCTGGAGTCTCGCCGTTCACTCTGCTGCCCCTCGCGGAAACGCGAGCGGGCAGGCTATCACCGCAAGGCCGAGAAGTCGCCTGCGCCCGTCCGGTGGTACTGGGGGCGCGTCAGTTCATCATCATCTTCTTTTGCAGATAGAGGTTCATGACTCGCGTGCACGCCTCGTACTTCGCGATGTCCGCCTCGCCCATCGTGAAGTCCCGGTCCGCCATTGCCTTGCATTCCTTCAGCAGGTCCTGGTCCTTCAGCGACAGCCCGACGTCCTCCTCCATGATCTGGAAGGCGGGCTTGCAGACCCTGTCGGCCTTCGAGGGGTCTCGCTCGAAGGTCTGGATGCAGGCCTGGATCTGCGCCTCGTCTTTCTTCTTCTTGGCGACGGCGAGGCCGCTCGACAGGGCCAGGGCGAGGACGGCGGTCGAGAGCAGGGCGCTGAGCCTGGGCATGACGGGTCTCCCCTCTATGGGTCTCGCGACAGCCTAGCCCCACGGGCCTGACCAGCGCCTGAACGGCTCAAGTGGCCCGCTTGGCGCCGCCGATCTTCGGCTCCTCGCCTTTGACCAGGCGGGAGATGTTGCCGCTATGGCGCAGCCAGACGAGCACGGCGACGATGGCCGCGAACTGGACGAGCTGTATGTCGCCCAGGGTGAACCAGGCGATAATCGGCGAGCCCGCCAGCGAGGCCAGGGAGGCCAGCGAGGAGTAGCGGAAGATCCCGGCGACCAGCAGCCAGAGCAGGCAAACGAGAATGCCGATCGGCCAGGCGATGGCCAGCAGGGTGCCGAGCGCGGTGGCCACGCCCTTGCCGCCCTTGAAGCTCAGCCAGACCGGGAAGAGGTGGCCGAGCAGGGCGCCGAGGCCGGCCATGAGGGCTGTGTCGGGCCCGAAGTAAGCGGCGATCAGCACCGCGACCGCGCCCTTGGCGCCGTCCAGTAGCAGGGTCGCGGCGGCCAGGTCCTTGCGGCCGCTACGCAGCACGTTGGTGGCGCCGATGTTGCCGGAGCCGATGGCCCGGATGTCGCCGAGGCCGGCCAGCCGGGTCAGCAGCAGGCCGAAGGGAATCGAGCCCAGCAGGTAGCCGCCCGCGAAGGCGGCGAGCAGGAAGGGCCAGGAGAACTCCCAGGAGATCGGATCGGGCATGGTCGGCCATGCTAAAGCCTGGCGCGGGCAAAGGGAAATCGCCCGCCCCTGGCTCAGGCCTCGAAAATCACCCGGCCGTCGACAACCGTGCGCAGTACCTCGCCCTGCACCGGATGGCCCTCGAAGGGCGAGTTCTTCGACTTGCTGCGGAAAGCGTCCGGGTCGAGCATCCGCGGCTTGTCGGGATCGAAGAGTATCAGGTCGGCCGGCGCGCCCCTGGCCAGCCGGCCGGCTTCGAGGCCGAGCACCCGGGCCGGCGCGCAGGTGACGCGGGCCAGCGCGTCGAGCAGGCCGACCGCGCCCTTGTGGGCGAGCTCGAGGGTCAGCGGCAGCAGGCTCTCCAGGCCGACCACCCCGAAGTCGGCCATGGCGAAGGGCAGGCGCTTGGAGTCGGCGTCGTGCGGGCTGTGGTCGCTGGCGATCACGTCGATGGTGCCGTCGGCCACGGCCTCGGCGATCGCCGCGCGGTCGGCTTCGCTGCGCAGCGGCGGCGAGACCTTGGCGAAGGTCCGATAGTCGCCGACCGCGGTCTCGTTGAGGGTGAAGTAGTGCGGCGCCGTCTCGCAGGTCACCGGCAGGCCGCGGGCCTTGGCGGTGCGGATCGCCTCGACCGACTTGGCGCAGGAGAGATGGGCGGCGTGGTAGCGGCCGCCGGTCATCTCGACCAGCCGCAGGTCGCGCTCCAGCATCATGACTTCGGCGATGTCGGGGATGCCGGTCAGGCCGAGCCGGGTCGCCAGCTCGCCGGCGTTCATCACGCCGCTGGCCAGGCTCGGCTCCTCGGGATGCTGGATGATCGGCCGGTCGAAGGTCTTGGCGTAGGACAGGGCGCGGCTCATGACGCTGGCGCTGGCCACCGCCTTGGTGCCGTCGGTGAAGCCGAGCGCGCCGAACTCGGTCAGCAGGCCGATCTCGATGATCTCCGTGCCTTCGAGCCGGCGGGTCACGCTGCCGTAGGTGTAGACCTTGACCAGCTTCACCTCGCGGGCGCGCCGGGCGATGTACTCGACGCCGGCCACGTCGTCGACGATCGGCTCCGTGTTCGGCAGGGCGACCATCGAGGTGACGCCGCCGGCCGCGGCGGCCAGGCTGGCGCTCTCGATGGTCTCCTTGTGCTCCTCGCCCGGCTCGCGGAGCTGCACGCGCATGTCGACCAGGCCGGGCGCCAGGCAGCGGCCGCCGCAGTCCACGGCCTCGATCCCGTCGGGCAGGCCCTCGGCGAAGAGCTGCGGACCGAAGTCGGCGATGCGGGTGCCCTCGGTCAGCAGCGCGCCTGCGGCGTCGAGCCTGCTCTCGGGGTCGAGCAGGCGGGCATTGAGGTAGGCGACGCGGCCGTTCGCCTTTGCCGGCCGCTTCATGACGCCGCCGCCCCGACCGGCGCGACGTCGGGCCGCAGGTGGCGCGTCAGGGTGTCGAGGCAGGCCATGCGCACCACCACGCCCATCTCGACCTGCTCGCGGATCAGCGAGCGGTCGATGTCGTCGGCGATCTCGCTGTCGATCTCGACGCCCCGGTTCATCGGCCCGGGGTGCATGATCAGGGCGTCGGGCTTGGCCGCCAGCAGCTTCTCCTTGTCGAGGCCGAAGAAGCGGAAGTACTCGCGGATCGAGGGCACGAAGCTGCCCTGCATGCGCTCGGTCTGCAGGCGCAGCATCATGACGATGTCGCAGTCCGCCAGGCCCTTGCGCATGTCGAAGTGCGGCTCGACGCCGAGCCGCTCGATGGCCCGCGGCATCAGGGTCGGCGGCGCGATGGCGCGCACCCGGGCGCCCATGGTGGTCAGCAGGTGGATGTTGGAGCGGGCGACGCGCGAGTGGCTGATGTCGCCGCAGATCGCGATGGTCAGGTCCTTCAGCGCGCCGCGCCGGCGGATGATGGTCAGGGCGTCGAGCAGGGCCTGGGTCGGGTGCTCGTGGCTGCCGTCGCCGGCGTTGATGACGGCGCAGTCGACCTTCTGCGAGAGCAGCGAGACGGCGCCGGAATCGGGATGGCGCACGACCAGCACGTCCGGGTGCATGGCGTTCAGGGTCATGGCCGTGTCGATCAGGGTCTCGCCCTTTTTGATCGAGGACCAGCCGACCTGCATGTTGATGACGTCGGCGCCGAGCCGCTTGCCGGCCAGCTCGAAGGAGGTCCGGGTGCGGGTCGAGTTCTCGAAGAAGAGGTTGATGACCGTCCGCCCCTCGAGCAAGGCGCTGCGGCCGCTGCCCCGGTCGTTGCGGTCGGCGTAGTCCTGGGAGAGGCTCAGGAGGAATCCGATTTCGAGCGGTGAAAGGCCTTCGATTCCAAGCAGATGACGATGCGGGAAGCCGAAGGCGCCGGACTGTTCCCCATTGGCGCTCATTAAAGCCGGACTATGTCAGCGCGCCCGGAGTCCCGCAAGGGGAGTCCCGCAAGGGGTGTCCCGCTGGAGCATCGAAAACCTGGAGATGAACCGGCCATGAAGGCCCCGGTCAGGCCCTGTTCAGGTGACGCCGCTAGGGTGCGCAGCCATCTACCCAGGGAACGGTCCCGACGGTAGGCTGGGCGGCCGGAAGAGGGGAGTGACCAGATGACGCGAAGCACGGCATGGCTGGCCTTGGTGGCCGCTACGGCCTTCATCGTGCCGGCGACCGGCGCGACGGCCGATGACCCGGTCAAGATCGAGGGTCTCGATCTCGGCATCAAGTGGACGCTCGACTACAGGCGACATCTCTCGATCTGTCACTCCTTCATCGACAACTACGACAAGAAGCACGGCAAGGCGCCCAAGCAGGGCGAGGAGCCAGACCGGAAGAAACAGGAGGCCGCAACCAAGGACCTCAAGAAGGTCGAGGACTGTCTCGGCGAGGCCGCGGGCAAGGGCGAGAAGGCCGGCAAGAAGCTGGAGGAGATCGGGGACCAGGTCCAACAGGCGGGCGGCCAGAACGCGGTCGACCGGAAGGATTGGAAAGCCGCCCAAGACGCCGCGAAGGACTATGCCGATGGGAACGATGAAGCCGAGCAGATCGAAGGCTTCTACAAGCAGAAGATCAATGACGGCTTGATTCTGTCGCCAGGCGTGATCTGGATCACGGAGCCCTACACGGACGGCAAGAACGGCGTGTTCGTCGGAGCCTTGAGAACCAAATTCAGGTTCTGACGGCGCGGTCTCAGATCGCGCCTGAGTCGCGCAGGGCGGCGATCTCCTCCGCCTCCATCCCCAGCAGCTCCCGCAACACGGCTTCGCTGTCCGCGCCCATCTTCGGCGGCGCGTGGCGGTAGTCGACCGGCGTCTCGGAGAGCTTGATCGGGTTGCCGATCAGATTGACCCGGCCGCCGGCGGCGCCCTCGTAGGGCATGGACTGCTTCATGCCGCGCTCCAGCACCTGCGGGTCGGCGAAGACCTGGGACAGCTCGTTGACCGGGCCGGCCGGCACGCCGATGGCGCTCAGGCCCTCGACCCAGTCGGCGACGGGCTTCTTACGGGTCAGGTCGGGCAGCAGGGCGTAGAGCGCCTCGCGGTTGCGCACGCGCTGGGCATTGGTCGCGAAGCGCGGGTCGTCGGCCAGGGCGGCGTCGCCGGCGAAGTCGCAGAAGCGGCGGAACTGGGCATCGTTGCCGGCGGCCAGGATGAAGTGGCCGTCGGCGGCCGGCAGGGTCTTGTAGGGCACGATGTTGGGATGCTCGTTGCCGACCCGCTTCGGCAGCTTGCCCGAGGTCAGGTAGTTCAGGCCCTCGTAAGTCAGCCAGGCGACCTGGGTGTCGAGCAGCGCCAGGTCGATCCACTGGCCGCGTCCCGTCTGCGTGCGGTGGTGCAGGGCGGCGAGGATCGCGCTGGCGGCGTACATGCCGCACATGATGTCGGCGATGCCGATGCCGACCTTGATCGGCTCGCCCTCGGGCTCGCCGGTCAGGCTCATGATGCCGCCCATGCCCTGGGCCAGGTAGTCGTAGCCGGCGCGTGGCGCGTAGGGGCCGGTCTGGCCGAAGCCGGTGATCGAGCAGTAGATCAGCCCCGGATGGTCGTCCTTCAGGTCGTCGTAGGCCAGGCCGTACTTGGCCAGGCCGCCGGTCTTGAAGTTCTCGACCAGGATGTCGCACTTGGCGATCAACCTGCGCGCCAGCGCCTGGCCCTCGGGCTTGGCGATGTCGAGGGTGACGGAGCGCTTGTTGCGGTTGGAGGAGAGGTAGTAGGCGCTCTCGCCGGTCTCCGCGCCGGTCTCGTCGGTGACGAAGGGCGGGCCCCACTTGCGCGTGTCGTCGCCCTTGCCGGGCTGCTCGATCTTGATCACCTCGGCGCCGAGGTCGCCGAGCAACTGCGTCGCCGTCGGCCCGGCGAGGATCCGCGTCAGGTCGAAGACCCTGAGGCCCGCCAGAGGGCCGCTGGGCTTGCTGTCGACGGTGTCGGTCATGGCTGTCTCCCGCGGCCGGGCTTATAGAGGCGCCCGAATGCGGCAGCAAGCCGCGTCGCCGGGCTAGGCGGGCAGGCGCAAGACCAGCCAGACGATCAGCCAGATGTAGAGCGGCGCCGGCACCGCGAGCCAGATGAAGGCGGTCGCCAGGCGGCGATAGAAACGGGGTGTCATGGTCTCGGTCCCTCGCTCACAGCGGCAGGTCCAGACCGAGCCCGAAAGCCAGGTTCACGCTGGCCGCCGTCAGGTAGCCGGCGAGCAGGCTCAAGCCGACCCATTGCGCCAGGCGGGCCTGCCGGACGAAGACCCGGCCGGCCGGATCGGCGCTCGGCGCGCTTGACGAGCTCGGCGTCCGAACGAGCTGCCGCACCAGGCTCAGATAGACCGCGAGCCACAGAACTGCGGCCGCCTCGGCGATCAGGATGACGAGTCCCATGTCACGGCTCCTTTCGAGAGACTCCGGCCTCGGTCTTTCGATGTCAGCGTTGCCGGGCCTCGGCACAAGCCGACGGCTCGGGGACATGGCTGTCATGCGTCGCTTGAAAAGGAAGACGGCGATGCCCGTCCGGTCAGGGACCCTTGGCGGCTCGCTGCGCCAGCGCGTCGAGCGCGCCTTGCAGGATGAAGCCGGCGGCCATCTTGTCGACCACCTGGCCCCGGCGCTTGCGGGTCATGTCGGCCTCGTCGATCAGCATCCGCTCGACGGCGTTGGTCGAGAGGCGCTCGTCCCAGAAGGCGATGGGCAGCGCCAGGCCGGCGGTCTCGACCAGGTTGCGGGCGAAGTCGCGCACCGACTGGCAGCGCGGCCCCTCGCTGCCGTCCATGTTGACCGGCAGGCCGACCACCAGGGCGCCGACCGCGCGCTCGGCGCAGATCCGCTTCAAGGCCTCGGCGTCGTGCGTGAACTTGCGCCGCGCGATGGTCTCCAGGGGCGAGGCGATGGTCAGCCCGCTGTCCGAGATCGCCAGGCCGATGGTCTTGGCGCCGACGTCGAGGCCGAGCAGGCGCTGGCCGCTTTCCAGGCTCTGGCGAAGGTCGTCGAGCGCTGTCGCGATCACGCAGGGAGTGCCTTGAGATGGCCCCGTCGCGCGAAGGCGAGAATCTCGCGGTCGCGCGTCATCATGGCGAGCCCCTCCAACCGGGCGGTCGCGACCAGGAGCCGGTCCACCGGGTCGCCCGGCAAACCGTCGGGCAGCTCGTTGGCCTCGATGGCAATCCCTGCCGTCACGGGATTGAGCCGGACGCCCGGTTTCGTCAGCACCACTTCCAACCACTGTCTGGTCGGTTGCGGCAATGAGATGCGCCCTTTGCTCACCAGAAGGGAGATCTCCCAGATGGTCATCACGGAGACGAAGAGCTGGCGCGCGCGCCCCGCCGTCCGGATCGTTCTCAAGACGTCCTCGGACAGCTTGATCGGCTGTGATACCGCCCACAAGAGGATATGCGTGTCGAGCAGGATGTCGCCCGGAGGAACGTCGAAGCCGACCCGCGATTCGGCTAGAGCGTTTTCCGATCGGACGGCACCGGCCCCCTCCCCCTCCCGGCCACCCAATAGGATACTGCCGTGGGTGGCCGGGAGGGGGGGCGGGCCGGTGCCGTAATGCCGCGTGGCGGAAAACGCGCTAACCCGAGAGCCGCAGCACCCTGCCCGGGTTGGCGTCGAGCCGGGCGCCGTCCTGGACGACCGGCCGGCCGTTGACCAGCACGTGGGCGATGCCCGTGGCGTAGCGCCGTGGCGCCTCGATGGTGCAGCGGCTGGCGATGCGCTCGGCCTCGAAGACGACGATGTCGGCCTGCATGCCGACGGCGAGGCTGCCGCGGTCCTTCAAGCCGAGCCGAGCGGCCGGCACGGCGGTCACCTTGCGGATGCCCTCGGCCAGGCTCAGCAGGGCCTCGTCGCGCACGTAGGTGCCGAGGAAGCGCGCGGCCCAGCCGTAGCCGCTCAGCGAGCCGATCTGCTCCTCCAGCGCGCCGTAGGGCGCCAAGGCCAGGGTGTCGGAGATCACCGCGCAGTCCGGCTGCTGCAGGCAGAGCCGGATGTCGGCTTCTGAGAAGCTGCGCGAGGTCCAGAGAAGCTGGTGCAGCCCCTCGCCCTCCTCGCGCAGCAGGTCGAGGGCCGCGTCGTAGGGATCGACACCGCGGTCGCGGCCGATCTCCTCGAAGGTGGCGCCGACCAGGTGCGGGTTCTCGTCGGAGCGCAGCAGGCGGATCTCGTGCCAGTGACCGGCGGAGACGATGCGCCACATGGGATCGGGGTTCTGCTTCATGCGCGCGCGCTGCTTCGGATCGGCCAGGCGATCGAGCAGCGCCTCGGGCCCGCCCTGCAGCGCCCAGGGCGGCAGGATCGCCGAGACGCGGGTGTGGGACCAGTCGTGCGGGATGACGTCGAAGGCGCAGTCGAGCCCGTGGCGCCCGGCCAGCGCGATCATCTCCAGCGTGTGCTCCATGGCGTAGTCCGGCGCGCCGAACTTCGGCTGGATATGCGAGATCTGCAGCCGCGCCCCGGCCGCCCGGGCCGTGCTGATCGCCTCGCCGAAGCCGATGTCGTAGTAGATGTCGCGGTTGCGGACGTGGGTCGCGTAGAGGCCGTCGCGGCGGGCGGCGACCTCGACCAGGGGCACCAGGTGCTCGACCTTCGAGAGCCGGCCCGGCCAGTATTCGAGCCCGCTGCTGAGCCCGGCGGCGCCCTGCTCGAAGGCCTCCTCGACCAGGCGCTCCATCTGCGCCAGCTCCTCGGGCTCGGGCGCGCGCAGGGCATCGCCCATCACCGCCTGCTGCACAGTGCCCTGGCCGACGAAGGCGGCGACGTTGACCCCGAGCGGCGTCGCCTCCAGGCGCTTGAGATAGTCGCCGAAGGAGCGCCAGCCGAGGCAGATATGGCCGGCCATGTAGCCGACGCCGTTCTTCTCGATGTCCGCGTCGCAGTTGACCGGCGCGCAGCTTATGCCGCACTGGCCGACGACCTCGGTGGTGACGCCCTGGTGCACCTGGCTCTCGGCATGGCCGTTGACCAGCAGCGTGAAGTCGGAGTGGGTATGCAGGTCGATGAAGCCGGGCGCCACGGCCAGGCCGGCGACGTCGAGGCGCCGCTCGGCCTCCGCCGCCCCGAGGTCGCCGATCGCCGTGATGCGGCCGCCCGCGATGCCGACGTCGGCGACGACGGGATCCGCCCCCGTGCCGTCGTAGATCGTCCCGCCTTCGAGCAAACAGTCGAACGTCATGGCATTCGCAACCTTCCGCAGACCGTCGCTAGGACAGGCTGACGCCGTAGAACCAGTTGGGCAGGAAGAGCGTCGCCTCCGGATAGAGGATCAGGAACATGAGGCCGACGATGTAGGCGAAGATGAAGGGGACGGCGCCGACCGAGACGTCCTCGATCGTGATGCCGGTGATCTTGGCGGCGATGTTGAGGTTGGCCCCCAGCGGCGGCGTCAGGAAGCCGATCTCGCAGGTCATGACGGTGAAGATGCCGAACAGCACGGGGTCGACGCCGAGCGCCTCGACCACGGGCAGGAAGACCGCGGTGAAGAGGATGATCTGCGCCAGGGACTCCATGAAGGTGCCGACGAAGATGTAGAACAGGCCGATCAGCATCATCACCAGGATGGGGTCGGTGGTGATGGCGGTGATCATGCGCTCCATCTCGCTCGGCACGTCGTAGAAGGCGGTGAGCTGGCCGAAGGCGAGCGTCGGCGTCAGCAGGATCAGCAGGCCGCCGATCAGGGCCGTGAAGCGCAGGGCCTCCAGCACCTTGGCGAAGGTCAGCTCGCGATAGAGGAAGAGCCCGACGAAGAGCGCGTAGAAGACGGCGACGCCGGCCGCCTCGGTCGGCGTGAAGATGCCGCCGTAGATGCCGCCGAGGATCAGCAGCGGCGCGCCGAGCGCCCACTTGCCTTCCCAGACAGCGGTGCGGAAGGCGCGCCAGTTGAAGGCGGCGCCGCTGCCGCCGAAGCCCTTGTGGCGGGCGACCAGGTAGGCGACCAGGATCAGCACGACGGTGACGAAGAGCCCCGGCACGATGCCCGCCAGGAACAGCCGCGGGATCGAGGTCTCGGAGACCAGGCCGTAGATGATCAGCAGGTTGCTCGGCGGGATGACGCTGCCCAGCGCGCCGCCCGAAGCCGCGACGGCGGCGGCGAAGCGGGCCGAGTAGCCCTCCTCGCGCATGGCCGGGATGGTCACGCTGCCGATCGCGGCCGTGGTCGCCGGCCCGGAGCCGGAGAGCGCAGCGAAGAGCATGCAGGCGACCACGGTGACCAGCCCCAGGCTGCCGCGATAGCTGCCGACCAGGCTGCGCGCCACGTCGATCAGGCGCGTGGCCATGCCGCCGACCTCCATCAGCCGGCCGGCCAGCACGAAGAGCGGGATGGTCAGCAGCGGAAAGGGCTGCAGGGAGGTGAAGGCCGTCTGCGACAGCAGGGTCATCGGGATGTCGATGAGGATCAGGGCCAGCGCCGTCGAGAGGCCGACGGCGGCGAACAGCGGCACGCCGATCGCCGTCAGGACGACGAAGACGATGATGACGATGGAGATGTCGCTCACGGCTTCTCGAGCTCCAGAAGCTCTTCTTCCTGGAACTCAGGCGGCTTGCCGGGGATGTCCTTGCGCCCGCCCCGCCACCAGTTGACGTAGATCTGGATCAGGCGAACGGTGATCAGCGCATAGCCGATGACGATGATCGACTGAGGCCAGAACTGATCGATGCCCATGGCCGGAGAGATCGAGGTGCGGGTCCAAAGCAGCTCGACGTACTCCAGGCCGAACCAGACCATCAGCAGGTTGAAGAGCATCCAGCAGGCATCGGCGAGCAGCACCAGCGGCAACTGCAGGACCTTCGGCAGGGCGAAGACGCCGACCAGGATGCGGATGTGGAAGCGCTCGCGCACGCCGAGCGCGGCGCCCATGTAGACCGCCCAGGCCATGCACATGCCGGCCAGCTCTTCGGTCCAGGTCAGGGCCGTGCCGAAGCCGTAGCGCAGCACCACCTGGAGGAAGACGCAGACCGCGATCAGGGCCAGGCAGGCGCTGGCGATCGTCTCCTCGAAGTGACGCTCGAGGTAGCGCCAAATCTGGCCGAGGCTCACAGACATGCCCGATCACTCCGCTTCCGCCACCGCAGCCGACAGCGGCTTCGGCTCGCCCGTCGCCGGCGACGGGGGCCGGGGGGCGCGCTCCCTTGCGGAACGCGCCCTCGAGGCGTCACTCGGCCGCGGCCTGGATCTTGGCCAGAAGCTCGGTGAACTTCGGGCCGCCCTCGGCGGCGAACTTGGCCTGCACGGTCTTGGCCGCCTCGATGAAGGCCGCGCGGTCCGGCTGCGTCGCGGTCATGCCGCCATCCTTGGTCAGCCAGTCGCGGACCTCGGCGATGCGCTTGGTGACGATCTCGGTCTGATGCTCGCCCGCCTCCTTGGCGGCCCGCAGGACCACGGCGCGCTGCTCGTCGCTCAGCTTGTTCATGAAGCGGTCGCTGGCGAAGACCGGCGAGACGCTGGTGAAGTGCTCGAGGATCACCAAATGCTCGGCGAACTCGTAGAACTTCATGTCCTTGATCACGGTCGTGCCGTTGTCGCCGCCGTCGATCGTGCGAGTCTGCAGGGCGGTCGGCGTGTCGGACCAGGCCAGCGGCACCGGCTCGGCGCCGAAGGCGTCGAAGGTGGCGATCATGACCTGGTTCTTCGGCACCCGCAGCTTCAGCCCGGCCATGTCGGCCATGGTCTTGATCGGCTTCTTGGAATTGAACATGTCGCGATAGGCGGGCGCGCCGAAGGTCAGCAGGTGCACGCCGGTGTCGGCCAGGATCGTCTCGCGGATCTCGTCGCCCACCGGGCCCTGCGTCACCTTCTGCAGGTGCTCCTTGTTCTGGAAGATGTAGGGCAGGACGAAGACGTTCATCAGCGGCCAGTGCGGCGAGACGTTGTTCTGGGTGATGAAGTAGCCGTCGACCGTGCCGAGCTGCAGCGCCTTGAAGGCGTCGTCCTCGGTGCCGATCTGCGCGCAGCAGCGCAGCTTCACCTCGATCGAGCCGCCGCTGTAGTCCTCCGCCAGCTCCTTGAACTTCTTGGCCAGCACGCCGTAGTCGGAATCGAGCGGCGTGGCCCAGCCCAGGTTCATGACCACCTTGTCGTCCGCCGTCGCGGGCCCGGCCCAAGCCAGGGCCATCAGCGCAGCGGAGAAGACCGCCGCCAGACGCTTCGTCATTGAGGATGCCGTCATCTGTCCCTCCCGATTGGACCTCGGAGTGGCGGTCTCGGCGCGCCAAGCGCCGCTCCGGGCGAAACTCTTGCTTAGCCGCCGTCGAAGGGGCGGCCCGGAAAGGATAGAGAGGCCTTCCGGCCTGATCTAATATCAATAGATGCTTTAGTGATAACGAACTGATATCACTAGACCGATGACGTCACAGACCTGCGATCTCCGCCAGATGCGCTACTTCGTCGCCGTCGCCGAGGCGCTGTCGTTCCGGCGCGCGGCCGAGCAGCTCAACGTGGCGCAGCCGGCCCTGAGCCGGACGATCCGCCAGCTCGAGCAGAGCCTCGAGGTGCGGCTGCTGGAGCGCAACAACCGCTGGGTCGAGCTGACCGAGGTCGGCAGCGTCTTCCTCGAGGGCTGCCGCGCGACCCTCTCCGCCGCCGACAAGACGATCAAGGACACGCTGCGGGCGCGGGCCGGCGAGATCGGCCACCTGGTGATCGGCTACACCGACTTCGCGATCAGCGGCGTCCTGCCGGAGCTGATCCAGGTCTTCCGCTCGCGCTATCCCGAGGTGACCGTCGAGCTGGTCCACATGGTGACTTTCGTGCAGTTGGAGGCCCTGGCCGCCGGCGACATCCACGTCGGCGCCATGACCGGCCCCCTGGCCGAGCCCGGCCTGCGGCACGTCACCCTGCAGAACGACCGCCTGGTGGCTATCCTGCCGCGCGGTCATCCGCTGGCGAAGCTGAAGGCGATCCCCCTGGCCAAGCTCGCCGGCGAGCCCTTCGTGACCGGTCAGGCGGCCTACTGGCGGCACTACCTGACCCACATGATGTCGGTCTGCCAGAGTGCCGGCTTCCGGCCGCGTATCGTCGAGGAGGCCTACAACAGCGAAGGCATCTTCGGCCTGGTCGCCGCCAACATGGGCCTGACCCTGCACGTCGAGGCCGCCCGCAACTACTACCGCCGCGGCCTGGCGATCCGGCCCCTGGAAGGCACCGACTACCGCGTGCCCACCGTCGCCGCCTGGAACGCCGACGACGCCTCGGCCCCGCTGCAGATTTTCATCGCCTTCGTCGAAGAGTGGCTGGAGACCCACGACGCCGAAGGCTAGTCACCTAGCTTGTCCCACAACTCGTCATGCTCGGGCTTGACCCACCTGCGGGCCGAAGCCCTTCGGCGGGCGAAGGCCCGAGCATCCATGCTTCAGGTGGCAGGGCCGGAGACCGAACGAGCTGGCGCCCGAGCCAGCGGATCGATGGACCCTCGGGTCAAGCCCGAGGGTGACAACGGCGAGAACGGCGTTCTGGAGAGCTACCACGCCGAGGGTTAGGCAGCCAACTTCCAGCCACCAAACGTCATGCTCGGGCTTGACCCACCTGCGGGCCGAAGCCCTTCGGCGGGCGAAGGCCCGAGCATCCATGCTTCAGGTAGCACCATCGGCGCCTATCAAGTCCTACATCTGAGCCGGCCGATGGATGGACCCGCGGGTCAAGCCCGAGGGTGACAAAGAAGAGAATGGCGTCCTGTTGCCGGCAACTGGGCCAAGACCCGTCCGGCAGCGCGATGGACTCGTCCAGGGGCTGGTCGCAGCGCTGCCAGCTCATCGGGCGAGCTTGCCGCGCACCAGCGCGGCCCCCTCGGCCAGGGCCTTCAGCTTGCCGGCGGCGACGGCCCGCGGCATCGGCGCCATGCCGCAGTTGGTGCAGGGCAGGAGCCGCTCCGGATCGACGTAGTCCATGGCGGCGGTGATGGTCGCCGCGACCTTCTCCGGGCTCTCGACCGCGTTGTCGGCGACGTTGATGGCGCCGACCATGACCGCCTTGTCCTTGAGCAGGCCGATCAGCTCCAGGGGCACGTGGGAATCGGCGCATTCGAGGGAGATCTGGTCGATGCGGCTGTCGTTGAGCGCCGGGAAGATCTCCTCGTACTGGCGCCACTCGCCGCCGAGGCTCTCCTTCCACTGGATATTGGCCTCGATGCCGTAGCCGTAGCAGATGTGCACGGCGGTGGTGCAGTCGAGTCCCTCGATGGCCTTGTGCAAGGCGGCGATGCCCCAGTCCTTGACGTCCTTCATGAAGACGTTGAAGGCGGGCTCGTCGAACTGGATCAGGTCGACGCCCAGGGCCGCCAGCTCGCGGGCCTCCTGGTTCAGGATCTCGGCGAAGGCCATGGCCATGTCGGGTCGGGCGCCGTAGTGCGCATCGGCGATGGTGTCGCAGATGGTCATCGGCCCCGGCAGGGTGAACTTGAGGCGCTGCTTGGTATGGGCCCTGGTGAAGCGGACCTCCGCGCCATGCACCGGGCCCCGGCGTCGCACCGGCGCGGTGACGGTCGGCACCTCGACGACATAGCGGTCGTCGCGAATGCCCATCTTGGTCTTCTTCTGCCAGTCGATGCCCTCGATCGACTCGAGAAAGCCGTGCACGAAGTGGACGCGGAACTGCTCGCCGTTGCTGACCACGTCGATGCCGGCATCTTCCTGCTCCTTGAGCCAGAGCAGGGCGGCGTCGCGCTTGGCCTCTTCGAGCGCCGCGCCCTCGAGTTGCCAAGCCGCCCAGAGGGTCTCCGGCTCGGCGAGCCAGGCTGGTTTCGGCAGACTGCCGGCAATCGTGGTCTCCAACATGCCCTTCCCCCGAGCGGCCGCGACTCGTGACGGCATCATAGTGGGCCGGTGAAGGGCTGCCAGTGCGCAGAGCTGTCCGTTGCTTCGGCGCCAACACCCGCCCAAGAATAGTTGACAATTTAGTAGGGAAATTCGACAACGGCGAAACGCGCCGCTCCCGCAGGTCATCTTGAACTCGCCCAATTGATATTTTCTCTTTGAAACAGGGATTTAAGGAGCCTGTTCGGGATAACCCGAGGCAAGTCGATGCGCCGGCTCGACTCTCCGGCTGCAAATAAATGGCAAAAGCCTTAGTAATTTTCTAGGATTGGCTGAAACTGCGTACAATCAAATACTGACCAACGGTGTTATTCGTTCGTGACAGTTTGTTGATTATTTCAACGAATTATGCGCTATTGTCCGGCGATATAGTACCGGAGCACTCAGTCGTTCCTGTAGTCGCCTCCTCGGTGGCGCTCCCCCCGTCCAAGACAACCGGCTGGAATGGCACTGGAACCGATTGTCTTCATCGTCGACGACGACGAGGCCCTTCGCGAAACCCTGACGCGGCTCGTGGAGTCGGTCGGGCTCTCGGCACGCACCTTCGACTCCGCGACGAGCTTCCTGGAGGTCTACGAACCGCAGCAGCCGGGCTGTCTCGTGCTGGATGTGCGTATGCGCGGCATGAGCGGTCTCGACCTTCTGTCGACTCTACGGGCCCGCGATAGCGCGCTGCCGGTGATCATGATGAGCGCCTACGGCGACGTCGCGACGGCGGTACGCGCCATGAAGGCCGGGGCCCTGGACTTCGTCGAGAAGCCGTTCAGCAACCAGGCCATGCTCGAGCTGATCCAGCAGAGCCTCAAGGCCGATAGCCAGGCCAGAGAGTCGCGGCGCGTCCGGGACGAGCTCGCGAAGCGCCACGACGACCTGACCGGCCGGGAGCGCGAGGTGATGGCCCTGGTGGTCTCGGGCGCCAGCAACAAGGAGATCTCCAGCAAGCTGGGCATCTCGCCCAAGACCGTCGAGGCGCACAGGGCGCGAGTCATGCGGAAGATGGACGCCCGATCCCTGGCCGATCTCGTGCGCATGGGCGGCATCATCCTGTCGCCGGCGCCTTGAGGCGCGCGCCGCCGAGCGGGCCCGCTCCCTGCCCCTGGCCATAGCTTGCCGCCCTCCCGGTTTTCTGGCATAAGCCATTTTACCTATCTGCGAGCGTTTCGTTCCTGAGTGCCCGATCAGGGCCGATTGGTCTCACCGATGGCCGTCTTCGCTCGGCGGTCGGACTGGAGCCAGCAGACAATGGGACTGGAAGCGCGATCCGAGATCCAAGACCAGCGAGCGCCTCCGGCGAACGCGACGGCCTTGCCGGCTTTGCTCGGCAACCTGGTCGAGAGCCTCTGCGGCCAGTCCTCGATCCTGGATCGAGACGGTCGCATCGTTCTGGTCAACCAGGATTGGCGCGACTTCGCGGCGCGGAACGACTATCCGGACGGCGGCCACGGTCTCGGCGCCGACTATCTCGACGTCTGCGCGACCGCCGAGGGTGAAGGCGCCGAGGATGCGCGAGCGTTGCTCGAGGGACTGCGTCAGATCTACGGCAAGGAACGGGACGTCTTCATCCACGCCTACCCCTGTCACTCGCCAGTCAAGAACCGCTGGTTCCAGTGTCAGGCCCGGCGCCTGCTGCTGGGAGCCGGCGAAGAGGACTTCGTCGTGCTGGTCCAGCATGTCGACATCTCCGACAAGGTCGAGCAGTTGAACGACCGCACGCGCGCGCTGGAAATGGCCAACGACGCCATGCAGCAGTTCGTCTACGTCGTGTCTCACGACCTGCGCGAGCCGTTGCGCGCGATCGTCGGCTTCAGCAACCTGACGATGGCCCGCTTCGCCGAGCTGCTGCCGGCGAAGGGTCGCGAATACCTGACCCACATCGAGCAAGGCGGCGGGCGGATGTCGTCGCTCCTCGATGGCTTGATGGGCTACGTGCGGGCCACCGAGGTGCAAGAGGCGCCGCGCCCCTTCGACCTGAACCACCTCTTTGCCAACGTCTGCGAGGAGCTGAGCGGCGCGATCATCAAGTCCGGCGCCGAGGTGACCGCGGAGCCGCTCCCCGAGGTGGTCGGCCATCCCGAGCTGATCCGCCAGGTCCTGAAGAACCTGATCGAGAACGCGCTGAAGTACCGCAGCGATCAGCCGCCGCGCATCCGGGTTTCGGCGCTCGAAGAGCCGGGGGCATGGACGATCTCGGTCCAGGACAACGGGATCGGCATCGAGCCGGGCCACGCGAAGAACATCTTCAGGATCTTCCAGCGGCTGCATCGGCGCGACGACATTCCCGGCATCGGGATCGGCTTGGCGATCTGCCGCAAGATCGTCGAGATCCATGGCGGCCGAATCTGGCTGGATGGCGCCGTGAAGAGCGGCACGCGCTTCTGCTTCAGCCTGCCGAGGAAACCAGGTCCCTAAGGATGCGCCCGATCGAAGTTCTCCTGGTCGAGGACAGCCCGACCGACATCGCCTTGACGCGTGAAGGCATGGAGGTCGCCAAGTTCGCCAACCGGCTCACCGTGGTCGAGGACGGGGCCGACGCCCTGGACTATCTGAATGGACATGGCGCCTTCGGCGACCGGCGGCTGCCCGACCTGATCCTCCTGGACCTCAACATCCCGAAGGTGTCCGGCTTCGACGTCCTGAAGCACATCAAGGAGTCCGAGCAGCTTCGGCAGATCCCCGTCGTGGTGCTGACATCATCGAAAGACGAGCAAGACGTCGCGCGGGCCTACCGCGAGTTCGCCAACTGCTTCATCTCGAAGCCCGTCGATTTCGGCAAGTTCGCCGACATCGTCCGCGCCATCGACAGTTTCTGGTTCAGCATCGTCGCGCTGCCCAGCCGTTGACGCGGCCCGGCTCTCAGCTCCGCAGCAGGAACTCGCGGCCGACCTTGACCCGCGACACCCCGGCGTATTCCACCACATCGGCCGTGGCATAGGTCTCCGGCCAGTTCTCCGGCAGGTAGGAGCCGGTGCCGATGACGTCGACCGGTGCCTTGGCTTCCGACATCAGCTTGCACTTGGCCGGGCCGAACCCGGATGAGGCGACGATCTTGACGCCGTGAAAGCCCTCGCGGTTGAGCGCGTCGCGCAGATGCCAGATGGCCGCGGCCGAGACGCCCGGCCCGACCAGGTAGCGCAGCTCCTCGTCGCTGCGGTAGCCGCGCACCGCCTCGGGCACGTGGCGCTCGAGCGCGGCATAGGAGGCCGGCGGGTCGAGGCCCTCGACGAAGCGGCCGCCCGGCGTGTCGAGGCGCAGCGAAAGCTGTCCCTCGGCGGCGCGGCGCGGGAAGCGCCGGCAGACCGTCAAGCCGTCGGTGACCTCGCGGGCGAAGTAGTCGACCAGCACCGTCATCGGCTCTTTCGGGTAGGCCTCGTCGAACATCTCGGCGGCGCGCAGGGTCGAGCCGGCATAGCCGATGAAGGCATGCGGCATGGTGCCGAGGCCGCCTTCGCGGCCGAAGAAGTGCGCCGTGGCGTCGGTCGCGTTGCCGACGAAGCCCACCGCGCCGACCTTGCGCTTGGCCCGATCCGAGCCGACCGCGGCACCGTAGGCCATCAGCTCGGCCATCTCGGTGCCGGCGCAGTGCCGCGCATCCATGGCGAGGAAAGCCACGTCCGGCAGGTCGGCGCACATGGTGTAGGCGTTGTAGGCGGCGACGCAGGGCGGCCCGAGCTTCATCAGGAACAGCGTCTCGAGCTCGCTCAAGGTGGCCAGGGAGCCCGTCAAGTACATGATCGGCTCGCCGGCACCGACCCACTTGCCTTCCGGATAGCGCAGCTCGACGCCGATCTCGGTGCCGCTCTCCTCGGCGACCGCGCGCAGCCAGTCGAGCGCGACGCGGGGCGCGGAGATCACCGGTCGGCGCAGGAAGGCGGCGTAGGTCGCCTCGACGTCGCCGAAGTGGCGCACCGCCGCGGCGGTCCGTCGGAAATAGTGGTCCGTCCAAGCGGCAACGTCGCGGGCCCGCGGCCAATGCTCCCGCGAGGGGCCATGTGGCTTCAGGGCTTCGGCGAGCGCCACGCGCTCCTCGGTCTTGCGATCGTCCGCCGCCATGGTCTGCGCTCCTCGAGCCGGACCCGGATTTGAGCCGCCGTTACGAGGCCGCGGCGAAGCGGCCGATCCCGCCGTTCCGGGCCACCCGCTCGTCCTTGAGCTGCTCGGCGATCAGGAAAGCCAGCTCCAGCGCCTGGCTGGCGTTCAGCCTGGGATCGCAGTGCGTATGGTAGCGGTCGCCCAAGCGGGTCTCGTCGATCGCCTGCGCGCCGCCGATGCACTCGGTCACGTCCTGGCCGGTCATCTCGATGTGAACGCCGCCGGCGTGCGTGCCTTCGGCGCGGTGGACGGCGAAGAAGTTGCGGACCTCGGCGAGGATCCGGTCGAAGGGCCGGGTCTTGTAGCCCGTCGAGGACTTGATCGTGTTGCCGTGCATCGGGTCGCAGGACCAGACGACCTTGAGGCCCTCGCGCTTGACGGCCCGCACCAGGGGCGGCAGGCCGGTCTCGACGCCGTCGGCGCCCATGCGGCTGATCAGCGTCAGGCGGCCCGGCAGGTTCTCCGGGTTGAGCGTCTCGATCAGCCGCAGCATGTCGTCGACCTCGAGGCTCGGCCCGCACTTGAAGCCGATGGGGTTCTGCACCCCGCGCAGGAACTCGACATGCGCACCGTCGATCTGGCGGGTGCGGTCGCCGATCCAGAGCAGATGCGCGGAGCAGTCGTACCACTCGCCGGTCAGGCTATCGACGCGGGTCAGCGGCTCCTCGTAGTGCAGCAGGAGCGCTTCGTGCGAGGTGTAGAAATCCGTCTCGCGGAGCTGCGGGATCTTGTCCGGCGAGAGGCCGCAGGCCCGCATGAAGTTCAGGCATTCGTCGATGCGGCCGGCCAGCTCCTCGTAGCGGGCCCCCTGGGCGCCGTCGAAGGCGAACTCCAGGTTCCACTGATGCACTTTCTCCAGGTTGGCGAAGCCGCCCTGGGCGAAGGCGCGCAGCAGGTTCAGGGTCGCGGCCGCCTGGTAGTAGGCGCGCACCAGGCGCCCCGGATCGGGCACCCGGGCCGCCTCTTCGAAGTCGATGGCATTGATGATGTCGCCGCGGTAGCTCGGCAGCTCGACGCCATCCTGGGTCTCGGTCGGCGCCGAGCGGGGCTTGGCGAACTGACCGGCCATGCGGCCCACCTTGACCACCGGACAGGCGGCGCCGAAGGTCAGCACGATCGCCATCTGCAGCAGGACCTTGAAGGTGTCCCGGATGTTGTTGGGGTGGAACTCGGCGAAGGATTCCGCACAGTCGCCGCCCTGCAGCAGGAAGGCCCTGCCTTCGGCCACCTGGCCTAGCTGCTCCTTCAGGCGGCGCGCCTCGCCGGCGAAGACCAGCGGCGGCGCCTCGGCCAAGGTCCGCTCGGCGGCGGCCAAGTCCTGCTCGTTCTCGTAGGTCGGCAACTGCCGGATCGGCAGCTCCCGCCAGCCCCCAGGGCTCCACTGCGCACTCATGGCTTTCCTCGTTCTCGATCTGTCCTGCGCGGCGCCAGGTTGTAGCGCCGCCGCGCCGGTATTTCCAGGCGCAATCCCCCAGCGTCACCCGATTGTAGCGCGGCCGGGCCGCCACGGGCCGGGAAGCGGCACGGCCCGCGGGCGCCGCGCCCTGCCGCGTTTCACTATTTCTTCAGGCCGATGAGTAACACTCTGTATGACTTAAGATATATTTACCTGAGCGGAAGATGCCCGAGAAGAGCGACGATCGAGGGTCCGTGACACAGGCCCAGTCCCGGAGGGTCGGCATCGACTTGGCGATCGCCGCGGCCCTCACCTTCGGATCCTTCATAGCCTGCGCCACGACGGACGCCTTCGAGACCTTCCAGGAAGTCAGCCGCGACTACGAGTACCTGGAGCTGGACGAGGCCCTGATCGCCCTGCTCTCGCTCGGCCTGGGCGCCATCTTCTTCGCCCTGCGCCGCCTGCAGGACCAGCGCCGCGAGATGGTCAGCCGCATCGACGCCGAGGCCCGCTCGGCCCGCCTGGCCATGCACGACGACCTGACCGGCCTGCCCAACCGCCGTCTGTTCCGCGACCGGCTCCGCACCGCCATCGAGCGCGTCTCGCGCTACGACGAGATGATCGCCGTCATGGTCCTGGACATCGACCGCTTCAAGCCGGTCAACGACCTGCATGGCCATGGCGCCGGCGACCGGCTCCTGGTCACGATCTCGGAGCGCTTCACGCGCGTGCTGCGCAAGCACGATACCCTGGCGCGGGTCGGCGGCGACGAGTTCACCATCTGCCAAGTGGCCTTGGGGTCTCGAAGCGATGCCGTCTCGGTGGCCGAGCGGCTGGTGAAGGCGCTCGAGGGACCGATCGAGATCGACGGCAAGTCGCTGATCGTCGGCGTCAGCATCGGCGTCTGCCTCGGCAACGCGGAGATTCGCGATCCCAACGAGCTGATCCGCCGGGCCAGCGTCGCCCTGCGCAAGGCCAAGAAGCGGAGCGGCTCCGGCTACTACTTCTACGACCAGCAGCTGGACGTCTCGCTGGCGCTGCGGGCGACTCTCGAGCGCGAGCTGCGGGGTGCCATCGAAGCCGCCGAGATCGTGCCGCACTATCAGCCGATCATCGATCTCGCCAGCGGCAAGATCATCTGCTTCGAGGCCCTCGCGCGCTGGCACAGCGCGACCCGCGGCTTCGTCTCGCCGGAGGACTTCATAGCGGTGGCCGAGGACAGCAACCAGATCATGGAGCTGTCGGAGCTGATGCTCCGCCAGGCCTGCCGCGACGCCAAGAGCTGGCCCGAGGACATCCTGCTCTCGATCAACATCTCGCCGCTGCAGTTCCGGGACAATCGGCTGGACGAGGAGATCCTCGCGATCCTCGACTCCGAGGGCTTCCCGCCGGAGCGCCTGGAGGTGGAGGTCACCGAGAACGCCCTGGTCGAGGACCCGGACCTGGCCGACCGGATCCTCATGAGCCTCAAGGCCCGGGGCGTGCGGACCTCGCTGGACGACTTCGGCACGGGCCATTCGAGCCTGGTCCGGCTGCGCGACCTGGCCTTCGACAAGATCAAGATCGACCGATCCTTCGTCTCCGACCTGACCGGCAACAGCCAGAACGCGGCGATCGTCGAGGCCGTGCTGGCGATGGGCAACAGCCTCGGGCTGCCGACGGCGGCGGAGGGCATCGAGGACGACACCCACCTCGAGACCCTGCGGGAGAAGGGCTGCGTGCTCGGCCAGGGCTACCACTTCAGCCGCCCGGTGCCGGCCGCGGACGTCGGCCGCCTGATCACCGAGATTCCCGAAAAGCTCCGGAAGGCCGCCCGGGACAAGGCGGCAGGGGACGAGACCGGGGGGACCAAAGCCGAGCAATCCCCGCCCGGGGCCAAGCCCGACAAGCCGCAGGCGGCCTGAGCCGGAAGCGGGATCGACCTTAAGCAGTAGGTCGTCTAACCTGCAGCGAGTACGTCGGACGGGGGGGCCCGGACATGCAGATGGACCGGCGGGGGCTGGCGCTGAGCACAACGAGCGCTTCGGCCGCGACCGCTTACAACAGGGCCATAGACCGCTACTTCGAGTACCGCCTCGACACCCTGAAGCACGTCAAGGCGGCGCTGGAGGCGGATCCCGACTTCGTCATGGCGCACTGCCTGAAGGGCTACCTCTTCATGCTGTTCGCCAGCACGGCCGTGCTCGACAAGGCACAGGCCGCGCACGACACCTGCAGGGCGCGCCTGGAGGCGGCCAATGCCCGCGAGGCCACCCACGTCGAGGCCCTCGGCGCCTGGATCGGCGGCGACGTCGAGCGCACGCTGCAGATCTGGGACCGCATCGTCGTCGAGCATCCGCTCGACCTGCTGGCCGTTCGCCTGCAGCATTTCGCGCTCTTCTGGCTCGGCCGCTCGCACGCGCTCTGCGGCTCGGTGGCGCGCGTCGTCTCGGCCTGGGACGAGAGCCTGCCCGGCTACGGCAACGTGCTCGGCATGCTGGCCTTCGGTCTGGAGGAATGCGGCGAGTATGCCGCCGCGGAAGCCCATGGCCGGCGCGCCATGGCCGACAACGCCGAGGACCTCTGGGCCCTGCACGCCGTCGCCCACGTGCTGGAGATGCAGGGCCGCCGGCGCGAGGGCCTGATCTGGCTGGAGTACCCGGCCGACCAGTGGGACGACCGCAATCCCTTCCGCGGCCATCTCTGGTGGCACCGGGCGCTCTTCGCCTTGGAGCTGGGTCAGTACGACCAGGTCCTGGCGCTCTACGACCGCTCGGTGCAGAGCGACGACTTCCAGTTCTATCTCGATGTCCAGAACGCCGCCTCGCTGCTGCTGCGCTTGGAGTTCCAGGGCCGGGACGTGGCCGAGCGCTGGAAGCCGCTGGCCGAGCACGCCGAGGCGGCGCTCGACGATCACGTGCTCTACTTCACCGACCTGCACAACGTCATGGCCCTGGCGCGCGACGGCCGCGGCGAGGCGGCCGAGCGCCTGCTGGCCTCGCTCCGGCGCCAGGCCGCGCAGCGCGGCGGCGAGGCGCCCGAGACCGTGGCGCGGATCATCGAGCCGGCGGCGCGCGCCCTCCTGGCCCATGCCGAGGGCCGGCACGCCGCCGCCGTCGAGCTGCTGCTGCCGATCCGCTACCGCCTGGCGCCGATGGGCGCCTCCCATGCCCAGCGCGACATCTTCGCCCAGCTCCTGCTCGAGTGCGCCATCGAGAGCGAGCAGTGGAGCCTGGCGCGCAGCCTGGTCGGCGAGCGCCTGACCTGGGGCAAGGACGGCATGGGCACCTGGCTGAAGTTCGCCCAGGTGCTCGACGGCCTCGGCGACGGCGCCGGCGCCAGCAACGCCCGCACCCGCGCCGCGGAGATCGCCACGGCTTAGGGCATTGCTTGCTTGCGCGGACTCGGCAGCATTGCAGTCGCCGTCGACATGGAAACGAACCGCCCCCTCACCCAGCTCCGGCTAGGCTCGGCTTCGCCTCACCAAGCCTGCGCATCCCTCTCCCCCGTCGGGGGAGAGGGCTGTGGAGGCTTAGCGAAGCCGGAGGCTGAGCTTAGCCGGAGCTGGGTGAGGGGGCGGTTCGTTTTCGGCCGTCGATGCCGCCTAAGCCAGTAGTGCTCTAGAACTCAGCCCCCACCGCCGCCGTCAGGAAGCGCATCGTCGGCGCGGCGGCCTTGAAGGTCGTCTCGACCTCTTTGACGAAGCTCTTGTCTTGGGCCGCGGCCGGCGCGACCTCGCGCATCAGGAAGAAGGTCTGGCGCTTGATGTCCTCGATGTACGGGTGCTCGGGGTCGAAGCCGCGCGGCGGGCGGGTCAGGCCGTCGCCGTGGATGCCGCCGAACAGGCTCCGGACCTTGCGGTCCTCGATCAGCTTGCCCCAGTCCTTCGGCTTGTCGGCGATGGCCTCGCGGATCTTCTTCAGCTCCGGGCTCGGCGGCTTCCAGATGCCGCCGCCGAACAGCACCTTGTCCGGCTGCAGGTGGACGTAGAAGCCGGGCGCGTGGGCGTCCTTGCCGCGCTCGTGGCGGAACTGGCAGGCGCCGTGCTCCTTGTAGGGCTTGCCGCCCCGAGCGAAGCGCATGTCGCGGTAGATCCGGAAGATCGAGCCGCCCCGGGGCCGCGGGTCGGCCACGTAGTGCGGCGAGATCTTGGCCAGGCGCGGCGCCATGGCCGAGACGAAGGCCGAGAGCGGCAGCAGCACCTCGCGCTCGTAGCGCGCCTTGTTGGCCTGGAACCACTCGCGGCTGTTGTCCGCGATCAGCTCCTCGAAGAAGCGGAAGAAGGCGGGCGAGAAGCCCTCGAAATCGTCGCTCATGCGCACCCCCGGATCAGGCCTGGAGGAAGCGGTCGAGCACGTTGCGGGTGATGCGCTCGACCGTGACGTCGCGGGCCTTGAGGCCCGCCACCCATTCGCAGGTGCCCGCATGCACGACCTCGCCGGCGCCTCGCCGGAAGACGACGAGCATGCCGGAGCCCCGCGACACCCGGTCCAGCGTCTCGGGTGTCACCTCACCGTAAAGCACCTGCGCCTTGAAGTGGGCATCCATGTTGCCGATGAAGAGATCGGTGCCGGGGTTGCCGTGGTCCGCCTCGCCGGTGACCGCCAGGCCCATGGCCAGGATCTCCAGGCCCTCGGGCTCGCCGTCGGCGCCGGTCGGATGGGGCAGGCCCTCGCGGACCACGTAGTCCAGGCCGTCGACCTCGTAGCCGAAGATCCGCGCCGCGCCGCCGAAGACATCGCCGTAGTAGAGGTCCGTGCCGGCGAAGAGCCAATGGTCGGGCCGGTAGACGGTGAAGCCGCCGGGCCCGCGCGGCACGCAGCCGCCCCAGCCGGCGTAGACGCCGCGCAGCGCCGTCAGGCCGAAGGTCGCGGCGCCCGGCCGGCCGACCGGCTCGGCCTCCCAGCAGCTCGTGGTCAGGTGCCGCTGCTCCGTGTCGCGCAGGGGGTCTTCGGCCTCCGCCCGGTACTTGTAGCAGACCTGCCGGCGGCCTTCGTCTTCCAGGCGGATCTGCCAGAGGAAGTTGCCGGCGAAGCGGGCGACCCGGCCGCCGCCCTCGACGTAGCGGTCGACCGCGTCGCGCATCGGCCAGGACCAGTATTCGTCGTGGCCGACGAAGATCACGCCCTTGGTGCCCGCGAGCAGCTCGGGCCGGTAGTGCAGGTCGTGCTGGCTGATCAGGTCGACCCGGTAGCCGGCCGCCTCGGCCCAGCGCAGGAAGTGCCGGTCGTAGCTGGCCCAGCCGGCCGAGGCGTACTTCTTGCTGAAGCCGTTGGCGTAGGCCCATTCCATGTGCGGGTAGCGCGGCGCGGCGCCGATCGGCGGCGGCGTCTGCAGCGCGACCCGCGGCGCGCCCTCGGGCAGCCAGGCGAAGCCGCGGCTCATCGGCCGCTCGGTGCTGACGACGGGCGCGAAGTCCCGACCTTCGGGACCGCTGGTGCCCTCGTAGTGGTTGGAGCCGCCCCAGTCGTTGTAGGCGGTCCAGGTGCAGCTCGAGGCGACCATCAGCAGCGGCGCCCGCGGACCCGTCGCGGCCGGCCGGACGACGAAGACATGCTGCTGAACGGCCTCGGCGCCGCTGTCGTCGCCCGTGCGCACTGTCGCCAGGTAGCCGCCCGACCGCCAGTCGGCCGGCACGGTTAGCTCGAAGGCGACCGGCCAGCCGCAGCCGACGACCGAGCAGTCGGCCGGCGTCGGATGCCAAGCGGCGCTCAGCCCTCGCCGCTCGAAGACGGTCTCGAGAGTCGCGCCGTCGCGCTGGATCTTCAGGTCGAAGCGCGGCGCCGCGCTGCTGACATGCAGCCGGATCGTCTCGCCCGGGGCGTAGGACAGGCGGTCGCTATAGCACCAGATCTCCGGGCCCTCGGGATCGACGCTCGGCCGCTCGTAGAAGTTCTCGTGGATGGCCGAGGGCCAAGGCGATCGGGTGCTGGCGCCGCGTCTGGGATGCATGACGGGTCCGGGGAAAGCTCGGGGCGGGCCGTGACTCTCCCCCCGGAACGGCCGCCCTGTCGAGGGCTTTTCGCCGCTCCGGCGACGATCAGGCGATGGCCCGCAGGCCCTTGCTGGTGACCAGGTGGTGGGTCAGCACCTTCTCCTCGTGAGTCATGCGCCAGGACAGCATCTTCTGGGCACAGTCCAGCAGGATGTCCCGGTGGCCCGGGTCGCCCGCCAGGTCGCGCATCTCGTCCGGGTCCTCCTGCAGGTCGAAGAGCAGCGGCGGCAGCGCGGCGAAGTGGACGTACTTGTAGCGCTCGCCGCGCAGGACGTTCAGCACGCAGTCCTCCCGCCCCAAATCGAAGCCGGCGGCGCGCAGCTCCTCGAGCCGGTCGCGGAAATCGAACTGCCAGTGGGCCTCCCGGCGCCAGCCGCCCGGCGACTCGCCGTGGCAGAAGGGCAGCAGCGAGCGCCCGTCGCACTGCGCCGGCACCTCGAGCCCGAGCCAGTCGAGGATCGTCGGCATGATGTCGACCGCCTCGGTAAAGGCCTCGACATGACGGCCCCGCCCGGCCTTGGCCTCGCGGCGCGGGTCGCAGACGATCAGCGGGATGTGGAAGGACTGCTCGAAGTAGCCGTACTTGGCGAACAGCCAGTGGTCGCCGAGCTGCTCGCCGTGGTCGGTGGTGAAGACGATCATGGTCGTGTCGAGCTGGTCCAGCTCTTCGAGGCGGGCGACCAGCCGGCCGAAGTGATGGTCGATCTCGCTCTGCATGGCGTAGTAGGTGGCGCGGACCTGGCGCAGGTGGGCGTCGCTCAGCTTGACCATGTCGCGCGGGTTCTGGCCGATGGTCGGCGGCGTGCAGATCTGGTTGTAGATGTACCAGTCGAGCCAGGGGTGCTGCGCGCCCTCCTCCGCCGGGCTCGGCGCGCGGCGCGGCGGCGGCACCTCGTCGGGGTCGTAGAGCGTGTGATAGGGCTCGGGCACGATGAAGGGCGGATGCGGCGCCAGGTAGGAGATGTGCATGAACCAGGGCGTGTCGCCGCGCACCGACATGTAGCGGAGCGCCTCGTCGGTCAGGAAGGCCGCGTTGCTGTGCTCGGCCTTGTAGACCGCCGGCGCGAAGGTCGAGCCGCGCTCCTCGGCGCCGGGGAAGTCCGGCTTGGGCAGGAAGACCTCGTCGCCGTCGATCGGCACGTCGTAGCCCAAGGCCCTGAGGTAGGCGATCCAGGGCCGCTGCTCCCCGTCGAGATGGACCAGCGGGGTCATGCCCGGGAGGATCCCCTCGTAGCTGCGCAGGGCCGGATCGCCCGGGTGGTGCAGGCGCGGGTCGGGCGTGGCGTCGGTGTAGCCGAGCAGCACCGGGTCGTAGCCGGCCTTGCGGGCCTCCATGGCGACGTTGCTGTGCCGGGCGTCCAGCGGCGTGCCGTTCACCACGCAGCGGTGGTTGTGCTGGTAGAGGCCGGTGTAGAGGCTGGCCCGGCCCGGCGCGCAGGGCGTCGCCTGGGTGTAGTGCGCCGTGAAGAGCGTGCCCCGCTCGACCAGGCGGTCCAGGTTCGGCGTCTTGAGGCAGGGGTGGCCGAGCGCCGAGAGGCAATCGGCGCGCCACTGGTCAGCGGTGATGAACAGGACGTTCGCGGGTTTGGTCACGGCCCCCTCCCTTGTCTGCCCGGGCGGCGCCCGAAGCAGCGCACAACTGCAGGATCAGACGTCTCCTAGCAACCAACTATTGCAGAGAAAAGGAGCCGGACCGCAGGCACCCGGCCCCGCGATCCGGCGAGGCCGTCCCGCGCGTCAGGCCGAGGCGCCGGCGCGCGCCGAGTCGGCGGGCTCGATGGGAATCTGCAGGCCGAGATAGTTGACGATCACGCCGTCGTCGTCGAACAGGGGCCGAAGCCTGAGGCGGTTCCAGAAGGGCGCGGCCTGCTTCGTGTAATTGAGCAGCTCGACCTCGATCCACTCGCCGCGGCGGATCGCCTCGCTGACGGCCCGCACGGTCTCGCGGTCGGTCCCCGGGCCCTGCAGGAAGCGGCAGTTCCGGCCGAGCACCTCCTCCTGCCGGTAGCCGGTCAGCCGCAGGAAGGCCTCGTTGGCGAAGACGATGGGATTGTCGGCCCGTTGCGCGTCGGTGATGAGGAGCGAGTAGTCTTGCGCATCGCCGAGGTGATCGCCCGCAATCATCATCCCGAAGCTCCCAAGTGCTGCATCGCCATTGATCAAACAACCCTTGATGGTCCCAAGTCTAAGTCGCGCACGTAAGGAGACAAGCCAGCGTTGCCGACTATTCGATCGCGCTAGATCGCACTTACAGACGCTTTGTGACATACGCAATCTCGGATCGGTGCGATCAGCGCCCCAACTCTACTCGGCCGCCGATCGTGCTCACGCTTCCGTGATCCGCTGCCTTGCCTTAGCTTAGGCCGGGTCTCTAGTTCGCCCGACGTAAGGGTCCCCCCATGAGCCAGCCACATGCCGTGCCAGCGACGCCGACGAGCGGCCCGACCACGCGGCGCCTGGCGCCCCATCTCGGGGCCGAGCTCTCCGGCCTCCGGCTCGGCGCCGATCCGGGCGCGGAGAGGCTCGGCATCCTGCGTGACGCCCTGCGGGACCACCTGGTTCTGTTGCTGCCCGACCAGGCCCTGACGGCGGCCGCGCTGCGGGACTTCGTCGGCCATTTCGGGCCCCTGTTCCGGCACCACGACGACGAGGGCGTGATCCACGCCGACGGCCTGCCCGAGGTGCTGGAGATGCGCAAGGAGCCGGACGGCGCCAGGCTGTTCGGCGGCAGCGACTGGCACGCCGACGTCACCTTCCGCAAGCCGGCCGGCTACCTCTCCGTTCTGCACGCCCTGATCCTGCCGCCCCTCGGCGGCGACACGGCCTTCGCCAGCACGATCGCCGCCTTCCAGGCCCTGAGCCCCGGCCTGCAGGACCTGCTGCGCGGCCTCCAGGCGGTGCACAGCTACGACGGCCCGGGCCGGCCCGACCACCCGACGCAGACGGCGCTGCATCCCGTGGTGCGGCGCCATCCCGAGAGCGGCGCCGAGGGCCTCTACCTGAACCGCATGTTCGCCACCCGCTTCGTCGGCATGACCGAGGCGGAGAGCCGGCCGCTGATCGACTTCCTCGACGGCCACATGAGCCGGCCGGAGTTCGGCTGCCGCGTCTCCTGGCGGCCGGGCCAGGTCGTGATGTGGGACAACCGCTTCACCCTGCACTACCCGATCAACGACTTCACCGGCCACCGCCGCCTGCTGATCCGCTGCACCGCGCTGGAGGCCTGATGGCGGCGGCCGGCGAAGCGAGAGACGGCGCCCTGCAGGACCGGGTCGCGATCGTCACCGGCGGCGCCAGCGGGATCGGCCAGGCGATCTGCCGCGCCTTCGCCCGCGAGGGCGCCAAGGTCGCCGTGCTGGATCTCGACGCGGAGGGCGCCGGCGCGACGGCACAGGAGATCGGCGGCCGGGCCTTCGCCCTCGACGTCTCGGACTCCGCCGCCTGCAAGGCGGCCGTCGACGCGGCGGCGGCGACGCTGGGGCCGCCGCGCGCCCTGGTCTGCTGCGCCGCCGTGTTTCCGGCGCGCCAGCCGCTGGCGGATCTCGACGAGGCGGTCTGGGACCGAGCGCTCCAAGTCAACATCGGCGGCCACTTCACCATGTGCAAGCACGTCATCCCGCACATGCGGGCGGCCGGCGGCGGCGCCATCGTGCATGTCTCCTCGCAGATGGCGGTGGTCGCGAACCGCGGCCAAGCGGCCTACTGCGCGACCAAGGGCGCGCTGACCATGCTGTCGCGCGGCATCGCCTTGGACTACGCCGAGGACGGCATCCGCTCCAACACCCTGCGCCCGGGCGGTATCGCCACCGAGGGCATGGCCGAGGTCTTCGGCGGCGACATGGCGCGGGCCGAGCGCGAATGGGGCGCCAAGATGCACCCGCTCGGCCGGCTCGGCCGCGTCGAGGAAGTCGCCGAGGCCGCCGTCTACCTGGCCAGCGACCGCTCCAGCTTCGTCACCGGCGCCGACCTCACCGTCGACGGCGGCTACTCGATCTGGTAGCGGCGCGGCACAATCCTGCCACCGGTCGGCGAATAGCCGACGACAGCCGAGCGGGCGCGCAGTACGATCCAAGCGCGCGTTTCGATTTTGACGGCGGTGATCGCGGCCCGCGACCCCGAGCAGAGCATCGGAGGAGAGACATGCCCTTCGCCAAGATCACCGTGACCAAGCCCCTCAACCGGCTGATCTACATAAACGGCGGCTACGAACAGTCTGCCGGGAACTCATCGACCACGACCTTCCGCGTACCGAGCGGCGGTCACGTGTTCGAGACCCTCGACGGCGACGATGCCGTCGACTTCCGAAAGGCGTTTCGGGTGCGCCGCAATGAGAGGAAGAAGTCGATCGAGCTGGATCGAGTCGATCCGCCGGAGCCGATCTGAGCGAGGCCGCCATGTCGCTATCTCGCGCCGTCACCTGGCCGGCCATCGCCCTCCTGTTCGCCGCCCTTGCCGCCTGCGCCTACCCCACGCGAAACCAGGAAGTGGCGAGCATCGACCATCGCCAGGGCTATCGCTGGAACAACCTCGATCAGAACCCGCTCGAAGACACGCTCGTTGTCGTCACCGCCTCGGGCGGCGGCACCCGCGCGACGGCACTGGCACTCTCGGTGCTCAAGGGACTCCATGCCACAAGGCTGCCGAACGGCCGGAGCCTGGCCCAAGAGGTCGACGTCATCTCCTCGGTCTCCGGCGGCAGCGTGACGGCAGGCTACTTCGCCCTCGAAGGCCCGAGAGGCTTCGACAGCCTGGAGGAGGACTTCATTCGCCAAGACGGCATGGAGGCCCTTCTGGTCGCGGGCCTCAATCCCTATGGACTCGCCAAGCTGGCGACCGACGGCACCGAGCGCATCGACCTCCTGATCGACTACCTCGACGAACAGCTCTTCGACGGTGCCACATACCAGACCCTCCTGGACAATAGAAAGCAGCCCTATCTCCTGCTGAACGCCGCGGACATGGTCGAGGGCGTGCCCTTCTCCTTCACCCAGCGCAAGTTCGACCTGCTCTGCAGCGACCTGGCGAAGTTCCCACTGGCCACCGCCGTCGCCGCGTCGGCGGCTTTCCCTGTCGCGCTATCGCCGGTGACTCTCACCAACCACCAGCCCTGCGCAGCCATCGAGAACACGCCGAGGTGGCCGCCGCGTTGGGTCACGGTGAGCCTCGATCCGCCCGACGAGGATCCCTTCGCCCAGCCCAGCATCTGGTACGACAACCCGCAACGCACCAGCCACGCCCGTACGGAAAACGCCTACGCCCGGACCGGCAAGGCGCCCGAAGCCGAACAGAAGCAATACGTTCATCTGCTCGACGGCGGCATCGCCGACAACCTCGGCGTTTTCGAGCCCTATCGCATGCTCGCGACTGGCGACAGCGATCCATCCTTCCTGAATCAAATGAGCAACGGCCAGATCACCAAGCTGGTCTTCATCGTGGTCAACGCCCGCTCCTTCGCCGATTCGAATCTCGATCGCTCTCGCGCCACGCCCGGCTTCCTCGACATGCTCATGGCCTCCATCAGCGCGCCGATCGACCGGACCACGGCCGGCACCGCCGACCAGCTCCGCGAGCTGCTGTTCACGGCTTTTGAGAGCCTCGAGCTCAATGAAGTCGTGGAAAACACCGCGCTGATCCAGGTCGACTTCGACGCCATCGCCGACAGGGCCTGCCGGCGCAAGTTCCAGAGCATCGCGACGAGCTGGACTTTGAAGGACGAGGAGATCGATGGCCTGCTTCAGGTCGGCGGCGCGCTCCTGGCCAACGACCCGGACTTCAAGGCGCTTCTGCGGATCACCGGCGCCGCCGCGCCGGCCCTGCCGAGCCTGCGCGAGGTCTGCGGCGCGCTGAGCTTCTAACCGCGGGACGGCGCCCGGCGCTATAGGCAAACGAGCTGCCCCCTCACCCAGCTCCGGCTAAGCGCAGGCTTGGTGAGGCGCAGCCGAGCCTAGCCGGAGCCGGGTGAGGGGGCAGCTCGTTTAACTCCAAGCAGCGGGCCGGCGATGGCATCCAGTCCGGTAGCGCTGTCGTCGCGACGGAGCGCCCCGGCCTACTCCGCCGCCTTCTGCTCAGGCTCGGGGATCGGCTCGCGCATGGTGACGAACTCCTCGGCCGCCGTCGGGTGAATGCCGACGGTGGCGTCGAAGTCGGCCTTTGTGGCGCCGGCCTTGATGGCCACCGCCATGCCCTGGACGATCTCCGGCGCGTCGAGCCCGACCATGTGCAGGCCGACGACCTTCTGGGTCGCCCGCTCGACGATCATCTTCATCATGGTCTTCTCGTCGCGCCCCGAGAGCGTGTGCTTCATCGGCCGGAAGGTCGAGCGGTAGACGTCGACGGCGCCGTGCTTGTCGCGCGCCGCCTGCTCGCTCAAGCCCACGGTCGAGACCGGCGGCTGGCTGAAGACGGCGGAGGGCACGTTGCCGTGGTCCATGGCCCGCGGCCGGCCGCGATAGACCGTGTCGACGAAGGCCATGGCCTCCTCGATGGCCACCGGCGTCAGGGCGATGCGGTCGGTGACGTCGCCGAGCGCGTAGATGTGCGGCTGGTTGCTGCGGGAGTAGGCATCGACCTTGACCGCGCCCTTGGCGGTCAGCTCGACCTCGGCGGCGTCGAGCCCGAGGTTGGCGACGTTGGGCCTGCGCCCGGTGGCCGCCAGGACCGCGTCGGCCTCGAGCGACGAGCCGTCGGACAGCTTGATGTGCAGGCCGTCCGGCGCCTGCTCGATGCGGTCGATGATGGTCTCGACGCGGAGGTCGATGCCCTTCTTGACGATCTCGCCGGCCAGGGCGTTGCGGACGTCCTCGTCGAAGCCGCGCAGGATCTGCGGCCCGCGATAGAGCTGGGTCACCGCCGAGCCGAGGCCGTTGAAGACTCCGGCGAACTCGACGGCGATGTAGCCGCCGCCGCAGACCACGACGCGCCGCGGCAGCTCGGCCAGGTGGAAGACCTCGTTGGAGGAGATCGCCAGGTCCCAGCCATGGCCGTCGGGCGGAAAGACCGGCGAGCCGCCGGTGGCGATCAGCACGGTCTCGGCCGTGTGGCGCCGGCCCTCGATCTCGACCGTATGGGGATCGCAGAAGCGGGCATGGCCCTTGTGGATGGTCACGCCGGCCTTGCTCAGCAGGTCTTCGTAGACCCGCTCGAGGCGGTTTATCTCCTTGTCCTTGGCGGCGATCAGCGCCGGCCAGTCGTGCGACGAGTCCCCAACGCTCCAGCCGAAGCCGGCGGCGTCCTCGAAGTCCTCGTGGAAGTGGCTGGCGTAGACCAGCAGCTTCTTGGGCACGCAGCCGCGGATCACGCAGGTGCCGCCGTAGCGGTATTCCTCGGCGATCGCCACGCGGGCCCCGGTGCCGGCCGCCATCCGCGCCGCCCGGACACCGCCCGAGCCGCCGCCGATGACATAGAGATCGAAGTCGTATGTGGTCATGGGACACCGCCTTCCGCTTGCCGCCCCGTCGTCCCAGCATGACCGACGGGAACGGATTGCCAAGCCTCAATCGCTGCGCGCGACGCGCCGCGCGAAGGCGGCCTGAAAGGCGGCCCAGCGGCGCCAGAGCAGGAGCAGGAGCACGGCGGCTTGGACCGAGCCGCCGATCAGCGCCACGGTCGGCAGGTCGCGGAAGGCCGCCAGGGTTTGATTGCCCGGTGCCGCCCAGTCGCCGATGTCCAGCATGACCGCGGTCAAGCCCAGATCGACGAAGCCGCTGGTCAGGCCGCTCCAGGGCGGCCCGAGGGTGCCCAGCAGGATTCCCGGCGCGATGGCGTGGAGCAGCAGGAGATAGATCGCCGCGGCCATGTCGCCGCGCCCGAGCCGGCCGCCGATGTTGAGCAGCAACACGATGGCGACGTCGCGCAGCATGAAGGCGACGATCGCGAGGATGGCCAGGGCGCTCTGGGTCTTGTCGGGCCCGCTGGCCGTTTCCGGCCGGGTGGTGAGCGCGGCGGTCAGGGCGAAGCCGACGGTCAGCGATATGGCCAGGGCGATCGCCCAGTGCGGCAAGAGGTGGATGGCCCGGCCCCAGGCTCCGGTGCGCAGCGCCAGGCTCAGGGCCCGCCACTGCACCGGCTGCTTGGGAAAGATGAACAGGGCGAGATAGGCCAGGAGCAGGCCGACGACGAAGGGCAGCGTCAGGTTGCCGGCCAAGCTCTCGCCGCAGCGCCGGCAGAGATGCGGCAGGAAGCCCTGCAGGTAGACCATCAGGAAGATCGTGAAGGCCGGCCAGGCCCAAGGCCTCTGCCGGACCTGCAGCTCCGCCTGCATCAGGCGGCCCGCGGCCAGGTAGGACCAGCCAAGGAAGATCGCTAGCGAGACGATGAAGAAGAGCCGCGGCTCGAAGGTCATGCCGTACCAGCCGCCGGCGCCCCAGACCTCGACCTTGGCGAAGGCGAGGTCGCCCCAGAGGAACAGCGCCAGCAGGCCGGCCAGCAGGCCGAAGACCTGCGGCGTCACGACCGCGCCGCGGCCCGGCGACGCGGTCCGCCTCAGCCACAGAAGGCTGACCGCGAGGGTCACGGACTGCGCCAGCAGGCCGATCATGACGACGACGGCGAGCTCGCTGACGAGCTGGCCGCCATGGCCCCGGGCGATCGAGGCGAGCGCATAGACCAGCAGGCAGATCAGCGCGCCCAGCCAGGCGAAGACCGTGCTGCCGAGCAGCTTGGCCCAGGTCATCGACCAGGGACGGATCGACGACATGCGCTGCCAGTCCCAGGTCGCGTCGCGAAGCTCGCCGACCACCGAGGCACCGGCCAGGCGACAGCCCCAAAGCAGGGTGCCGAGGTAGAACAGGATCAGCGCAGTCGAGGTGACGTTGCGCAGCGGCTCCTCGCTGGTCAGCCAGGTCAGCCAGAAGATCGCCGCCAGGACCAAGGGCAGGGCGATGAGACGCTGGGTCGACAGCTCGAGCCAGAGATAGCGGCGGAACTCCGGGTTAAGCCGCATCGTCGCCGGCCTCCGGGCCTTGGGCGCGGACATGGGCGAGATAGGCGTCCTGCAGGTCCGCCCGCTCGACGGTGAAGCCGCAGACCGGCAAGCCGGCCTCGACCAGTCGGCCGAGCAGCGCGCGCCGCGCCTCGGCGGCTTCCGGCGTCAGCAGGCGGGCGCCGCGCGCCGAGACGCTCAGCACCGTGATCCCCTCGAGACCGCGCAGCAGCCCATCGAGATCCGGCCGCTCTTCGGAGAGCTCGAGGACCACCGCGATCTGCGCCGCCTCGTCGCCGTCGCCCGCCACCGAGCCGTGGTGCCGCAGGCGGCCGCCCTCGATGATCATCAGGTCGCTGCAGTAGTCGCGCAGCTCGGCCAGGATGTGCGAGGAGACGATCAGGGTCATGCCCTCGTCGCGCAGCTCCAGCAGCAGGCTCGAGAGGCTCTGCCGCGCTTCCGGGTCGAGGCCCGAGGCCGGCTCGTCGAGCAGCACCAGGCGCGGCGCGTGCAGGATCGCCTGGGCGATGGCCAGGCGCTGGCGCAGGCCGCGGGACAGGGCCCCCGCCTTCTGCGCCATGCGGTCGGCGATGCCGCAGCGGGCCGCGGCCCGCTCGACCAGCGCCGCCTGCTCCCGGGGCGCGACGCCCTGGGCCGCGGCCCGGTGCCGCAGGCACTGCGCGACGGTGAGCTCGTCGTAGAGACCGAAGAAATCCGAGAGATAGCCCATGGCCCGGTGCGCCGCACGCGGGTCTTCGTGGACGTCCTCGCCGTCCAGCAGGACCCGCCCGGCGATCGGCTCGGCCAGGGCGGCGATGCAGCGCAGCAAGGTGGTCTTGCCGGCGCCGTTCGGCCCGACCAGGGCGGTGATGCTGTGCGGCGCGATCGTAAAGCCGACGTCGTCCAGCGCCCGCGTGCCGGGATAGTCGAAGGAGAGGGACTCGACGGTCAGCATAGGGGGGCGAGCTTAGTCCAGGCGGCCCGGCGGCGACAGCGGCTCCGGCGGCTCATGCCGGTGAGAAACGCTCCTGGCGAAGGCGTGAAGCTGGCTGCGGCTCAGTCCGCCGCCGTCCACTCGGCATGGGTCATCGGACGCACGCTGACCTCGCCGTCGGTGATCTTGATCTTGCGGCACTCCTGCGGGGTGAAGAGCTTGATGCCGATGCGCGGCGGGTCGCTGTAGACCCGCATCTTGACGCCGTGTGTCTCGGTGCCGAAGCGGCCTCGGAGCTTCTCCATCTCCGTGTCGAGGTGGGCCAGGTTCTCGGATGCCTCGTTGATGATGAAGTAGAACAGGCCGCTGTTGAAGAAGGACTTGTCGCCGAAGGGCGGCAGGTACTGCGCCCGAAAGACGTGTTCCATGGTGTCGAGGAACTGCTGATCCGTCATCTCCGAAGCGTCCATCGCGGCCTCCCCTGCCCCTGATGTCAACGACGCCTGATGATAGATGAATGCTGCAGATTTGCGACAGCCCTCGCCGGGGCCCGCCCGGCCGCCCGGCCTCCTTCAGAATCGATCGGGGCGCCTCGGCGGACCCGGCCGCGACGGCCCTCGGCCGTCGCCCCTCGTCCCCAGGCGCCCCGTCGATCGGGCAAATCGAGCGGCGCTTAGTGGAGCGCAGATCGCGGGAAGCTCGAGCGGCTCACCAAGCCTTCGCTCGGGTTGCGACGCTGCAGGCTGCGGGCATAGGCGGCCCACTCCTCCGCCGAGTGCTTGGGCGGTGCTTGATCGATCGCCCGCATCGTATTGCGCCAGACGCTATTCCAAAAGACCATCAGGATATCCATTGTCCCACTCCTTTCCTGGCTGGAGGGACAACTCCACAGCGCAACTACGCGACTCGATCAGTTGCACATGAGCATGACGTGAATCTGGGCGCACCTTGTGCGCATTGCAAGGAAAAAAGCGCACTGAGTGCGTTTCATTTGTTAATCTGGTTGCAGGTGGTTTGGCTGGAGATCGACGGACAGCACCGAAATGAGTAACAAAATCAAGAAGAAAGCGGAATCTAAGAAGATCTCCGTCATGGCCCCGGAGGCCTTCCGGGCCTGGCGGAAGTCGCTGCGACTGTCGCAAAAGGAGGCCGCCGCGGCACTCGGTCTCAAGCGGCGAATAGTCCAGTACTACGAAAAAGGCGAGCGCGACGGGGTCCGAATCGAGGTGCCGCGCACGGTTCGCCTGGCCTGCTTCGCGCTGAGCCAGGGGGTTAAGGACTACCCCGGCCCCGCGCCCCAAGCCAGGGCGTCCGACAAGGAACCGCCCGAGTCCAAAAGCGACGAGCCGGCGGCTGCCGCAGAGTAGCCGGCCAACTGTCCCTCTCCGACACCCACAGCTTGACGATAGGCCACCCAGCGATCGTCCCCGCTGGGCCTGGAATGCAAGATTGGTTGCTCGCTAGCGCGTGCCCGCCGTTCGAATCCTGCGGAGAATTTCATGCAGGCCTTTGCTGCCAAGCAACAGCCAGAGGCCGGCGACAATCTGCAGGATCATCGGCCCAAAGTTACCCCATGAGATCGACGCAAAAGACACGTCCGACCCTTGGGCCGTCGCCGAGAGGCTCATGAAGCCGAGCCAGCCCGTCGTATTCGATAGGCCAATCACCAGGAAATAGAGGCCTAGGGTGGCGAAGAGAACACGCTGCAGGTCTTCGAGGTCCCACTGCGTCGGTTGCTGTTCACGGGTCGCGGCTGGCAGGAGGAGGCGCGCGATAGCCAAGGGCGCGAACAACAGACCTGCGCCCAAGAGGAGCCAAAAGAGCTGAATGCCTCCGAACCCAAGCAGCTGATGGGCCGGCCAGTGAGCGAGCGTGTCGAGAAATCTGAACGTTGTCGACAGAGTCTTCACGACGATGCACAGACCGGCGAGGCGCAACAGGACGCCGACCGCGGCTTCGTTGGTCATGGCCAAACTCCATTCATCTCGAGCAAGACCTTAGGGCAGGCCTCCGCTGCGTTCAGACCCCCGCCGGCTCCTCGCCGACGCGGACCAGCATCTTGCCGGTGTTCTCGCCCGCGAGCAGGCGCACCAGGGCCTCGGGCGCGGCTTCCAGGCCGTTGGTCACGTCCTCGCGGTAGGCCAGCTTGCCCTCGCGCAGCCAGCCCGCCATGGCGGCGACCGCGTCGGCCGCGCGGTCCATGTGGTCGAGCACCAGGAAGCCCTCCATCCGGGCGCGCTTGACCAGCAGTTGGCGGTTCGGGCGCGGGCCCATGGCCGGTGGGTCGTTGGCGGTGGCACCGCCGGGGTCGATGGCCATGGTGCCGCAGACGACGACGCGGGCCCGCACCGCCAGGTGCTCCATGACGGCGTCCGAGATCGCCCCGCCGGTGTTGTCGAAATAGACGTCGATGCCGTCCGGTGCCGCCGCGCCGATGGCGGCCGAGAGGTCGCCGGCGGTCTTGTAGTTGAGCGCCGCGTCGTAGCCGTAGAGGCTGGTGCAGTCCCGGACCTTGTCGTCCGATCCCGTCAACCCAAGCGTGCGGCAGCCGAGCGCCTTGGCGATCTGCCCGACGGCCGAGCCGACCGCGCCGGCCGCCGTGGAGACCGCGACGGTCTCGCCCGCCTTCGGCCGGCCGACCTCGGTCAGGCCGAGGTAGGCGGTGATGCCGGTCAGCCCGAGCAGGTGCAGCGCCGTGGTGATCGGCGCCGCCTCGGGGTCGAGCTTGCGGTCGATGTCGCTGCCGTCCGAGACCGCCCACTCGCGCCAGCCCTGGCGGCCGGCGACGATCTCGCCGACCGCGTAGTCCGGATGCTCCGAGGCGGCGACCTCGGAGACCGTGAAGCCCGGCATGACGGCGCCGAGAGGCACCGGGTCGCGGTAGTTCGGCGCATCGGCGATCCAGCCGCGCATGGCCGGCTCCAGCGACAGGAACAGCACCCGGAGCAGGACCTCGCCCTCGCCCGGCGTCGGCACCGGCACCTCGACCCGCTCGAAGAGATCGCTGGTGACCCGGCCCTGCGGGCGGGTCTTGAGGAGGATCTCGTGGTTGGTGTTGTTGGTCATGACGCTTCGCTCCAAGTCTCGACCTAAGTTCCTCTGGTCACCCTCGGGCTTGACCCGAGGGTCCATCTCTCGGCTCGCAATACCGTGCGACCCGATGAATGGATGCTCGGGTCAAGCCCGAGCATGACTTGGGAGAAGCGGCCAGACGACGTCGCCTCACACCCCGCCCATGCAGAGGTATTTGACCTCGAGGAAGTCGTCCATGCCGTACTTCGAGCCTTCGCGGCCCATGCCGGACTCCTTGACGCCGCCGAAGGGCGCGACCTCGGTGGAGATGATGCCGGTGTTGATGCCGATGATGCCGGCCTCCAGGCCCTCGCCGACCCGCCAGACGCGGCCGAGGTCGCGGGCGTAGAAGTAGGAGGCCAGGCCGAACTCGGTGTCGTTGGCCAGCGCGATGCCCTCTTCTTCGCTGCCGAAGCGGAACAGCGGCGCCACCGGGCCGAAGGTCTCCTCGCGGGTCACCTTCATCTGCGTGGTGACGTTGGCGATCACGGTCGGCTCGTAGAAGGTGCCGCCCAGCGCGTGGGGCTTGCCGCCGATCATCACGCTGGCGCCCTTGGAGACGGCGTCGCTGACGTGCTCCTCGACCTTCTCCAGGGCCTGGCGGTCGATCAGCGGCCCCTGGTTGACGCCGTCCTCGATGCCCGGGCCGACCTTCAGGCCCTTGACCGCCGCAGCCAGCTTCTCGGCGAAGGCGTCGTAGACGCCGTCCTGCACCAGCAGGCGGTTGGCGCAGACGCAGGTCTGCCCGGTGTTGCGGAACTTCGACATCATCGCCCCCTCGACCGCGGCGTCGAGATCGGCGTCGTCGGACACCAGGAAGGGCGCGTTGCCGCCGAGCTCCATGGAGACCTTCTTCACCGTCTCGGCGCACTGCTTCATGAGCACCTTGCCGACCTCGGTGGAGCCGGTGAAGGAGAGCTTGCGGACGATGGGGTTGCCGGTCAGCTCGCCGCCGATGGCGCCGGAGGAGCCGGTCACCACGTTGAGGATGCCGGCCGGCAGGCCCGCCCGGTCGGCCAGCTCGGCCAGGGCATAGGCCGAATAGGGCGTCGAGGTGGCCGGCTTGACCACCACGGGGCAGCCGGCCGCCAGGGCCGGAGCGCACTTGCGGGTGATCATGGCGTTGGGGAAGTTCCAGGGCGTGATCGCCGCCACCACGCCGATCGGCTGCTTGATGACCACGATGCGCTTGTCGGGCTGGTGCTGCGGGATGGTGTCGCCGTAGACCCGCTTGGCCTCCTCAGCGAACCACTCGACGAAGCTGGCGCCATAGACGATCTCGCCGCGGGATTCGGCCAGCGGCTTGCCCTGCTCCATGGTCATGAGGATGGCGAGATCCTCCTGATTGGCCATGATCAGGTCGTACCAGGTGCGCAGGATGTTGGCCCGCTCCTTGCCGGTCTTGGCGCGCCAATCGCCCCAGGCCCGGTTGGCCGCCTCGATGGCGCGCCGGGTCTCGGCCGCGCCCATCTTGGGCACCGTGCCCAGCACCGAGCCGTCGGCCGGGTTAGTCACCTCGATGGTCTCGCCGCTGTCGGCGTCGATCCAGGCGCCGTCGACATAGGCTTGCTGGCGAAACAGGCTCATATCTGAGAGCCGCGGCGCGCCGTCGCCGGCGACCGCGTGAACGTCTGCGGACATGGATAAACCCTCCTTAACCGCTTCCTAAACCGGATTATTATGGATGTGGTCTTGGCGGCACTATATCGCCCGGCCCCCCGGTAGGAAAAGGGGGTGTCAGACAAGATCGCCGGCCAGGTCTTCGATGCTCAGTTCGACGATCCATAAACCAAGGCCCCCGGGCCCACGGCCATACTGCAAGCGGGCGATTTCGGACGGCGGGAGGCAAAAAAACCATGACCGGCAGCTTCGAAGAGCGGCGCGACCGCCTGGACATGCCCTTCGTCGGCATCCCCTCCTTCCTGCGGGCGCCGATCTGCGGCGATCTCGATAAGCTGGACGCCGAGATCGCCGTCATGGGCGTGCCGGCCGACGAGGGCTCGCCCTTCATGCCGGGCTCGCGCTTCGCGCCGCGGGCCATCCGCGAGCATTCCCTGCGCTTCGCCCACGGCGGCTCCGGCGGCTACTACTGCCCGGAGACCGACGCCGAATACCTGGTCCACGAGATGGAGAACGACTGCATCGCCGACTGCGGCGACGCCGACGTGCTGCCGACCAACGTGGAGCGCACCTTCGACAACGTCACCGCCATGACCCGGGCGATCCTCGACAAGGGTGCGATGCCGGTGGTGCTGGGCGGCGACCACGGCATCACCTATCCGGTGGTGCGGGCCTACGACACGCCGATCCACGTCATTCACTTCGACGCCCACCTAGACTACGCGCCCTTCATCCACGACCTGCGCTTCACCAACGCCCACGCCTTCCGCC
>JANQLT010000238.1 GCA_028280455.1 Kiloniellales bacterium
GATCTGCTCAAGTCATTCGGCTTCGGCATGGCGCTCTCCATCGGTGGTTCAACGCGACGATGGTGCCATCCCTCGCCGCCCGCCCATACCATCTGAGCCTGACGAAGCATGAGGGCCGAGCGGCTGCTCGGGTCTGGTGTCCACGGCCTTCCTCCGGCGCCGTTGACGCTCAGGGGTCGCAAGCCTAGGGTCCGCGCGACTTCGGCCCGAGGGCGAGCGACCCACCATGACGAGCGAACGAGACCTGGCCGCAGAGGCGCGCGCCTGGCCCTTCGAGGAGGCGCGCAAGCTGCTGCAGCGCTTCGGCGGACCCGACGCGCCGCGGCCGCCGGAGAAGGGCTACGTGCTCTTCGAGACCGGCTACGGGCCTTCGGGGCTGCCGCATATCGGCACCTTCGGCGAGGTCGTGCGCACAACCATGGTGCGCCAGGCCTTCACGCGCATGAGCGACCTGCCGACCAGGCTGTTCTGCTTCTCTGACGACATGGACGGCCTGCGCAAGGTGCCGGACAACATCCCGAACCAGGAGATGGTCGCCCAGCACCTCGGCAAGCCGCTGACGGCGATCCCCGATCCCTTCAGCAACGAGCACGAGTCCTTCGGCCACCACAACAACGCGCGCCTGCGCCGCTTCCTGGACGAGTTCGGCTTCGACTACGAGTTCCAGTCGGCGACCGAGCTCTACAAGGCCGGCCGCTTCGACCAGGCGTTGCTGCGCGTGCTCGAACGCTACGACGAGGTCATGGCGGTCATGCTGCCGACCCTCGGGCCGGAGCGACGCGCCACCTACAGCCCCTTCCTGCCGGTCTCGCCGACCACGGGGCGCGTGCTGCAGGTGCCGCTGACCGGCACCGACCCCGAGGCCGGCACGATCAGGTTCCGCGACGAGGACGACAAGGAGGTCGAGCAGCCGGTCACGGGAGGCCGTTGCAAGCTGCAGTGGCGGCCGGACTGGGCCATGCGCTGGTACGCGCTGGACGTCGACTACGAGATGTCCGGCAAGGACCTGATCGACTCGGTGAAGGTCAGCGGCCGGATCACCAAGATCCTCGGCGGCCGGCCGCCGGAAGGCTTCAACTACGAGCTGTTCCTGGACGAGAACGCTGAGAAGATCTCCAAGTCCAAGGGCAACGGCCTGTCGGTCGAGGAGTGGCTGCGCTACGCGCCGTCGGAAAGCCTGGCGCTCTTCATGTTCCAGAAGCCCCGGGCGGCGAAGCGGCTCTACTTCGACGTCATCCCGCGGGCGGTCGACGACTATCTGGCCTTCGGCGAGCGCTTCGCCGCGGAGGCCGAGCCGGCCAAGCGGCTGGAGAACCCGGTCTGGCACATCCACGACGGCGCGCCGCCGGCCGGCGGCAGCCCGGTCTCCTTCGCCCTGCTGCTGAACCTGGCGAGCGTCTGCAACAGCGAGGACCCGGCGGTGCTCTGGGGCTTCATCTCGCGCTACGCCCCCGGCGCCACGGCCGAGAGCGAGCCCCTGCTCGACCGCCTGCTCGGCCACGCCATCGCCTACTACCGCGACTTCGTGAAGCCCAACAAGGTCTACCGCGCGGCCGACGAGATCGAGCGCCAGGCCCTGGAGGACCTGCTGGCTGCCTTGGAGGCGCTGCCCGACGACGCCGGCGGCGAGACCATCCAGACCGAGGTCTACGAGGTCGGCAAGCGCCACCCCTTCGCCGACCTGCGCGCCTGGTTCAAGGCGCTCTACGAGATCCTGCTCGGCCAGGAGCAGGGCCCGCGCCTCGGCTCCTTCATGGCCCTCTACGGCCTGGAAGAGAGCCGCGTGCTGATCCGCAAGGCCCTGGCCGGGGAGAGCCTCAGCGCGGCTTAGCTGACTCCGGGGCGAGCGGCGATGTCAGCCGTGCGCCCAGTCCCAGTAGAGCTCTTTGGCCTTGGCGGCGATCGGGCCGGGCTGCAGGTCGCGGTCCTCGAGCTTGTTGACCGGGACGATCTTGCCGTAGTTGCCGCTGGTGAAGATCTCGTCGGCGTCGCGCAGCTCGTCGAGGGTGATGGTCCGCTCGTAGACCGGGATGCCGGCGTCCTGCAGCAGCTTGGCGGTGCGCTGCTTGGTGATGCCGTTCAAGAAAGTGCCGTTGGGGATCGGCGTGTGGGCGGCGCCGTCCTTGGCCATCCAGATGTTGGCCGTGGCCAGCTCGGCGACGTTGCCGAGGCCGTCGAGCACGACGGCGTTGTCGAAGCCCTTCGCCGCGGCCTCCTTGAGCGCGCGCGCCGAGTTGGGATAGAGGCAGGAGGCCTTGGTGTCGGTCGGCGCCATGGAATAGAGCGGCCGGCGGAAGCTCGAGACGCAGCAAGAGAAGCCCGGCACCGACGGCATCGGCGCCTCGTAGACCGTGCAGATGAAGCGCGTGCTGTCCGGCTCGGGCGCCACGAAGCCGTCTTCCGCGTAGTACATCGGGCGGATGTAGAGCGCCGTCCCCTTGGGGAACTTGGCGACGCCTTCCAGGGCGATCTCTTGGATCTGACCGGCCGGCAGCTTGGCCTCGAGGCCGAAGGACTCGGCCGAGTGATTGAGCCGCTCGCAGTGCCGGTCCAGGTCCGGCGTCACGCCCTCGAAGGCACGGGCCCCGTCGAAGACCACCGAGGCCATCCAGGCGGCATGGGTCATGGGCCCCATGATCGGCGGGTTGCCGTCCAGCCATTGGCCGTCGATGAAGTGCTGGGCTTTCTTGGGACCGGGCGCTTGCTGGCCTGTCATTGGGTTCCGTCCGAAGCAGGGGATCGAGATTTCGGGCCAGGATAGGGTGCCGGCGAGGCGGGCGACAAGGACGTTCGCCCCGCCTGTTCACGACTCCGGCGCTTGGCTAACCTGCGCCGGCCATGTCGGACGCGCTGATCTTCCACATCTGCCGCCAGGAGGAATGGGACGCGGCCCAGGCGGCGGGCCGCTACGAGGGCTCGTCGCAGGACCGCGGCGACGGCTTCATCCACTTCTCGGCGCGCGACCAGGTGGTCGCCTCGGCGGCCAAGCATCGGGCGGGGCAGGACGGCCTGGTGCTGCTCGGCGTCGATCCGGCCGCCCTCGGCGAGGCCTTGAAGTGGGAGCCCTCGCGCGGCGGCGCGCTGTTCCCGCATCTCTACGGCGCGCTGCCTATGGATGCTGTGCGCCAAGTCACGCCGCTGCCGCTCGGGCCGGACGGCCGCCACCTTTTTCCGCCCCTGGACTGAGGCCGCCGGGCGATGGACCGCTTCGCCCTGGTCGCCCCCCTGCTGCGCCTGATGCCGCCGGAGACGGCCCACGAGCTGACGCTGCGCGCCTTGTCGCGGGGCTGGGGCCCGCGCCTGGCGGCACCTGATGCGCCGATCCTGGCCAGCCGGGTCTGGGGCCTCGACTTCGCCAACCCGGTCGGCCTGGCCGCCGGCTTCGACAAGAACGGCGTCGCGCCCGCGGCGCTCTTCGACCTCGGCTTCGGCTTCCTCGAGATCGGCAGCGTCACGCCCCGGCCGCAGGCCGGCAACCCCAAGCCGCGAGTCTTTCGCTTGGCCGAAGCCGCGGCGGTGATCAACCGGCTCGGCTTTCCGAGCGAGGGCATGGCGGCGGTGGCGCGGCGCCTCGGCAGTCGCCCGTCCGGCGGCTGGCCGGGTCCGCTGGGGCTCAACCTCGGCAAGAACAAGGTCAGCCCCGATGCCGCCGCCGACTACGCCGCCGCCGCGGCCGCCTTGGCGCCCCTGGCCGACTACCTGGTGGTCAACGTCTCCTCGCCGAACACGCCCGGCCTGCGGGCCCTGCAGGACCGCGCCGAGCTGGCCGGCATCCTCCGGCGGGTGCGCGAGGCCCTGGGGTCCGCGCGCGACAAGCCGCTCCTGGTCAAGATCGCCCCGGACCTGGGCGAGGCGGATCTGGCCGACATCGCGGCGGTCGCCGCCGACGGCGCCATCGACGGCCTGATCGCCACCAACACGACGGTGTCGCGCCCGGCGACGCTGGCCGGGCCGGCCGCCGCCGAGGCCGGCGGCTTGAGCGGCCAGCCGCTGTTCGAGCCCGCGACCCGGGTGCTGGCGACGCTCTACCGGCTGACCGGGGGCCGGGTGCCGCTGGTCGGCGTCGGCGGTGTCGCCTCCGGCGCCCAGGCCTACGCCAAGATCCGCGCCGGCGCCTCCCTGGTGCAGCTCTACACCGGGCTGGTCTACGGCGGGCCGGGGCTGATCGGGCGGATCAAGCGCGAGCTGGCCGACTGCCTCGCGCGGGACGGCTTCCGCTCCCTCGGCGAGGCCGTCGGCACGGCGAGCGAGGCGGCAAGCGGCCGTTAACCATTTTTCCAAAGCCAGGCGGCAGACTCACGGCTCCGATTGCGGCCGGTGGGGCGCCATGTTGGCGATCGTCCATGCCTTCCTGTTCCTGATCTACGCGGGCCTCGCGCTCGCCGTCGCCATCCTGTTGCCGACCTGGGTGCGCGCGGTGGGCGACGTCGAGGCTCTGCTCGCCGGCGGGCTGCTGTTCCTCTTCGCCGCCCTGCTGCACGAGATGCTGTCCCGCGTCGTGCGCCACGGCGCCCTCCTGGAGCGGCTCGACGCCCAGCGCCGGCGCATGGCCGAGCAGGAGGACGAGCTGAGCTGGACCCGGCGCGAGCTCAAGGTGGTGCGCGAGGTGCTGGAGCAGGTCGCCCGCCAGGGCCCGGTCGGCGAGGACGACCGCATCAAGGAGGTCATGGCCGAGCTGCATGTGCTCAAGACCCTGGTGACGCGGCTCTCCGAGGCCGAGGAAGAGCGCGTCGGCGAGCCGCTGGTCCGCGGGCCGGTGCCCCTGACCGTGCGGCCGCGCCGCGAGGAGCCGCTGCCGGCCGCGGAGACGCCGCGCCTGGCCGAGGTCCGCGAGGCGCTGCGCAACGACCGGGTCGAGCTGGTCCTGCAGCCCATCGTCACCCTGCCGCAGCGCAAGCAGTTCAGCTTCGAGTGCTACTCGCGGCTGGTGACGCCGGAGGGCGACCGCTTGACGCCGGACCAGTACCTGGAGATCGCCGAGTCGGCCGGGCTGATCACGGCCATCGACAACATGCTGCTGTTCCGCTGCATCCAGCTCGTGCGGCGCATCGAGCGCAAGGGCCGGCCGCACGACTTCTTCTGCAACATCTCGCCGCGCACCTTGGCCGACGCCGAGTTCTTCGACGACTTCATCGGCTTCCTCGAGTCCAACCGCGACCTGGCCGGCCATCTCATCTTCGAGCTGTCGCAGGCCCACTACGCCGGCCTAGGCGAGGACGAGGTCGAGCGCCTGCAGCGCCTGACCGCGCTCGGCTGCCGGCTGTCGCTCGACCGGCTCGAGAAGATCGAGTTCGACATCGGCGCGCTCGCCGCGCTCGGCGTGCGCTACGTCAAGGTCGACTTGGGCCGAGTGACCGACGGCGAGACCGAGGACTGCATCCGCGACTTCCAGTACCTCTCGTCGCGGCTGCGCGCCCACGAGATCGAGCTGATCGTCGGCAAGATCGAGCAGGAGGACCAGCTCCTCGAGCTGCTCGACTACGGCGCCGAGATGGGCCAGGGCTATCTCTTCGGCAGCCCGAAGGCGGCCAAGCAAGCGGCCTGACGGCTGCCCAAAGCGGACTTTGCTCGTTTTTGAAGAGCTATCGATCCCCGACGTTCTTTCAAAAATCTATGGGCCTTGATCAGATGTAAATCAAATTCGTGCTTCACATTGATGAGGTTTAAGTGGGGCCGAAATCTCTATTTTTTAGTTCTCTTAGTAGTTGATCTGGCTTGTGGTGACTTATCTTTTTGGTGCTCTTTTTCATTTAGTGGAGCGGGTAAATCTAGAACAGGGCGCCCTTCGATCTCAGGGAAAATCAACTCCGGCCCATTCTCGCTAATTTGTTCAAACGCAGATTCTATCTCAGGATCAATGTCTGATTCGTTTTCCCGATTTGACGAGGGCAAAGCCCGAATTTCAACTTTCAGCCCTCTTTCTACGAGCGCTAACAATGTCCGCAAGGCCCAAGTGATATGCGTTTGTTGTTCAGGTGATGTTCGTGTCGTGCGTTCTTGGCTTTCTTTGTGAATTTCTGATACTTTTTCTTTGATAGCGGCCTCAATAACTTCTTCAATTCTGTCATCAAATACCTTTAGATCGGAGTCTGTAAATGACGGTATCTCACTCGAACGCTCCCGAATCTCCCTAATTTCTTCAACTTGCTTCCAGGTATGGAGTGCCCAAGTCACCGCTGCGCCAATTGTGGCTATGATTCTCACGTCAAGACAAAAGAAGAATAGTGGATCAGATGAGGAGATTTGGCGAACTGCGATTGGCTGTACAGAGCCAGTGGTAAATTCAGAGAAGCCGCGAATTAGGCTATTCACTACTCCAAGTTGTTTTATCAACAATTGTAGTTGACCGTCGAACAAATCTCTAGGCAAGACGAAGCCAATCTCGGCACTACCGGGTTCTAACTCCACAGATTGAACGCCTATAGCGACAAGGTTGTTTCTAAGATTCTTAATTCTGTCTATATAGCTATTTCTCTTGTCTATGATATCTGCAACAAAATCACGAACTACAGCCGGTGTTATCGGATTTTCCTGTGCGTATTGAGATATGCTATTTGGAATGTCGGCAGAAAAGAACTGAATTGCTCCAATATCCTTAAACAGACTTATCTGTGCAGGGTCAAATCCATTTCCCATTTGGTTGAGTGTGCTGTTCAGTTTTTTTAATGAATCGCTGAATTGATTCTGATGGCTTGACTCTTGTGGTGCATTTACAAGATTTACAAGATGGCTTTGGAGCTCATTCAATATATCCTGAATCCGATATGTATCTTCATTGTGGATTAGTATTTCTAGAGCATCCATTAGACGCGATGCGTTCATTTTTCGCTCCTATACGAATAAAGGACTCAAATGCCACCCTCGTTCGCCCAACAGCGAATTCCACTACATAAGGTAGATCGAGAAGTGTCAATGTGAAAATCTTGATTGGCTGACGGTCTGCTGGAACATCTTGTGTCGTTGCTTTGGCCGAGTTGGCTTTCGTGGATACAGTCACTGTGGCACAAGGGCCGCGATGGCCGACCTTTCCCTTTCCACGCTCAACTCGCCGCCGATCCTCGGCGGTCTTTCGGCTCTTGCCGACGGCTACGAGGCCGCCATCGTCGATCTCTGGGGCGTGCTGCACGACGGCGTCACCGCTTTCCCGGCGGCGCTCGACGCGCTGGAGCGCTTCCGGCGCGGCGGCCGCAAGGTCGCGATCCTGTCCAACGCGCCGCGCCGCGCCGCAGTGGTCGCCGCCCGCAACGCCGAGCTGGGCATCGGCCCGCAGCATGCCGACCACGTCCACAGCTCGGGCGAAGACTGCTGGCGGCACCTGAAGGCGCGGCCGGACGCCTGGTACCGGGCGCTCGGCCGGCGCTGCCTGCACATCGGGCCGGAGCGGGACTGGGGCCTGCGCGACGGCTTGGACATCGACTTCGTCGAGGCGGTCGGGCAGGCCGAGTTCCTGCTGAACAGCGGCGCCGACGCGCCCGACGAGCGGGCCGAGGACTACGATCCGGTTCTCGAGCCGGCGCTCGAGCGCGGCCTGCCGATGATCTGCGCCAACCCGGACCTTGTCGTGGTCCGCGGCGGCCGGCGCGAGATCTGCGCCGGGGCGATCGCCCAGCGCTATGCCGCGAGGGGCGGCGTGGTGCGCTACCACGGCAAGCCTGATCCCGGCGTCTTCGAGGCCTGCCTCGAGGCCATCGGCCAGGCCGGGCGGCGCTCGGTGCTGGTGATCGGCGACTCCCTGGCGACCGATATCGCCGGTGCCCGGGCGGCCGGCCTCGACTGCCTGCTGATCACCGGCGGCATCCATGCCGAGGTCCTGGGCGTAGAAGCCGAAGAGGCGCCCGAGCCGGCGCGCCTGGCGGCGCTTTGCGCCGAGAAGGCGGTCCGCCCGGATGCCGCGATGCCCGTCCTGCGCTGGTAGCACGGCGCGGCCGGGGCGCCCGGAGCCGAGGCGGGAAGCATGGCGAAGCCGCATAGCCGAAGCTGGGTCTGGAACTTCGACAGCCCGCCGGCGCTGATCTGGCCGCTCCTGGCCGACACCGCCCGCTTCAACGAGGCCGCCGACCTGCCAAACCACGAGATCGAGGAGCGGCCGCGGCCGGACGGCTCGGTCCAGTACCTCGCCCGCACCCGCAAGGGCCCCTTCCAACTGGAATGGGAGGAGCGGCCGGTCAACTGGGTCGCGAACCAGTGGTTCGAGCATTGCCGCGACTTCCGCCAGGGCCCCCTGCTGACGCTCTGCGCCCGCTTCCGCATCGAGCCCGAGGGCGAGGGCAGCCGCGCCGTCTATAGCCTGGAGGCCTCGGCCCGCGGCCTGCTGGGCGAGATCATGCTGCGCACGGCCTTCTTCAAGTCGGCCGCCGAGACCTTCGGGCGCCTGGCCGCGACCGCCAACGACTGCGCCGCCGGCCGGCGCGAGACCGCCTTCGACTACGCGCCGCCCGCGGCCTCGCCCCAGGCTCAGGCGCGCCTCGAGGCGGCCGTCGCCGCCATCGAGGACAGCGGCCACGGCCACGGCCTGGCGGGGCGGCTGGCGGCGTGGCTGATGCAGGCCCAGGAAGTCGACCTGACCCAGATCCGGCCCCTGCGTCTTGCCCGGCACTGGCGGGTGCCGGCGCGCCAGGCCATCGAGCTCTGCCTGGAGGCGACCCGCCGGGGCCTGCTGGTGCTGCGCTGGGACCTGCTCTGCCCGCGCTGCCGGATCGCCAAGGAGGTGGTGCCGAGCCTCGATCGGCTACCGACCGGGGCGCACTGCTCGACCTGCAACATCGACTACGTCCGCGACTTCTCGCGCAACGTCGAGCTGAGCTTCTCGCCGGCCCCCGGCATCCGGCCGCTGAACCAGGGCGAGTATTGCCTCTTCGGGCCCATGAGCACGCCCCACATACACGTACATCTGACCCTGCCGCCCGGCGGCGCGCGCGCCGAGAGCGTCGCGCTGGAGCCCGGCCGCTACCGGCTGCGGACCCTGGAGCCCGGTCCGGAGCTGGAGATCGACTGGGAGGGCGGCGGCTTCCCCGAGGTGATCGCGGGCGACGAGGGCCTGCGCGCCGGTTCGCCGGCGCCGGCCGGCGGGCTGCGGCTGCGCAACGACAGCGCCCGGACCTTGACCTTGATCGTCGAGGAATGCGCCTGGGTGCGCGACGCCCTGACCGCGGACCGGGTCGGCTGCCTGCAGGCCTTCCGCGACCTCTTCTCCGACCAGGTCCTGCGCCCGGGCGACGAGGTCGAGGTGCGGCGCATCGCCTTGCTGTTCAGCGACCTGGCCGGCTCGACCGCGCTCTACGACCGGATCGGCGACGCCCCGGCCTACCACCTGGTGCGCGACCACTTCGCCTTCCTCGGCCGCCTGGTACGCGAGCACGACGGGGCGGTGGTAAAGACCATCGGCGACGCGGTGATGGCCGCCTTCCACCAGCCGACCGACGCCCTGTCGGCGGCGCTGGCGATCCAGGCCAAGGTGGCCGAGTTCAACGAGAGCCACCAGGCCACGCCGATCGTCATCAAGCTCGGGCTCCACGAGGGCCCCTGCATCGCGGTGACGCTGAACGATCGGCTTGACTATTTCGGCTCCACGGTCAATTTGGCGGCGCGCCTGCAGGGCGAGAGCTGGGGCGGCGACATCGTGCTGTCCGAGGCCATGGCCGAGGACGGGTCGGTGGCGCCACTTCTGGCCGATTTTGCCCAGGCCCCCGGGCAGGTTCGCGAACAAGTTCGGGAGCAGGCTCGGCTGAAGGGCTTCGACGAGCCGGTGGCCTTTCGGCGCCTGGCGCCGGCGCGCGCTCGGGGGCTGTGACAAGAGGCGCGTCTGGGGGCAATTAGCCCTGGGGTCACATGGACTTAGGCTGCTCGGGCGGCCTATACTCCCGGGCTGTCCAAGCGTACGAGAGGGAGCGGGCCTGATGGCTGATTTTCCCAAGCCGAGTCTGGACGATTGGCGGGGAGCGGCGCAGGCCGAGCTGAAGGGCCGCGACAGCGAGTCCCTGGCCTGGGAAACGCCCGAGGGCATCGCGGTCAAGCCGCTCTACAGCGAGGCCGACCTCGAGGGCCTGGAGCACGACATCGGCCTGCCGGGCATCGCGCCCTACACCCGCGGACCGCGCGCCACCATGTACGCGGGCCGGCCCTGGACCATACGCCAGTACGCCGGCTTCTCGACCGCCGAGGAGTCGAACGCCTTCTATCGGGCCAATCTGGCGGCCGGCCAGAAGGGCCTGTCGGTCGCCTTCGACCTGCCGACCCACCGCGGCTACGACTCCGACCATCCGCGCGTCGTCGGCGACGTCGGCAAGGCGGGGGTCGCCATCGACTCCGTCGAGGACATGAAGATCCTGTTCGACGGCATCCCGCTCGACGAGATGAGCGTCTCGATGACCATGAACGGGGCGGTGCTGCCGGTGCTGGCCGGCTACATCGTCGCCGCCGAGGAGCAGGGCGTGCCGCAGGCCAAGCTCTCGGGGACCATCCAGAACGACATCCTCAAGGAGTTCATGGTCCGCAACACCTACATCTACCCGCCGGCGCCCTCGATGCGCATCGTCGCCGACATCATCGAGCACACGGCGACGCAGATGCCGCGCTTCAACTCGATCTCGATCTCCGGCTACCACATGCAGGAGGCCGGAGCGACCGCCGACATCGAGATGGCCTATACCCTGGCCGACGGGATCGAGTACGCCCGTGCCGGGCTCGGGGCAGGCCTGACCATCGACCAGTTCGCGCCGCGCCTGTCGTTCTTCTGGGGCATCGGCATGAACTTCTTCATGGAGGTCGCCAAGATGCGCGCCGCGCGCATCCTGTGGGCCAAGCTGATCAAGCAGTTCGACCCCCAGAACCCGAAGTCCATGTCGCTGCGCACCCA
>JANQLT010000056.1 GCA_028280455.1 Kiloniellales bacterium
CGCTCCCCCTCCCGGCCACCCAATAGGATACTGCCGTGGGTGGCCGGGAGGGGGAGCGGGCCGGTGCCGTGATTCCGCGTGAGCGGAAAACGCTCTAGCGGGGAGCTTGGCGGAAGGCGCTTAACAAAAAGAAAGCCGGGCCACGAGGGCCCGGCAAGTTGAACAGGGAGGCTTCACGTCTGGGAGACGTGGGGGTCCGAAGACCCCGCATCCGGGCGAAACGCCCGGATAAGGAAACCGACGCCGAAGCGTCAGCTTCCAAAGAGATGTTGCAACGCAACATCGTCATGTCAGAAGATGGTGCCCGGACCGCTTTTTGTCTATCCTGAATACCGTAACGTAGCCATGCGCAATCCGCATAACTGTAAAATAAGTGTGAAAATTGAAGGTACTATGACGGCTGCGAGCCCCCCGTATGCGCGGGGCGCCGGTACGGCCCGGAACTGAATCGACGGTCCGGCCTCTCGGCTCAGACTCTGAAACCGCGCTGTCAGGCCGACCAGGCTGTCGCCGCGAAGGAGGCCGCCGTGACGGCCAGGGACATCAGGGTCAGCAGCGCGAAGGCGACCCACTCGAACCGCCGCGCCCTGCGCCAGCAGTCCGTCATCGAGTCTCTCCAACGGTGCATCATGCTTCGTACTTTCGGCACAGCAGGCGTCCTTGCCTGCTGTGACAAATTTAAGCACAAAGCCCTTCACTTAGCGTTAAACGCGCCGAAGGATCGGCGCGTTTTTTTCAGTTTTTCAGGTCGGTCGGGAAAGGCCCGTCGCAGGGATGCTCGGGGACCTGGCCCTGGCGCCGATCGACGTGCCAGTTTGCCGCGTACATGTCATCTGTCCTGTGGAGGCGAGCCCCCGGCCCGCCGATAAGCGGAGAGGTAGCCCCGCCACCGCGGCAACCCCAGTGATAAGTCCACACGACAGCCATGCGAACCATGCATAGCCAGTGTCGCGACGGGTAGCGTCGCGTTTCGCGACGGGCAGCGCCGGCGGCGGCTTGATCCGGCCCCCGGCGCGACGGCATCTTGCCCGCGCCGCCGAATGCCCAGAGCCGACTGCCTGGAGGAGACGCCATGCCGCTGTCCGAGCCCGCGCCCCGCGAGAAGATGCACTGCCGGGACATCCGCATCGAGGGCTACCGCCGCGACGACGGCCTGTGGGACATCGAGGCCCACATGACCGACACCAAGACCTACGGCTTCGACAACGCCTTCCGCGGCCGCATCGAGGCCGGCGAGCCGCTGCACGACATGCACCTGCGCCTGACCCTGGACGAGAGCCTGGTGGTGCGCGGCCTGGAGGCGGCGACCGACGCCGGCCCCTACCAGGCCTGCCCGGCGGTGGCGCCCAACTACGCCCGCATGGTCGGCGTCACGCTCGGCCCCGGCTGGAGCCGGGCGATCAAGGAGCGGCTCGGCGGCGTCGAAGGCTGCACCCATCTGCGCGAGATGCTCGGCGCCATGGCCACGGTCGCCTTCCAGACGCTCTACCCGGTGCTGGCCAAGAAAGCGGCCGACAAGCCCAGGCCCGGCAAGCCGCCGCTGATCAACACCTGCCACGCCTACCGCGCCGACGGCCCGGTGGTGAAGGCCCAGTGGCCGGGCTTCTACGAGGGGGCTTGAGCGCTCAGCCCTTGAGGCGCTCGCGCAGCACCAGGGTCCGGCCGTTCGAGGTGATGCGCCAGCGCGGCGTGCTGTCCTTCTTGGAGATCGTCTTCTCGACCAGGCCCTCGGCCACCAAGGCCTCCAGGCGCGCGACGGCCTCGCCGCGCGGCAGCTTGGTCTCGCTGACCAGGCCGCTGGTCGAGCGCCGGTAGTAGGTCGAGTCCTCCATGGCGATGAGCAGCTTGAGGGCATCCGCCTCCGGCGGCGGGCTCGTCTCGTCGGCGGCGGCGGCCTCGGCGGCCTGGCTGTCCACCTCGCCCTCGCTCAGGTCCTCGGCCATGTCCGCGACCTTCTGCTCGGCGGTTTCGACCTTGGCTTCCGCGGCCTCGGCGCGGCGGGTCGCTTCCTTGGCCTGCTGCAGGATGCGCTGGGAGACGGTCTGGATGAAGGCGCGGGCCGAGACGGCGGCGACCAGGCAGAAGGCCGCGACCACGAAGAAGTCCGCCGCGCGGTTGGCGCAGGACTTGGCGAACTCGCCGCTGCAGTCGGTGCGCAGGACGCTGGAGACCAGGTCCTCGGTGCCGCCGGCCGAGAGCCGGAGGAACAGCGGGACGATGAAGGCCGCCACAACGCCCGTGACCATGCTGCGCCAGAGCAGCCGCGGATCCTCGATCAGGCCCCCGGCCCCCGTGCCCTCACTCGCCTCGCTCGCCTCGCTCTCAGGCGCCGGCGTCCCCGGCGTTTCCGAGGCCTTGGCCTTGTCGGCCTTGCGGGCCTTCTCCTCGTCGGCCAGGGCCAGGGCATAGTTGACGAAGCCGCCGATCAGGCCGGTCACCAGCATGACCAGGATCAGGATCGCGATGTAGTGCCACTGCTCCAAGGCGCCCCCTCGCTCGGCACCCACGGTTGCGCTTGGGGGTCAGTTTAGCCGCCGCGCGGCCCGCGGCGAAGGGCCGGAATCAGGCCTGCCGCGTCGCGGCCTCGTCGGGGGTCAGGGTGACGAGCTGCAGGGCATGGACCCGCTCTTCCAGCTCCTCGGCCAGGATCTCGTAGACCCGGCGCTGCCGCTGGACCCGGCTCTGGCCGTCGAAGGCGGCGGCGACGATCTCGACCCGGAAGTGGGTCTCGCCGCCCTCGCGGTAGCCGCCATGGCCGCGATGGCTCTCCGAATCGTCGGCGATGCGCAGGCTCGCCGGGCTCAGCGCCGCCTCGAGCTTGCGCTCGATCCTCTCGGCCATGGACATCTCGCTTCTCCCGCTCTCTGGCCACCTGGGCCGGCCCTTCCGGCGATCTGTGGCCCCGGAGCCGCCATTTCAAGCCGGCCCAGCTTGTAAGCTTAACCCTTGCCTCCCATACTTCCGCCATGGCTCGGCCGACACCGCAAGCCGTCAACGAACCCTTCCGCCAGCCGCGCGCCCGGGTGCGCGCCTGCGACGTCCCCGGCTGCCCGGAATCCGGGGACTATCGGGCGCCCAAGAGCCGCACCCGGCTGGACGACTATTACTGGTTCTGCCTCGATCACGTGCGCGACTACAACGCCGCCTGGGACTACTTCTCCGGCCTGTCGGAGGACGAGATCGAGGCCATCCGGCGCAACGACACGGTCTGGCAGCGGCCGAGCTGGCCGCTCAACAAGCCCTACAACGGCGCCGAGGCCGAGCTGCAGGAGCAGATCCGGCGCATGTTCGACCAGAACTGGGGCCCGCAGTCCGAGAGCCGGCGCGAGCAGGCCAGGGCCAAGCGGCCCCAGAGCGAGGCGGACCACGCCCTGGCGGTGCTCGGCCTGGAGGCCTCGGCGAGCTTTACTGAGATCAAGTCACGCTATAAGAAGCTCGCCAAACAACTGCACCCCGACGCCAACGGCGACAGTCGCGAGGCGGAAGAGCGCCTGAAGGCGGTCAACCAAGCCTATTCGACGCTCAAGAAGAGCTTCGCCTGACGCAAGGCGTACGGGCGGCTTCCCGAACCCAGGATCGCCGGAAAGGAACGTCATGGCCCTGGAGAGCGCGACCGGCGGCGGCGTCATGCCCACCAGCGGGCCGGACATCACGGTCTCGGTCAGGCAGACCTTCGGTATCGACAGCGACATGCAGGCCCCGGCCTTCAGCCAGGGCAACGACTACGTGCCGGACATCGACGAGTCCTACCGCTTCGACCGCGACACCACCCTCGCCATCCTGGCGGGCTTCGCCCACAACCGGCGGGTGATGATCAACGGCTACCACGGCACCGGCAAGTCGACCCACATCGAGCAGGTCGCCGCCCGGCTCAACTGGCCCTGCATCCGTATCAACCTGGACAGCCACATCAGCCGCATCGACCTGATCGGCAAGGACGCCATCGTGATTCGCGACGGCAAGCAGGTCACCGAGTTCCAGGAAGGCCTGCTGCCCTGGGCCCTGCAGCACCCGACCGCGCTCTGCTTCGACGAGTACGACGCCGGCCGGCCCGACGTCATGTTCGTCATCCAGCGCGTGCTCGAGGTCGAGGGCAAGCTGACCCTGCTCGACCAGGCGCGGATCATCCGGCCTCATCCGGCCTTCCGGCTCTTCGCCACGGCCAACACCATCGGCCTCGGCGACACCACCGGGCTCTATCACGGCACCCAGCAGCTCAACCAGGGCCAGCTCGACCGCTGGAACATCATCGCCACCCTGAACTACCTGGAGCACGACGCCGAGACCGAGATCGTCCTCTCCAAGTGCCCCACCTACGACAGCAAGGAGGGCCGCGAGACCATCTCGGCCATGGTGGCGCTCGCCGACCTGACCCGCAGCGGCTTCATCAACGGCGACCTCTCGACCGTCATGAGCCCGCGCACGGTCCTGACCTGGGCGGAGAACGCCGACATCTTCGGCGACATCGGCTTCGCCTTCCGGGTCACCTTCGTCAACAAGTGCGACGAGGTCGAGCGGCCGACCGTGGCCGAGTACTACCAGCGCTGCTTCGGCACCGAGCTGCCGGAAAGCGGGGTCCAGGTCACCGTCGTATGACCGGCCGCCCCGCGCCCTCTCGGGCGGGCCGCTGAGCAGCGCCATGGCCGAGGGCGAATCCCGTCTCGAGCAGTTCAAGCGCGCCACCGGCGCGACCCTGCGCGCCATCGCCTGCCGGGATGACGTCAACGCCAGCTTCGCGCCCAGCGCCTCGAACCAGCCCTCGTCGTCGGGCGGCGCCGAGCTGCGCCTGCCGCTGCCGCCGCGCGACCTGCCGCAGCAGGAGGTCTGCCAGGTGCGCGGCGAGGCCGACGCCGCCGCCTTGCGCCTGCGCTACCATAACGGCGAGACCCACGCCGCCCTGCGGCCGGGCACCGCGGAGGCCCGCGAGGTCTACGACCTGGTCGAGCAGGCCCGCTGCGAGTCGCTCGGCATCCGCCGCATGGCCGGCATCGCCGGCAACCTCGACGCGGCCCTCGAGGAGCAGTTCCGCAGCCGCGGCCTGGCCCAGGCGACCAGCCGCGAGGAGGTGCCGCTCTGCGAGGTCCTGCGCCTGCTGGCGCGCGAGGCGATCTCGGGCCATGCGCCGCCGCATGCCGCCAAGCAGATGGTCGACCTCTGGCGCGGCAGCTTCGACGCCCAGGTGCTGCGCGACCTGGACGAGCTCAAGTCGCTGGCCGGCGACCAGGAGGATTTCGCCCGCGCCGTGCGCCGGCTGCTGGTGCACCTGGACCTCGACAGCGGCGAGGCCGAGGAGCCGCTGAACGACGACCAGAGCCAGGACCAGGAGCAGGGCGGCGACCAGGACCAGAGCGAGGGCGACAGCGAGAGCGGCGAGAGCGACAGCAGCGAGATGCCGGCCAGCATGGACGGCGAGATGGCCGACATGACCGAGGCCAAGGGCGCCGAGGAGCAGGCCGCCGAGGCCGACGGCGACTTCGTGCCCGGTGCCGGCGACGAGGAGCCGGGCCGGCCGAACCGGCCGCCGCAGTGGGACGATTCGCTCGACGGCGCCTGGCAGGAGCACTACGGCGCCTTCACCCTCGAGTTCGACGAGGTGGTCGAGGCCGAGGAGCTCTGCGACCCCGACGAGCTGGCCCGCCTGCGCCAGATGCTCGACCAGCAGCTCGCCCACCTGCAGGGCGTCATCGCCCGCCTGGCCAACCGCCTGCAGCGCCGCCTGATGGCCAAGCAGACCCGGGCCTGGCAGTTCAACCTGGAAGAGGGCCTGCTCGACACCGCGCGCCTGCCGCGCATCATCGTCAACCCGCTGCACTCGCTGTCCTACAAGCAGGAGAGCGAGGTGGCCTTCCGCGACACCGTGGTCGGCCTGCTGATCGACAACTCCGGCTCGATGCGCGGCCGGCCGATCACCGTCGCGGCGATGAGCGCCGACATCCTGGCGCGCACGCTGGAGCGCTGCGGCGTCAAGGTCGAGATCCTCGGCTTCACGACGCGCATGTGGAAGGGCGGCCAGTCGCGCGAGCGCTGGATCGCCGCCGGCAAGCCGGCCAACCCGGGCCGCCTCAACGACCTCCGGCACATCGTCTACAAGGCGGCCGACGCGCCCTGGCGGCGGGCCCGCAAGAACCTCGGCCTGATGCTGCGCGAGGGCATCCTGAAGGAGAACATCGACGGCGAGGCGCTGCTCTGGGCGCACAACCGGCTGCTCGCCCGGCCCGAGCAGCGGCGCATCCTGATGGTCATCTCCGACGGCGCGCCGGTCGACGACTCGACCCTCTCGGTCAATCCCGGCAACTACCTGGAGCGCCACCTGCGCGAGGTCATCGAGGTGATCGAGACCCGCTCGCCGGTCGAGCTGCTGGCCATCGGCATCGGCCACGACGTCACCCGCTACTATCGGCGCGCGGTGACCATCGTCGACGCCGAGCAGCTCGGCGGCACCATGATGGAGAAGCTCGCCGAGCTGTTCGACGAGGACCCGCTGGCCAACGCCGGCTTCGCCCAGGCCCGCCGCAAGCGCGCCGGCGGCCGGCGCTGACCAGTCTCCCGGCCCGCCATCACGCGGCCGTCACCGATTCACTCTAAGCTCCGTTCCCGGAAGCGCCGATGATCTACGTCTGCAACATCGAGGCGATGCCGCGCCAGGCCGCGCTCCTGGCGCCGAAGCATCTGATCTCCATCGTCGGCCCGGACGAGCAGCCGCCGAAGCCGCCCAACGTGCCCGACGAGCGGCACCTGCGGGTCGCGGTACACGACATCGCCGCGCCGAAGCCGGAGCGGGTGCTGCCGGCGCGCGCGCACATCGAGCCGCTGGTCGCCTTCCTGCAGGCGCGCGAGGCGAGCGAGCCTTTCGAGCCGCTGCTGATCCACTGCATGGCCGGCATCAGCCGCTCCATGGCCACGGCGCTGATCGCGCTCTGCCTCAGGGCCGAGGGCCGGGAGCGGGAAGCCGGCCTGCGCCTGCGCCGGGCCGCGCCCCACGCCCACCCGAACCCGCTGATCGTCGCCCTGGCCGACGAGCTGCTCGGCCGCCGCGGCCGGCTGGTCTCGGCGCTCGAGGCCATGGGGCCCGGCGACATCGTCCTGCCCGCCCCCCTGGTCAAGGTCGAGCCGCTGGACTGATCGCGGCCTGGCCGCTTGAAGCGGCCTTTCGCCTGGTGTGTCATGCCGGCCAAGGGCGCTCTGCCCGATCGCGCGCGTCAGGGGAAGGCTCCGACATGAAGATCAAAGCCGCCGTGCTCTACGAGATGGGCCGGCCGCGGCCCTATGCCGACAGCCGGCCGATCGAGATCCAGGAGCTGGAGCTGGAGAAGCCCGGTCCGGGCGAGGTGCTGGTGCGCATCGCCGCGGCGGGGCTCTGCCACTCCGATCTCTCGGTGATCAACGGCGCCCGGCCGCGGGCCATGCCCATGGCGCTGGGCCACGAGGCGGCCGGCGTGGTCGCCGAGCTCGGGCCCGGCGTGACCAGCCTCGCGGTCGACGACCACGTCGCCCTGGTCTTCGTGCCGAGCTGCGGCCACTGCGGCCCCTGCATGACCGGCCGGCCGGCGCTCTGCGAGCCCGGCGCCAAGGCCAACACCGCCGGCACCCTGCTGTCCGGCGCCCGGCGCCTGAGCCACGAGGGCCGGACCATCAACCACCAGGTCGGCGTCTCGGCCTTCTGCGAGTACGTCGTGGTCTCCGAGCGCTCGCTGGTCAAGATGGACAAGGACCTGCCGCTGGAGATCGGCGCGCTCTTCGGCTGCGCGGTGCTGACCGGCGTCGGCGCCGTGGTCAACACGGCCGCGGTCAAGCCCGGCGCCAGCGTCGCCGTGGTCGGGCTCGGCGGCGTCGGGCTGAACGCCCTGCTCGGCGCCCGCCTGGCCGGCGCCCGGCGCATCGTCGCCATCGACGTGCTCGACGACAAGCTGGCCCTGGCCCGCCAGCTCGGCGCCACCGATACCTTCAACGCCAAGGACGAGGACGTCGTCGAGCAGGTGCGCGAGGCCACCGGCGGCGGCGTCGACTTCGGCTTCGAGATGGTCGGCGCGGTCAAGGCCATGGAGCTGGCCTACAAGATCACCGCCCGGGGCGGCACGACGGTCAGCGCCGGCCTGTCGCACCCGGACCACGACTTCGCGATCCAGCACGTCAACCTGGTGGCCGAGGAGAAGACCATCAAGGGCAGCTACATCGGTAGCTGCGTGCCGCTGCGCGACGTGCCGCACTACGTCGCCCTCTACCAGCAAGGCAGCCTGCCCGTCGACCGCCTGATGAGCGAGACCGTCGGCTTCGAGCAGCTCAACGAGGCCTTCGACCGGCTGGCGGAGGGCCAGACGGTGCGGCAGGTGCTGGTGCCTTGGGGCGTTGCGGGATGACGTAGCACCGCCGGCGCGCTGCCGAAGGGAAACGAACCGCCCCCTCACCCGGCTCCGGCTAAGCTCAGCCTTCGGCTTCGCTAAGCCTCCACAGCCCTCTCCCCCGTCGGGGGAGAGGGATGCG
>JANQLT010000129.1 GCA_028280455.1 Kiloniellales bacterium
CGCGGCCGCTCCACCTTCATGGTCGAGATGGTCGAGACCGCGGTGATCCTCAACCAGGCCGGCCCGCGCTCGCTGGTCATCCTCGACGAGATCGGCCGCGGCACGGCGACCTTCGACGGCCTGTCGATCGCCTGGGCCTGCGTCGAGCACCTGCACACGGTGAACCGCTCGCGCGCGCTCTTCGCCAGCCACTATCACGAGCTGACCAAGCTGGCCGCGACCCTCGAGGGCCTGGCCTGCGTCACCATGCGGGTCAAGGAGTGGCGGGGCGAGATCGTCTTCCTGCACGAGGTCGCCGCCGGCACCGCCGACCGCAGCTACGGCATCCACGTGGCCAAGCTGGCCGGCCTGCCGCCCGACGCCGTGGCCCGCGCCGAGGCCGTGCTGAAGACCCTGGAATCCGGCGAGCAGGCCGGCAGCCTGGCCCGCCTGGCCGACGACCTGCCGCTCTTCGCCGCCGGCTCCGCGGCCCGCAAGACCCCGGCCGCCGCCGCCGAGCCCTCCGCCGTCGAGGAGCGCCTCGCCGACATCAACCCGGACGAGCTGACGCCGAAGGCGGCGCTGGAGCTGCTCTACGCCCTGCGCGGCTTGCTGGAGTCTTCATGAGCCCCGTTGTCCGCCGCTCGCGGCCCGCCCATCGCACGGGCAGATTGTCGAGCGGGCCGCGAGCCTTCATTCGCGCTTTCTTCGACTCCCTGGCTTGTCTCAACGTGGCCATCGACCCCGTCGTCGGCACGCCGGACCCCGAGGAACAGCACGGGCCCCTCCGCAGGCACGGTCCCCTGGGCCTCGTCGTCGTCGCTCTCATGCTCTTCGCCTTGCCGAGCATCGCGCTCGGCATTGTCCTGCCGGAGCACCTCAGGCCCTTGGCCGCATTCGTCTTCGCGGTCTCTCTCCTGCCTGCTTTCCTCATTCGCCAGCGCGGCGAAGAGCTCTACCGGCGCCACATGGCCGGCCGCTACGAGCCGCGGGTTCGCTGGATAGACCTGGCGATCCTGGTTGCCTGGAACCTCGCTTGGATCTTCGCCGGCGTCTCCTTCGTCCTGACCTGACGCCGCGCCGTCAGCCGTGCTTGCCCTTGTCCCAGCCGAAGCCGCCGAGGTGCTCGGCGGCGAAGCTCTCCGCGCCCGCCTCCAGTGACGTCGCCATGGAGTCGTTCCAGCGGTTGAGGTAGCCGAAGAGCGCGACCACGCCGAGGATCTCGACCACCTGGCCCTCGTCCCAGTGCGCGCGCAGGCGTTCCTGCAGCGCGGGGGTGACGGCGTTCGGCACCGCCGCGGCGGCGAGCGCGAAGTCGAGGGCGGCGCGCTCGGCCTCGCTGTAGTGCGGGCTTGTGGCGTAGTCCCAGATATCGGCCAGCTTGGCCGCCTCGATGCCGTAGCGCTGCGCCGCCAGGGCCGTGTGTGCCTGGCAGTAGCGGCAGCCGGCGGCGTGGCTGGCGAGATAGCCGATCAGCCGCTTCAGGCCGCTCGGCACGCCGTGGCTCGGGTCCATCACCGCCTTGTTGAGCGCGATGAAGGCCGCGGCGATGGCCGGCCGGCGCTGCATGGTCAGCACCGAGTTCGGCACGAAGCCCAGGGTCTCGTGAAAGAAGGTCGCGAGCTCGGCCACCTCGGGGTCGTGGTCCCTCGGCAGCGGATCGATCATCGGCATGGCTACTCCTACTCTCCAGCTCGTCTTGCGATTGGGCTTTCTTCTACCTTGAGCCAGATGGTTCGATCTCGATGTCGAGATCGCCAGCCTGTAGAATCCGGCAGCGCACCGACCTGCAAGAGGCCGGCCGGCTGAGGAGCCTGGCTATGACATCGGACCAAATCTTGGCGTGGCAGCTTTCGCACATCGAGCGTGGCATTGCTTCTATCGAGGCCGGGCGCGTCGTTCCTCACGCGGAGGTTCGAGATTGGCTGCGGAGCTGGGGGACCGACGACGAGCTGCCGCCGCCGGAGATACCGAACTCACCTGAGCATTCGTCGCGCGACTAGCGACGAGACGTAGCGCGTTCACACCCGCACCCGTCGCCGCAGGACTCGCGCGATGCCGTCGTTGTCGAGGTAGTGCAGCTCGACGCGCCAGTCGCCTTGGGCGAGGCGCGGGCGGAGGGCGGCGGGCAGCGGGATCAGCCAGCGGCTGTCGCGCCAGCCGCCGAGCGGGCCGCTCGCTTCGGGGCCCCAGTGCAGGCTGACCGAGGGGCGGACGCCGCTCGCCGAGCCGCCGCTGGCGGCGACCCCGACGTCGGGCAGGGCCGGATTGCGCGCCGGGCCGGGGGCCGCGTCGCGCCGGCTCTGCTCGAGGGGGATGCCGGAGAGGCGCTGGCCGGCCGGGCCGGCGAGCCAGACCTCGCGCAGCAAGGCGCCCGGCGGCAAGGCCTCGACCAGGACCTCCAGGGCGGCGCCGTCGGGATTGAGACCGACGATCGCCCGCGGCCCGCCCTGCGGCGGCGGCGCGCTGCCCGCGCAGCCGGCCAGGCCGGTGAACGCCAGCAGGAGGAGCAGACGGCGAAAGGACTTCATCCCGTATCATAGAAGGCGGAGACGGGCTGTCAGCCGCGGCCGGCTTGCCTCAGCGCCCAGGCCTGTCAGAGTGAGGCTCATGGAGGACAACCCGAGCGCACTCGCGCCGACCGAGCCCGGTCTGACGACCGAGCCGGTTCGCGGCGCCCCCAAGGAGCGGCGCACGTTCCTCGAGCGCGCTGCACTGGCGGCCGAGCTGGACGCCCTGGCGGCGCAGCGGCTGCCCGAGGCCAAGGCGCGGGCCGAGATGCTGGCGCTGCTCAAGCAGACCACGGCGGCCGCCAAGCAGGAGGTCCGGCAGCTCTTCGAGGAGGAGGCCATCTTCGGCCGCGCCGTCGCCTCGAGCCTGAGCAACATCGCCGACGAGGCCATCGCGGCGACCATGGACCACATCGTCGAAAAGCTCTATCCGGCCGGCAATCCCTCGGCCGGCGAGCGCCTCGCGGTCTTCGCGGTCGGCGGCTACGGGCGCGGCGAGCTGGCGCCGCAGTCCGACATCGATCTGCTGTTCCTGCTGCCCTACAAGGTGACCGCCCGCCACGAGCAGATCATCGAAGCGCTGCTCTACCTGCTGTGGGACCTCGGCCTCAAGGTCGGCCACGCCACGCGCTCGCTGGACGAGACCATCCGCCAGGCCAAGGCCGACATGACGATCCGCACGGGGCTGCTGGAGCGGCGCCTGATCTGGGGCGACGGCGAGCTGGCGGCAGAGCTCGACCAGCGCTTCACCAAGCAGGTGCAGAGCCGCGGCGCCAAGGGCTTCCTGACCGCCAAGCTCGACGAGCGCGACACGCGCCACGAGCGCCAGGGCAACTCGCGCTACACCCTCGAGCCCAACATCAAGGAGGGCAAGGGCGGCCTGCGCGACCTGCAGAGCCTCGCCTGGATCGCCAAGTATCTCTACAAGGTCGACGACATGGCGCGCCTGGTCGCCGACGGCGTACTGACCCGCGACGAGGCGAAGCGCTACGCCAAGGCCGAGTCCTTCCTCTGGACCCTGCGCTGCCACCTGCACTACCTGACCGGCCGCGGCGAGGAGCGCCTGACCTTCGACCTGCAGACCGAGATCGCCCCGCGCATGGGCTACCGCGACCATGCCGGCGCGCTCGCCGTCGAGCGCCTGATGAAGCACTACTTCCTGGTCGCCAAGGACGTCGGCGACCTGACCCGCGTGCTCTGCGCCTCGCTGGAGGCGCGCCACATGAGCCGCCTGATCAACCTGCCGGCGCTGGTCGGCCGGCGCCGCGTCGAGGGCTTCCAGCTCGAGGGCCATCGCCTGACGGTCAAGGAGCCCGGCGTCTTCCGCGACAAGCCGATGGAGATGCTGCGGATCTTCAAGGTGGCGCAGGACAACGGCCTGGACATCCACCCCGAGGCGCTGCGCTGGATCTCGCGCCACCTGAAGCGGATCGACGGTGAGCTGCGCGAGGACCCGCAGGCCAACGCCCTGTTCCTCGACATGATGACGGCCAAGAAGGACCCCGAGATCACCCTGCGGCGCATGAACGAGGCGGGCGTCTTCGGGCGCTTCGTGCCGGAGTTCGGCCGCGTGGTGGCGCAGATGCAGTTCAACCGCTACCACCACTACACGGTCGACGAGCACACCATCTTCGCCATCGGCATCCTGCACAAGATCGAGCGTGGCCAGCTGCGCGACCAGGTGCCGATCGCCAGCGAGGTGGTGCACAAGGTGCTGTCGCGCCGCGTGCTCTACGTCGCCCTGCTGCTGCACGACATCGCCAAGGGCCGCAAGGGCGACCACTCCGAGGTCGGCGCGCGCATCGCCCTGCAGCTCTGCCCGCGCCTCGGCCTGAGCGCCGAGGAGACCGAGACCGTCGCCTGGCTGGTGACCCATCACCTGGCGATGAGCCACACGGCTTTCACCCGCGACATGGACGATCCGCAGACCATCGCCAGCTTCGCAACCCTGGTGCAGTCCATGGAGCGCCTGCGCCTGCTGCTGGTGCTGACTGTGGCCGACATTCGCGCGGTCGGGCCCGGCACCTGGACCGCCTGGAAGGCCGCCCTGCTGCGCGATCTCTACTGGCGCACCGAGGAACTCCTGAGCGGCGGGCCGGTTACCAAGGGCCGGCAGGACCGTATCGCCGAGGCCAAGGAGCGCCTCAGCGCACAGCTCGCCGACTGGCCCAAGAAAGATCTAGCCCGGCACCTCGCCTCCTGCCCGCCGTCCTATTGGCTGGCGGTCGAGGCCGACACCCAGCTTCGCCACGCCCAGGCGGTGCGCGAAGCCCGCCAGCGCGGGGCCGAGCTGATCGTCGACACGCGGGTCGACCGCTACCGCGACGTCACCGAGGTGACCGTCTACACGGCCGACACGCCCGGCCTGTTCAGCGGCATCGCCGGCGCCATCGCGACCACCGGCGGCTCGATCGACGGCGCGCGGATCTTCACCTTGAGCGACGGCATGGCGCTCGACAGCTTCTACGTCACCGCCGCCACCGGCGGCGCCTTCGACAGCCCGGCGCGCCTGGCCAAGCTCTCGGCGGCGATCGAGCAGACCCTCTCGGGTGCGCGCGATCCGGCCGAGGAGCTGGCCAAGCGCAAGCCGACGATCCCCAGCCGCCTGCGCGTCTTCACCGTCGCGCCGCGCGTGCTGATCGACAACAACGAGAGCGCCAGCCACACGGTCATCGAGGTCAACGGCCGCGACCGGCCGGGCCTGCTGTTCAACGTCACCGCGGCCCTGACCGAGCAGCGCTGCACCATCCAGTCGGCCAAGATCTCGACCTTCGGCGTGCGCGTGGTCGACGTCTTCTACATCCAGAACGCCCGGGGCGGGAAGATCACCGGCAAGCAAGCCTTGGAGCGCCTGCGCAAAGCGCTCGAAGCCGCCCTGGCCGCGCCCGACGGCGCCAAGCCGGCCGAGCGGCGCAAGGCCGCCACAAGCGGCGAGGCGAAGGCGCCGAAACGTCAACGCAAGGATGCGAAAGCCGCGAGCGGCGCTTGAGCCGGCGAGGGTCACCGTAAGGTCGCACAAGACTCACCGCTCGGTCACCGGCCCGACATGACGCTGCAAGCCGCTGCCTCTACGACGAGAGGCAGAAACGCGAAACCAAGCTCATCGCCTCAAGCACGTCGCCCCAAGCACGTCGCCTCGGAAAGCAAAGGGACAGCGCCATGCCCGACCGCGCGTCGAAGCCGCCTCGAGTCCTCAGCCGCCGCCGCCTGTTGCGGCAATCAGCCGCCGCCGGCGGCGCCCTCCTCGCCGGCGGCCTGATCGCCAGCCCGGCGGTGGTGCTGGCCGAGAGCGCCCGGCCCAGGTTCACCCACGGCCTGCAGAGCGGCGACGCCTCCGCCTCCAGCGGCCTGGTCTGGGCCCGCGCCGACCGGCCGAGCCGCCTGCTGCTCGAGGTCGCGACCAGCGACAGCTTCGAGAATGCGCGGCACCTGCGGGGCCCCGCGGCGCTGGCCGGCAGCGACTTCACGGTGCAGATGCCCTTGACCGACCTGCCGGCGGGCCAGGACATCTTCTACCGCGCCCGCTTCCAGGACCTGCAGGACATCAACGTCGAGAGCGAGCCGCTGGTCGGGCATTTCCGCAGCGCGCCCGCCGGCCGTCGCGACATCACCTTCCTCTGGTCCGGCGACACCGCCGGCCAGGGCTGGGGCATCAACCTCGACTGGGGCGGCATGAAGATCTACGACGCCATGGCCGATACGGCGCCGGACTTCTTCATCCACTCCGGCGACACGGTCTACGCCGACGGCCCGATCCCGGCGGAGAAGGAACTGCCCGACGGCAGCGTCTGGAAGAACGTCACCTTGGAGGAGAAGGCCAAGGTCGCCGAGACGCTCGACGAGTTCCGCGCCAGCTACAAGTACAACCTGATGGACGAGAACCTGCGGCGCTTCAACGCGGCGGTGCCGATGTTCGCGCAGTGGGACGACCACGAGACGGTCAACAACTGGTACCCGCAGGAGCTGCTCGAGCGCGACGACTACAAGGTCAAGAGCGTCGCCCTGCTGGCGGCCCGTGGCCACCGGGCCTTCATGGAGTACATGCCGATCCCGCGCCACCGGCAGGAGCCCAGGCGCATCTACCGCAGCATCAACTACGGCCCGTCGCTCGACATCTTCTTCCTCGACATGCGCAGCTATCGCGGGCCCAACACGGCCAACCGCCAGCCGACCCGCGGCCCGGCCACGGTCTTCCTCGGCGAGGCCCAGATCCGCTGGCTGAAGATGGCGCTGATGGCCTCGCGGGCGACCTGGAAGGTGATCGCCGCCGACATGCCGATCGGCCTGGTGGTCGGCGACGGCGACAAGGCCTTCGAGAACCTGGCCAACGGCGACGGCCCTGCGCTCGGCCGCGAGCTGGAGATCGCCAACCTGCTGAGCTTCATCAAGCACAGCGGCATCAAGAACGTGGTCTGGCTCACCGCCGACGTGCACTACACCGCGGCCCACTACTACGACCCGAACAAGGCCCAGTTTCAGGACTTCTCGCCCTTCTGGGAGTTCGTCTCCGGGCCGCTCAACGCCGGCAGCTTCGGGCCCAACAGGCTCGACAACAGCTTCGGCCCGCAGGTCGTGTTCCAGAAGGCGCCGGAGGCCGGCCAGGTGAACCTGCCGCCGAGCGAAGGCCTGCAGTTCTTCGGCCAGGTCGGCATCGACGGCGAAAGCGAGGCCATGACCGTCATGCTGAAGGACCTCACCGGCGAGACCCTGCACCAGGTCGAGCTCGCGCCCGAGATCTGAGCCAAACCAGGCCTCTCGCTTCGGACGTCCGGAACGGGCGGGCCCTTCGGGGTCCGCCCGCGCGACTTAACCTTCTCTTGAGGTTCGGACCGCATCCTGCGCTACACTGACGAACGTTTCTCTCGTTATCGGAGCAGTCGGATGCGGTTCATCGAAACGGGCCTGGTCAATTTCCTGGCCTTTCTTTGCGAAGCCTTCAACGTGACCCCGGAGAACCTGCACGAGGCGCCGCGCGGCAACCTGCCGCCCGAGCCCACGGGAACGCAGACCATCTACCGGTTCCGCTGAAGCCAGCCAGCCGCGCCCGAACCAGCCCCGCCAGCTTCCCCGAATCGCCATAATCTCCTAGATACTGCCGGCCATGGCGCAGCTTCGCTCGTTCGCCACGGTCGGCGGCCTGACCGGCGTCAGCCGGGTCCTCGGATTCCTGCGCGACATCCTGATCGCCGCCACCCTCGGCACCGGCCCCGTCGCCGACGCCTTCTTCGTCGCCTTCCGCCTGCCGAACCTGTTCCGCCGCCTGTTCGGCGAGGGCGCCTTCAACGCCGCCTTCGTGCCGCTCTTCGCCCGGCGCCTGGAGCAGGAGGGCGAGGCGGCGGCCAAGCGCTTCGCCGAGCAGGCCCTCTCGGTGCTGCTGAGCGCGCTGCTCGCGCTGACGGTCCTGGCCATGGCCTTCATGCCCTGGGTCATGCTGGTCCTGGCGCCGGGCTTCACCGAGGAGCCGGAGAAGTTCGACCTGGCCGTCGAGCTCAGCCGGATCACCTTCCCCTACCTGCTGTTCATGGCCCTGACCGCGCTGCTCTCCGGCCTGCTGAACGCGCTCTACCGCTTCGCCGCCGCCGCCGCCGCGCCGATCCTGCTCAACCTCTTCTTCATCGCTGCCCTGCTGCTGATCGTGCCGGGTGCCGAGCGGCCCGGCCTGGTGCTGGCCTGGACCGTGGCGGCGGCCGGCTGCGGCCAGTTCCTGCTGCTGCTGGCCGCCGCCGCGCGCGCCGGCATGCCGCTGCGCCTGCCGCGGCCGCGGCTCAACCCGGCCATGCGCCGGCTCTGGGGCCTGATGGTCCCGGGCCTGCTGTCGGCCGGCGCGCTGCAGATCAACATCATGGTCGGCACCATCATCGCCTCCCTGCAGGCCGGCGCGGTCTCCTACCTCTACTACGCCGACCGGGTCTATCAGCTCCCCCTCGGCCTGATCGGCATCGCCATCGGCGTGGTCCTCCTGCCGGAGCTGACCCGCAAGCTGCGCGGCGGCGCCGAGGCGGCGGCCATGACCAGCCTGAACCGCGGCCTGGAGCTGGCCCTGCTGCTGACCCTGCCGGCGACCGCGGCGCTGCTGGTGATCCCCTGGCCGATCACCGTCACCCTCTTCGAGCGCGGCGTCTTCGACCGCGCGGCGAGCGACGCCACCGCCGCGGCCCTGGCCGCCTTCGCGCTCGGCCTGCCGGCCTACGTCCTGGTCAAGGTGCTGCAGCCGGCCTTCTTCGCCCGCGAGGACACCCTGCGGCCCTTCCACATCTCGCTGGCCGCGGTGATCGCCAACGTCGCCCTCAGCCTGGCGCTGTTCTGGCAGCTCGGCCATGTCGGCATCGCCCTGGCGACCTCGGTCGCCGCCTGGCTGCAGGCCACCCTGCTGGCCATCGTCCTGCGCCGGCGCGGCCAGATCGAGATCGACGCCCGCAACCGGCGGCGCCTGCCGCGCATGCTGCTGGCCAGCGCCCTGATGGGCGCCGCCGTCTGGGGCGCGAGCCTCGGCCTGCTCGGCTGGTTCGACGGCTCGGCGGCGCTCCAGGTCGCGGCGCTCGCCGCCCTGGTCGGCCTCGGCCTGGCGCTCTACGCCGGCCTGGCCCTCGGCCTCGGCGCGGTGACCCGAGCCGACCTGAAGGCGCTGGTCTCGCGCAAGGGCAAGGCGGCCGAGACCTGACGGCCGCGGCCCGCTAGCCCGCCGCCCTCGAAACGGCGCCAGCTTGACCCGGCCCCGGCCCGGGGCGATAACCCGGCCGCCTTTCCGACGGCCGTGAGTTATCCCATGAACCGCATCTTCTCCGGCGTGCAGCCGACCGGTGGCCTGCATCTGGGCAACTATCTGGGCGCCATCCGCAACTTCGTGACGCTGCAGGACAGCTATCACTGCATCTACTGCGTGGTCGATCTGCACGCCGTGACGACCTGGCAGGACCCGGCCGCCCTGAAGGCGAACACCCGCGAGGTGACCGCCGCCTACCTGGCCGCCGGCGTCGACCCGGAGCGCTGCATCATCTTCAACCAGAGCCAGGTCGGCGAGCACGCCGAGCTGGCCTGGATCTTCAACTGCGTGGCGCGCATGGGCTGGCTCAACCGCATGACGCAGTTCAAGGAGAAGGCCGGCAAGCACCGCGAGAACGCCAGCGTCGGGCTCTTCGCCTACCCGAACCTGATGGCCGCCGACATCCTGCTCTACAAGGCGACCCACGTGCCGGTGGGCGACGACCAGAAGCAGCACCTCGAGCTGACCCGCGACATCGCCCAGAAGTTCAACAACGACTTCGGCGTCGACTTCTTCCCGATCTGCGAGCCGCTGATCCTCGGCAGCGCGACCCGGGTCATGTCGCTGCGCGACGGCAAGTCGAAGATGAGCAAGTCGGACCCCTCCGACTACAGCCGCATCGCCATGACCGACGAGGCGGACGCCATCGCCCAGAAGATCCGCAAGGCCAAGACCGACCCGGACCCGCTGCCGGGCCCCGAAGCGCTCGGGCCCGACGGCGAGGTGCCGGAGGACGCGCGCGGCGCGCGGCCCGAGGCCTGCAACCTGCTGGGCATCTACGCGGCCCTGGCCGAGCGGTCCCTGGCCGAGGTCCTGGGCGAGCAGGAGGGCGCCCAGTTCTCCCGCTTCAAGGAGGACCTGACCGAGCTCGCGGTGGCCAAGCTGGGGCCGATCGGCGCCGAGATGAAGCGACTGATGGCCGAGCCCGATCACGTCGATGCCATCCTGCGTCGCGGCGCCGAGCGGGCCCATGCCATCGCCCACCCGATCCTCGACGAGGTGCACGAGATCGTCGGCTTCTTGCGGCCCTGAAGTGCTCGAAATCGTTGGCCTTTCCGCCGCCGGTCCGTAGACTGTCAGGGGGGAACGGTCAGAGGGGAAGACGGCACCGCTCCCGCCCATGCGACCTTAGACCGGAAGCCCGACATGCGGCCGCAATGACCCAGCCGCCCATCGACAGCATTCTCTAGACCGCGCGATGCAGATCTATCTGCCCATCGCCGAGATGTCCGTGAACGTCTTCCTGATTCTCGGCCTGGGCGGGGTGGTCGGCCTGCTGTCCGGCATTTTCGGCGTCGGCGGCGGCTTCCTGATGACGCCGATCCTGATCTTCATCGGCGTGCCCTCGCCGGTCGCCGTCGCCACCGAGGCAAACCAGATCGTCGCCTCCTCGGTCTCCGGCGTGCTGGCCCACTGGTCGCGCGGCAACGTCGACTTCAAGATGGGCGCGGTGCTGCTGCTCGGCGGCCTGGCCGGCTCGAGCTTCGGTGTCTGGCTCTTCTCGGTGCTGCGCGACGTCGGCCAGATCGACCTGGTCATCCGCCTGAGCTACGTGATCTTCCTGGGCATCATCGGCGGGCTGATGTTCGTCGAGAGCTTGCGGGCCCTGACCCGCCGGCGCAATCCGGCCGCGGCGCGGCGCAAGCTGCACAAGCACACCTGGGTGCACGGCCTGCCGCTGAAGATGCGCTTCCGCAAGTCGAAGCTCTACATCTCGGCCCTGCTGCCCTTCGGCGTCGGCGCCCTGGTCGGCATCCTGGCGGCCATCATGGGTGTCGGCGGCGGCTTCATCATGGTGCCGGCCATGATCTACCTGCTCGGCATGCCGACCTTCGTGGTGGTCGGCACCTCGCTGTTCCAGATCATCTTCGTCACCGCCAACGTCACCTTCCTGCAGGCCTACGCCAACCAGACCGTCGACGTGGTCCTGGCGCTGCTGCTGCTGACCGGCGGCGTGATCGGCGCCCAGATCGGTGCCCGGCTGAGCGGCAAGCTGCGCGGCGAGCAGCTCCGCATCCTGCTGGCCCTGATCGTCCTCGCGGTCTGCACCAAGCTCGGCATCGACCTCGCGCTGGTGCCCGAGGACATCTACTCGATGGGCTACAGCGAATGAGCGGCCGGCGCTCCCTGGTCGCCTTCGGCTGCCTCGCCCTGCTGCTGGCGCTGGTCGGCCCGGGCCGGGCGAGCCCGCTGGTCGCCGACCTCTCCAAGCACCTGGTGGCCATCACCACGGCCTTCGCCGGCTCCGACGTGCTGCTGTTCGGCGCCGTCGAGGAGCCCGGCGACATCGTCGTCGTGGTCCGCGGCCCGCCGCGCCGCCAGGTCATGCACCGCAAGAGCCGGATCGCCGGCATCTGGGTCAACACCGCGACCATGACCTTCGACGACGTGCCGAGCTTCTTCGCGGTCGCCGCCTCCCGGCCGCTCGAGGAGATCGCCAGCGACTCGGTGCGCAAGCGCAACGGCATGAACATCGAGGACCTGGTGACGCTGCCCAGCGCCAAGGGCTCGGAGAACGTCCGCGACGAGTGGCGGCAGGCGCTGATCCGCAACAAGCAGCGCGAAGGCCTCTATCAGCCGCAGCTCGGCCGGGTCAGCTTCTCGGGACCGCGGCTGTTCCGCAGCGACGTCTTCTTCCCGGCCAACGTGCCGACCGGCAACTATCAGGTGCAGACCTATCTGCTGCGCGACGGCGCCCTGGTCTCGGCCCAGACCACGCCGCTGATCGTCGGCAAGATCGGCCTGGAGGCCGATCTCTTTGATTTCGCTCATGAACAAGCGGCCTTCTATGGCTTGATTGCGATAGCCCTGGCGCTTTTGGCAGGATGGTTGGCGCACGTCGCCTTCCGACGGAGCTGACGCCATGACCGAGGCCAAGGACGACGGCGACGACCGGATCTTCCTGGTGGTCGTCGACGAGAGCGAGGAAATGCACGTTGCCCTGCGGTTCGCCTGTCGCCGGGCGGAGCACACGGGCGGCCGGGTCGCCCTGCTCTATGTCGTCGAGCAGGCCGACTTCCAGCATTGGATGGCGGTCGGCGACCTGATGCGCGAGGAGGCCCGCAGCGAGGGCGAGCAGCTCCTGCAGAAGCTGGCGGCCATGGTCAACGACATGACCGGCTCGCTGCCGGTGCTCTACGTCCGCGAAGGCTCGCGCCGCGAGCAGCTCCTCGACCTGATCGAGGAGGAGCCGAGCATCTCGATCCTGGTGCTCGGCGCCAACACCGGGCGGCGCGGCCCGGGCCCGCTGATCGAGGCCCTGACCGGGCGCTTCCTCGGCAAGCTGCGGCTGCCCATGACCATCGTCCCGGGCAACCTGAGCGACGACGCCATCGACAAGATCTCCTGAGCCCCGAGCGGCATGGGATGCGGGCCGGGGAGCGGTCCTGCGCCTTGAATTCCCTGGCCCCGAGGGTCACATTCACGGTCCGGGCGCAGACAGCCCAAGGAGATCCAAGCTCATGTTCATCCAGACAGAGCAGACGCCGAATCCAGCGACCCTCAAGTTCCTGCCCGGCCGCGACGTCATGGCCAGCGGCACCGCCGACTTCGCCGACCCCGAGGCGGCCAAGCGCTCGCCCCTGGCCGAGCGGCTGTTCCAGGTCGAGGGCGTGACCGGGGTGTTCCTCGGCGCCGACTTCGTCACCGTCGCCAAGGCCGACGACAAGGAGTGGTACCTCCTGAAGCCGGCGGTGCTCGGCGTCATCATGGAGCACTTCGTCGCCGGCCGGCCGGTCCTGCACGAAGGCCTCGAGAGCGAGGCCGACGACGGCGGCGAGGACAGCGAGGTGGTGCAGCAGATCAAGGAGCTGCTGGACACCCGGGTGCGCCCGGCGGTGGCCCAGGACGGCGGCGACATCATCTTCCGCAGCTTCGAGGACGGCATCGTCTACCTGCACATGCAGGGCGCCTGCGCCGGCTGCCCGAGCTCGACGGCCACCTTGAAGATGGGCATCGAGAACATGCTGCGGCACTACATCCCCGAAGTCGTCGAGGTGCGCCCGGTCGTCTGACCGCCGGCACGCGCCGTTCGGACACAGCAATCCGCCTGGCCGGCTCCGGCCTTGCCGCTCGGCTGGCGGCGGCTACCTTAGCCGCCGGAGCCGAGGGCGCGGCCGCGCCATCGCCGATGCCGGACTAGGGAGGCGGATCTTGCAGCGACAACTCGACGAGGCCGGCCTGGACCTGATCTTCAGGGAGGCCCGCACCCACAACGACTGGCAGGACCGCGCCGTGCCGCCCGAGCTGCTGCGCGCCGTCTTCGACCTGGCCAAGATGGCGCCGACCAGCGCCAACTGCAGCCCGATGCGGGTCCGCTTCGCCGTTTCGGCCGAGGCCAAGGAGCGGCTCCGGCCGGCGCTGATCGAAGGCAATGTCGAGAAGACCATGGCCGCCCCGGCGACCGCGATCATCGGCCACGACCTGGACTTCCACGAGCAACTGCCGAAGCTCTTTCCCCACACCGACGCCCGCGCCTGGTTCGTCGGCAAGCCGGCGCTGATCGAGACCACGGCCTTCCGCAACGGCACCCTGCAGGGCGCCTACTTCATGCTGGCGGCCCGGGCGCTGGGGCTCGACTGCGGCCCGATGTCCGGCTTCGACAACGCCAGAGTCGACGAGGCCTTCTTCCCGGGGGGCAGGATCAAGTCCAACTTCCTCTGCAACCTGGGCTACGGCGAGCCCAGCGCGCTCTTCCCGCGCTCGCCGCGCTTCGACTTCGACGAGGTCTGCGAGATCCTCTGACCGCCATGGCCGGGCCCGACCGCCTGCAGGCTCCCGAGCGCCTCCTGGCCTTCGACTGCGCCGGCGGCGCCTGCTCGGCCGCCTACTGGTCCGACGGGGCCGTCGCCGCGCGCCGCCACGAGCCGATGGCCCGGGGCCATGCCGAGCGCCTGGTGCCGATGATCCAGGAGGTCATGGCCGAGGCCGGCGCCGGCTACGCCGCGCTCTCGGCCATCGCGGTGACCTGCGGGCCGGGCGGCTTCACCGGCCTGCGCATCGGCCTGGCGACCGCCCGCGGCCTGGCCCTGGCCAGCGGCCGGCCGCTGCTCGGCTACAGCAACTTCGAGGTCCTCGCCGCCGCGGCGCCGGCCGAGTCGCGCCGGGGCCGGACCCTGGCCGTGCTGATCGACGCCAAGCGGGCGGACCTCTACGTCCAGGCCTTCGCGGAGAGCGGCGAGGCGGTCACCGAGGCTGCCGCCTGCCGCCCGGAAGCCCTCGAGTCGCGGCTGCCGGCCGGGCCCCTGCTGCTGCTCGGCGACGCCGTCGAGCAGGCCCGGCCAGCGCTGGAGTCGGCCGGCCGCGACCTGCGGCTTGCCGGCGGCCCCGGCCTGGCCGATGCCGCGGTCCTCGCGGCGCTGGCGGCGGCCGGCGCGCGGCCGGCGGAGTCGGCGGCCCGGCCGATCTACCTGCGGCCGCCGGACGTCACCCTGCCGGGCCGGCCGCGGCCGGAGTCGGGCAAGGGCCCGCGGTGACGGCGGGCCTCGCCCTGGTGGCCGTCGAGCCGCCCATGGCGGCCCTGCTGGCCGAGATCCACGGCGCCGCCTTCCCCGAACAGCCCTGGTCGCCCGAGGCCATGGCCGGGATCCTCAACAGCAGCGGCGGATTCGGCTGGGTAGCGGCCCTGGAGGCGGCGCCGAGCGGCTTCCTGCTGGCCCGCGACCTGGTCGCCGAGGTCGAGATCCTCAGCCTCGCCGTGCTGCCGGCGGCCCGCCGCCGGGGCCTGGCCCGCGCCCTGCTGGCGGCGCTGGCGCGCCAGGCCGGCCAGAGCGGCCGGCAGCGGGTGATCCTCGAAGTCGCCGAGGACAATGCGGCCGCGCGGGCCTTCTACGCCGCCGCCGGATTCGCCGAGGACGGCCGGCGGCCCGGCTACTACCGCCGCGCCGGCGGGCCGCCGGTCGATGCTCTGCTGCTGTCTTTACCGCTGTATACTTAGATTTTTCATAGTTTTTCCGGCTGTTTGCTGGCTTCGTGATACCTCGATGCATCTAGGCCGAGTTTTCCAGCATAAAACGACAATCGGACGTTCGACTTTTGCTTTTCCAGGCTTGATCATGACAATATTTCGCCCTATACAGAGCCAGCCAGTCAACTTTGAACGGTATTAGGCAATGACCGAACAGCCGAACACGAGTGAATTGCTGTCTCTAACCACCAATATTGTGGCAGCTCATGTCTCGAACAACTCGGTCGCGGTGCAAGATCTACCGCAACTGATCCGCGATGTGCACGACACACTTGCCAATGTCGGGACGAGCCAAAGTCGAGAGGCGGAACGGCCGACGCCTGCCGTGCCGATCAAGAAGTCCGTTACGCCGGACCACATCATCTGCCTCGAGGACGGCAAGAAGCTCAAGATGCTCAAGCGGCATCTCAAGACGGCCTACAACATGAGCCCCGAGGAGTACCGGGAGCGCTGGGGCCTGCCGTCGAATTACCCGATGGTCGCGCCCAACTACGCCCGCCAGCGCAGCAAGCTGGCCAAGCAGATCGGCCTGGGGACGCGCGCCCGCCGTCGTCGCTGACCCCGACGAGGCGCCGGAAGACGAGCGTCCTCCGCGTTTGGGCGGAGGGCGCTTTTTCGGCTATAGTCCAGGCATCGGTTACGACATCGACAGCACAGAGATGCCGCACAGGATCGAAGAACTCTGCATCGACAAGGGCTTGAAGATGACGGAGCAGCGCCGCGTCATCGCCCAGGTGCTCTCCGAGTCCGTCGATCACCCGGATGTCGAACAGCTCTACCAGCGGGCGACCAAGATCGACCCGCGCATCTCGATCGCCACGGTCTACCGCACCGTCAAGCTCTTCGAAGAGGCGCAGATCCTCGAGCGCCACGACTTCGGCGACGGCCGCTCGCGCTACGAAGAAGCGACGGATGAACACCACGATCACCTGATCGACGTGAACACCGGCGAAGTGATCGAGTTCGTCAACGAGAGCATCGAGCGCCTCCAGGAAGAAGTCGCCCGCTCCTTCGGCTACCGGCTGGTCGGGCACAAGCTCGAGCTCTACGGCAGCAAGGTCGAACCGGCGAAACAGGCCGCACGCAACAACCAACGCTCCGCCAAGAACGGCTGACGGACCGCGAGGCCGCGGACGGGCGCGGCCGGCTCATCACGAAGGAGCGGCAAGCATGGTCGCGATCGAAACGAAAAGCGACAAACCGGTCGATGTGCAGAGCGGCAAGCTGCTGATTCGCCTGGCGGAATCCGAAGCCGAGGTGAAGGCCTCGCAGAGCCTGCGCTACGAGGTCTTCTGCGAGGAGATGGCCGCCAAGCCGAGCGTCGAGATGGTCCGGCTGCGCCGCGAGTTCGACTCCTACGACGGCTATTGCGATCACCTGCTGGTGTTCGACGGCGAGCGCGGCGAGGGCGCGGAAGCCGTGGTCGGCACCTACCGCCTGCTGCGCCGCGAGCCCGCCGCCAAGCTCGGGCATTTCTACACCAGCAGCGAGTACGACATCGGCCCGCTGCTGAGCTACCCGGGACAGATCCTCGAGCTCGGCCGCTCCTGCGTGCATCGCGACTATCGCACGCGCTCGATCATGCAGCTTCTGTGGCGCGGCATCGCCGAGTACGTCTTCCACCACGACATCGCGGTCATGTTCGGCTGCGCCAGCCTGCCGGACGTCGAGCCCTCGCGCCTGGCCCTGCCGCTGTCGTTCCTCTACCACCACTGCCTGGCGCCGCCGGAGCTGCGGCCGCGCGCGCTGTCCGAGCGCTACGTCGACATGAACCTGATGCCGAAGGACTCGGTCGACACCAAGGACGCGCTGCGCGCCCTGCCGCCGCTGATCAAGGGCTACCTTCGGCTCGGCGGCTTCGTCGGCGACGGCGCGGTGGTCGATGCCGAGTTCGGCACCACGGACGTCTGCATCGTGGTCAAGACCGACCTGGTGACCGAGAAGTACTATCGCCACTACAGCCGCGACGACGCCGTCGTCGGCGAGGCCTCCTGCTGAGCGGCGGCTCTGCGACGTGGCCTTCGGCTCGCCTCTGACAGCCGGTCTGCGGCTCTCCGCCTACATCGCCTTCACGCTCATGATCATGCCGGCACAGGGCCTCGCCCTGGCCCTGCGCTCGCCGCTCGCCCGCACGATCCCGCTCTGGTACCACCGGCGCTGCTGCCGGATTCTCGGCTTCCGGGTCGAGCGCCGGGGCCGCCAGTCGCGCCACAAGCCGACGCTCTTCGTCGCCAATCACAGCTCCTATCTCGACATCACCGTGCTCGGCTCGCTGATCCAGGGCTCCTTCGTGGCCAAGGCCGAGGTCGCCGGGTGGTTCTTCTTCGGCTGGCTGGCCAAGCTGCAGCGCACGGTCTTCGTCGAGCGGCAGGCGCGCCGCTCGGCCGCCCAGCGCGACGCCATGTCCCGGCGCCTGGACGACGGCGACAGCCTGATCCTGTTCCCCGAGGGCACCAGCGACGACGGCAACCGGGTGCTGCCCTTCAAGAGCGCCCTGCTCTCCGTCGCCGAGCGCCGGCCCCAGGGCGAGCCGCTGATCGTGCAGCCGGTCTCGGTCGCCTACACGCGGCTCGACGGCCTGCCGCTCGGCCGCTCCCTGCGCCCGCTCTTCGCCTGGTACGGCGACATGGAGCTGGCGCCGCACCTCTGGCAGCTCGCCGGCCTGGGCCGGCTGACGGTGGTGGTGCACTTCCACCAGCCGGTCAGCCTGGAGGACTTCGCCTCGCGCAAGCAACTGAGCAACCACTGCCGCGACAAGGTCGCCCAGGGCGTCGCCCTGGCCCTCTCGGGCCGCAGCCTGGCCTCGCTGCGCAAGGCCAAGGCGGCGTGAGGGCGGGGCGCCGCTTGGCGTTGGCGCTCGGCTGCGAAGAGTGCTATGTTTCCGCTCTTTGGAGCGCATCGCAATCCTGGAGACACCCGCGATTGAGCCCTAGAAACCGGTGCCGGTCGGTCCGTCGCGCGCGTGAGTGCTGACCCGACTTTGACCAAAACGCTCTTCATCAAGACTTACGGCTGCCAGATGAACGTCTACGACTCCGCCCGCATGGCGGACGTCCTGGCGCCCCTCGGCTATGCCCAGGCGGCGGCGCCCGAGGGCGCCGACCTGGTGATCCTCAACACCTGCCACATCCGCGAGAAGGCGGCCGAGAAGGTCTATTCCGAACTCGGCCGGATCCGCGCGCTGAAGCAGGCCAAGGCGGCGCGCGGCGAGACCATGCTGATCGCCGTGGCCGGCTGCGTGGCCCAGGCCGAGGGCGAGGAGATGCTGCGCCGCGCGCCGCAAGTGGACCTGGTCTTCGGGCCGCAGAGCTATCACCGCCTGCCCGACCTGCTGAGCCGCGCCGAGGCGGGCGAGGGCGGCCAGGTCGAGCTCGGCTTCCCGATCGAGGACAAGTTCGACAGCCTGCCCGAGGAGAGCCTGGAGCAGGGCCCCTCGGCCTTCCTCACCGTGCAGGAGGGCTGCGACAAGTTCTGCAGCTTCTGCGTCGTGCCCTACACGCGCGGCGCCGAGTTCTCCCGGCCGGTCGCCGACATCCTGGCCGAGGCCGAGCGCCGCGTCGCCGTGGGCGCCCTCGAGCTCACCCTGCTCGGCCAGAACGTCAACGCCTACCACGGCAGCGGACCGGCGGGCGCGAGCTGGGGCCTCGGCCGCCTGATCCGCCGGCTCGCCGAGCTGCCCGGCCTGGCCCGCATCCGCTACACGACCTCGCACCCGCGCGACCTGGACGACGAGCTGATCGCCGCCCACCGCGACCTGCCGAGCCTGATGCCCTATCTGCACCTGCCGGTGCAGGCCGGCTCCGACCGCATCCTGGCGGCCATGAACCGGCGGCACGGCGCGGACGACTATCGCCGCGCGGTCGAGCGCCTGCGCCGCGCCCGGCCGGACATCGCCCTGTCCTCGGACTTCATCGTCGGCTTCCCCGGCGAGGACGACCGGGACTTCGCCGAGACCCTGCGCCTGGTGACCGACGTCGGCTTCGCCCAGGCCTATTCCTTCAAGTACAGCGCGCGGCCCGGCACGCCGGCGGCCAAGCTGCCCGACCAGGTGCCGGAGCCGGTCAAGGCCGAGCGCCTGGCGCAACTGCAGAGCCTGCTGGACGCCCAGCAGGCGGCCTTCAACCAGGCCAGCGTCGGCCGGCGCCTCGAGGTGCTGCTGGAGCGCCGGGGCCGCGCGGCGGGCCAGCTCGTCGGCCGCAGCCCGGCCATGCAGGCGGTCCACGTCGCGGCGCCGGAGAGCCTGTTCGGGCGCCTGGTCGAGGTCGAGATCACCGCCGCCCATCCGAACAGCCTGGCCGGCCGGCTGCTCGACGGTGACGCCGGCCTGCGCGCCGCCGCGCCGCAGGAAGCGGAGCGGGCCTGCGCATGAGCGCCATTCACGGGCCTGAAGCTGGAACCACCACGTCGCTTCAGTTCGACGACAACAACCTGCTGCCCATGCTCTACGGCCAGCACGACCAGAACCTGGCGCGGCTCGAGCAGCTGCTCAGCGTCTCCCTGGTGTCGCGCGGCAACCAGGTGGCGATCTCCGGCCCGGCCGATTCGGTGGAGGCCGCCAGCGACGCCTTGAACGCGCTCTATCACCGCCTGGAGAAGGACCTGCCGGTCGGCGACGCCGAGGTCGATGCCGCGGTGCGGCTGGCCCGCGGCGCCCAGGGCAACGCCAAGCCGCAGGCCACGACCAAGGCCCTGCACGCCGACGAGCTGGCGATCCGCACGCGCAAGCGGCACATCCATCCCCGCTCGCCGACCCAGGCCGCCTACCTGAACGCCCTGGGCAGCAACGAGCTGGTGTTCGGCGTCGGCCCGGCCGGCACCGGCAAGACCTACCTGGCGGTGGCCAAGGCCGTCTCGCTGCTGACCGGCGGCGAGGTCGACCGGCTGATCCTGACCCGCCCGGCCGTCGAGGCCGGCGAGCGCCTGGGCTTCCTGCCCGGCGACCTGCGGGAGAAGATCGACCCCTATTTGCGGCCGCTCTACGACGCGCTCTACGACATGCTGCCGGCGGAACAGGTGGTGGCGCGCCTGACCAGCGGCGAGATCGAGCTGGCGCCCCTGGCCTTCATGCGCGGGCGGACCCTGAGCAACGCCTTCATCATCCTCGACGAAGCGCAGAACACGACGCCGGTGCAAATGAAGATGTTCTTAACCCGTCTGGGCGAGAACAGCCGCATGGCGGTTACCGGCGATCTGTCCCAGGTCGATCTGCCCAGCGGTCAGCCTTCCGGCTTGCGGGATTCCGTCGACCTGCTGTCGGGCCTGTCGGGGGTGGCTTGCATCCAATTCAGCAATGCCGACGTGGTTCGCCATTCCCTCGTCACCCAAATCGTACAGGCTTACGAGGCGCGCGACGAAGCCGGCGGCGGCCGGCCCGGCGACCTCTTCGGCCAATCGTGACCGGGCCCGGCACGATAGGGAGAACCAGCCTGCCACGGCCCTTGCAGGACCATGAACGACGACCCTGACAGTCCCAGCCCGAACGCCCCTAGCCTGAACGTGATCGTCCGGCTCGAGGACGAGGCTTGGCTCGACGAGCTGCCCGACGCCCAAGCGCTTTCGATCGACGCGGCCGTGGCCGCCCTGCTGCGGGCGCCGGCCGGCCCGCCGGCTAGTCCCGCCGCTGCCGCCGGTCTCGAGGTCGGCCTGGTGCTGACCGGCGACCAGGCGGTGCGCGCGCTCAACCGCGACTATCGCGGCCAGGACAAGCCGACCAACGTGCTCGCCTTCGAGGCTGATACGTCGGCCGGGCCGCATCCCGGCATGCCGGCGGCGCTGGCCCTGCCGCTGATGCTCGGCGACGTGGTGCTGGCGCGCGAGACGCTGCTGCGCGAGGCGCGGGAGCAGGGCAAGGCGCCGGGCGATCACCTGCGCCACCTGGTCGTCCACGGGGTCCTGCACCTGCTCGGCTACGATCACGAGGACGACGAGGACGCCGCCCAAATGGAGGCCGCGGAGGTGGCGATCCTCGAAGGCCTCGGCGTCGCCGACCCCTACGTCGCGGCCGGCGACTGCACCGGGGCCGTGCGATGACCGAGATCTCCAGCAACGGCAAGATCGCCCGCGGCAACGGCCAGGGCCTCTGGGCCTGGCTGCGCAGCCTGTTCCGCGACCGGCCGGAGGACGCGCCGCTGCGCAAGGCGCTGGAAGAGATCATCGAGGAGATCGGCGAGAACGGCAGCGAAGAGGACAGCGGGCCGCCGATCAGCGACGAAGAGCGCGTGATGCTCGCCAACATGCTCAAGTTCCGGCACCTCACCGTCTACGACGTCATGGTGCCGCGCGCCGATATCGTCGCCGTGCCGGCCGAGAGCGCGGTGCAGGAGCTGGTCGAGGTGATCCGCACCGCCGGCCACTCGCGGGTGCCGATCTTCCAGGAGACGCTCGACGACGTCGTCGGCATGGTCCATGTCCGCGACCTGATTCCCTGGCTGGCCCGGCCCGAGGGCTTCAAGCTCGCCACGATCAGCCGCGACGTGCTCTTCGTCGCGCCCTCGATGCGCCTGCTCGACCTGCTGCTCGAGATGCGCCGCAGCCGCATCCACCTGGCGCTGGTGGTCGACGAGTTCGGCGGCATCGACGGCCTGATCACCATCGAGGACCTGGTCGAGGAGATCGTCGGCGAGATCGAGGACGAGCACGACGTCGACGTCGGACCGCGGCTGGTCCGCGGCGCCGACGGCTCGCTGCTG
>JANQLT010000196.1 GCA_028280455.1 Kiloniellales bacterium
TCACGGCACCGGGCCGCTCCCCCTCCCGGCCACCCACGGCAGTATCCTATTGGGTGGCCGGGAGGGGGAGCGGGCCGGTGCCGTCCGATCGGAACACGCGCTAGGCCGCGGCGGCCGAGCGGTCGCTGACGCCCATCTCGCCGAGCACGGCCTCGATGACGGCCAGGGCGGCGCGCATCTGCTCGGGGCCGAGATCGCCGATGCAGCCGATGCGGAAGCTGTCGGCGACGGTCAGCTTGCCGGGATAGATGACGTAGCCGCGCTCGCGCAGGCGATCGTAGAACACCTCGAACTGGAACCGCGGGTCGACCGGCGTCTTGAAGGTGACGATGATCGGCGCCTGCAGGTGGTCGGGCAGCAGGGTCTCGAAGCCGAGCGCGCGCATGCCCTCGACCAGGATCCGGCAGTTCTCCCGGTAGCGGGCGCCGCGGCCGGCGACGCCGCCCTCGGCCTCGAACTCGTCGAGCGCCTTGTCGAAGGCGGCGATGACCTGGACCGGCGGCGTGAAGCGCCACTGACCGTTGCCCTCCATCGCCTGCCACTGCTCGACCAGGTCGAGGCTCAGCGAGTGGGCGTTGCCGGCCGCCGCCGACAAAGCCGTCTTGCGCGCGATGCAGAAGCCCATGCCGGGCACGCCCTGCAAACACTTGTTGGACGAGGCGGCTACCGCGTCGAAGCGAACCTTGCGGGAGTCCAGCGGCAGGGCGCCGAAGGCGCTCATCGAGTCGATCAGCAGGCTGCAGCCGTGGCTCTGGACGACCTCGGCCACCCGCTCCAGCGGGTTGAGGATGCCCGAGGTCGTCTCGCAATGGACCGCCGCGACATGGGTGATGTCCTGGCTCTCGCTCAGTCGCCGCTCCAGGGCGTTGACGTCGGTCGGCTGATCCTCGGGCTGCTCCTGCACCTCGAAGGCGTAGCCCATGGTCCGGCAGATCTTCGCCATGCGCTGGCCGTAGGCGCCGTTGACCAGGATCAGCAGCTTGCCGTCGGCCGGCACCAGGGTGCCGAGCATGGCCTCGACAACGAAGGTCCCGCTGCCCTGCAGGGGGACGCAGACGAACTCCTCGTCGTCACCCGCTGCAGCTCCGGCCGCGCCGCCGACGATGGCGACCAGCCGCTCGCGCATCCGCCGGTTGATGTCGATGAAATGGCCGTCCCGCGAGCCGAAGTCGTGCAGCATGGCCTGCTTGACCGCCGGCGAGGTGGTCAGCGGCCCCGGCGTCAGGAGCCAGGGATCGCCCGTCGGCGTGGCGGCCGCTTTGTCCTTGGAGCCATCGGTCATGGTCTTGAAATCCTTGCTGGTCCGAGGCGCGCGGCGTGGCGCGGCGGCTCGGCTTGCGTCTTATCCCGCACCTTCGTACCATAAATCAAATCGATAAAATCGATATGACACATAGGTGACGATGATTAACCATGCGCAGCTTCGCGCCTTTCACGCGGTTGCGGCGCAAGGGTCCTTTACGCGCGCCGCCGCGGCTCTGAACGTCACCCAACCGACTCTCTCCGGTCAAGTCAAAGCCCTGGAGGAGCGCTACGGGGTCAAGCTCTTCGAGCGGCGCGGCCGCGGCATCGAGCCGACCGAGCTGGGCCGCAGCCTTCATGAGGTCACCCGGCGGATCTTCGATCTCGAAAGCGAGGCCGAGAACCTCCTGGCCGCCGCCCACGGCTTGAAGCGGGGCCGGCTCAAGCTCGGCGCCGACGCGCCCTATCACGTCATCCCCCTGCTCGCCGTCTTCAACCGGCGCCATCCGGGCATCACCCTGTCGGTCTCCTTCGGCAACTCGAAGACCGTGCTGGCCGCCTTGCGCGAGCACGAGAGCGACATCGCGGTCCTGCCGAACATCGCCGCCGACGAGCGGATCCACACCCGCGCCTTCCATCGCGAGCGGATCATCGCCTTCGTCGAGCGCAGCCACGCCTGGGCCGGCCGGCGCACCCTGCGCCTGACGGACCTGGCGGAGGAGCGCCTGATCCTGCGCGAGACCGGCTCGACCACCCGCTCCCTCTTCGAGCGCGCCCTGCGCGGCGCCAAGGTCAAGCCCTCCCAGGTGCTCGAAGTCGGCAGCCGCGAGGCCGTGCGCGAAGCGGTCGCGGCGCGGCTCGGTACCGGCGTGGTCTTCGAGAGCGAGTTCGGCAACGACCCGCGGCTGCACCCCCTGGTGATCCGCGGCCGCGACCTGGAAGCCGTCGAATACGCCGCCTGCCTCAAGGAGCGCCGCGACGACCCGGTTGTCCGGGCCTTCTTCGAGCTGCTGCCGGAGCTGGGCCCCGCCTAGAGCGTTATGGGATTAGGCTGACGCATATCCAGAGTTTGTGAAGTAGTTGGCGCATTCCTGTGGTTCGAATTGATCGAGCAGCTTTCCGATGGCCT
>JANQLT010000197.1 GCA_028280455.1 Kiloniellales bacterium
TGAACACCATCACGACCTCCAATACTACAGAGGCCCTTCAGAATCTCCTTTACGCAAACACGCAACAGTAAATCTATACTCATATGCGATTCCCCTACCGTCCCCCCGGCCCGTCCTTCGACCGGCGCTTTGCCGGGCTGAATCCTCGGGGGTCGGCTTGACAGCGGCGGCGGCGGCGCTATCTCTGGGCCGGCTTCTTCACGGGGTAATGGGCGGGGGCAAGGCGCTGATGGCGCGGGCTTTTGTGTTTCCTGGACAGGGCAGTCAGGCGGTCGGCATGGGCCGCCAGCTGGCCGAGGCCTTCGGCCCGGCGCGCCTGGTCTTCGAGGAGGTCGACGACGCGCTCGAGCAGCGCCTCTCGACGCTCATGTTCGAGGGGCCCGAGGACGAGCTGACGCTGACCGAGAACGCCCAGCCGGCGATCATGGCGACCAGCCTGGCGGTGGTGCGGGTGCTGGAGGAGGAGGCCGGCCTCGACCTGACCGAGAAGGCGCTCTGCGTCGCCGGCCACTCCCTGGGCGAGTACTCGGCCCTGGCGGCGGCCGGCACCTTCGGCCTGGCCGACACGGCGCGCCTGCTCAAGCGGCGCGGCCGGGCCATGCAGGAGGCCGTGCCGCTCGGCGAGGGCGCCATGGCGGCGCTGCTCGGGCTGGAGCTGGACGCGGTCCGCGAGATCGTCGCCGAGGCGGCCGGTGCCGAGGTCTGCGCCGCCGCCAACGACAACGCGCCCGGCCAGGTGGTGATCAGCGGCCATACCGCCGCGGTCGAGCGGGCCATCGCCCTGGCCGGCGAGCGCGGCGCCAAGCGGGCCATCGCGCTGCCGGTCTCCGCGCCCTTCCACTGCGCCCTGATGGCGCCGGCGGCGGACGCCATGGCCGAGGCCCTGGCCGAGGTCGTGCTGGCGCCGCCGCGCGTGCCGCTGGTCGCCAACGTCACCGCCTCGCTGGTCGGCGAGCCCGAGCGGGTCCGCGCGCTGCTGGTCGAGCAGGTCACCGCCATGGTCCGCTGGCGCGAGTCCGTGCTGGCGATCCGCGACCAGGGCGTCGAGCGCCTGGTCGAGCTGGGCGCCGGCAAGGTGCTGAGCGGCCTGGCGCGGCGCATCGACCGCGATCTCGCCGCCCGGTCGGTCGGCGGCCCGGCCGACATCGAGGCCATCGTCAAGGAGCTGTAAGCCGCGCGGACCAAGCGGCGCCGATAGGGAGTTTGCCATGTTCGATTTGAGCGGGCGCTGCGCGCTGGTGACCGGCGCATCCGGCGGCATCGGCGGCGCCATCGCCCGGGCCCTGCACGACTGCGGGGCGAGCGTCGGCCTCTCGGGCACCCGCCGCGAGGCGCTGGAGGCCCTCGCCGGCGAGCTGGAGCGCTCGCACGTCCTGCCCTGCGACCTCGGCGACCCGGAGGCGGCCGCCGCCTTGCCCGGCCAGGCCGAGGCGGCCATGGGCTCGCTCGACATCCTGGTCAACAACGCCGGGCTGACCCGCGACGGCCTGTCCATGCGCATGACCGACGAGGACTGGTCGCGGGTCCTGGAGATCAACCTGACGGCCGGCTTCCGGCTGTCGCGGGCCTGCCTGCGCGGCATGATGAAGCGCCGCTGGGGCCGGATCATCTCGATCACCTCCGTGGTCGGAGCGGTCGGCAACCCGGGCCAGGCCAACTACGTCGCCGCCAAGGCCGGCCTGGCGGGCATGAGCAAGGCGCTGGCCGCGGAAGTCGCGACCCGGGGCATCACGGTGAACTGCGTGGCGCCGGGCATGATCGAGACCGCCATGACCGACGTGCTGAACGAGCAGCAGCGCGCCATGATGCTCGCCAAGATCCCGGCGGGGCGCCTCGGCCAGGTGGCGGAAGTGGCGGCCTGCGTGGCTTTCCTGGCCAGCGAGGAGGCCAGCTACGTGACCGGCCAGAGCTTGCACGTCAATGGCGGGATGGCCATGATATGAGCCCTCTCCCGGGGCCTTCGAGGGCCCTGCGGGAGCGCTTTCACCCGGGAAGCGACTGTGATATGAGGCGCCGCCGAGCGAGCGGATTCGGGAGGCCTCCGGCGGTGCTGAAACAAAGATCCGGGCCGTCGGGGCAATTGGGGACATTGAGGGTGAGGTTATCGGTATGAGCAATGACATCTCCGATCGGGTGAAGAAGATCGTGGTGGAGCACCTGGGCGTCGAGGAAGACAAGGTCACCGAGCAGGCGAGCTTCATCGACGATCTCGGCGCGGACAGTCTCGACACGGTCGAGCTCGTGATGGCTTTCGAGGAAGAGTTCGGCTGCGAGATCCCGGACGATGCCGCGGAGAAGATCGTTACCGTCAAGGACGCGATCGACTTCATTCAGGAGCACGCTTGACCGGTCGTCCGTTGGTGCATCTGTCTCTTGGCAAAGAAGGCGCGAATGCGCGGCCCAGAGCCGCTCAGTCGTGATTGACGTTAGATGAGACGTGTTGTGGTCACGGGCCTCGGTCTGGTCACGCCTTTGGGATGTGGCGTCGAGGCCTCCTGGTCGCGTTTGATCGAGGGCCGCTCGGGCATCAGCGGCATCCAGAGCTTCGACGTCTCCGATCTGCCCTGCAAGATCGCCGGCCAAGTGCCGCTCGGCGAGGCCGCCGACGGCCGCTTCAATCCGGACGACACGATGGCGCCCAAGGATCGCCGCAAAGTCGACCGCTTCATCCTCTACGGCATGGCTGCGGTGCAGCAGGCGGTGGAGGATTCCGGATGGCAGCCGAGCGACGAGGAGTCCTTGGAGCGTACGGGCGTGCTTGCCGGCTCGGGCATCGGCGGCCTGGAGACGATCTACGACGGCTCGATCACGGTGAAGGAGCGCGGCCCGCGCCGGCTCAGTCCCTTCTTCATCCCCTCCGCGCTGATCAACCTGCTGTCCGGCCACGCCTCGATCCGCTACGGCTTCAAGGGCCCGAACCACTCGGTGGTGACGGCCTGCTCGACGGGCGCCCATGCCATCGGCGACGCCAGCCGCCTGATCGCGCTCGACGAGGCCGACGTGATGCTCGCGGGCGGCTCGGAAGCGGCCGTCTGCCGACTCGGCGTCGCGGGCTTCGCCGCCGCGCGGGCGCTCTCGACCGGCTTCAACGACACGCCCGAGCGCGCCTCGCGGCCCTGGGACGAGGCGCGCGACGGCTTCGTCATGGGTGAGGGCGCCGGCATCGTGGTGCTCGAGGAGCTGGAGCATGCCAAGGCCAGGGGCGCCAAGATCTACGCCGAAGTGAAGGGCTACGGCATGTCCGGCGATGCCCATCACATCACCGCCCCGGCGGAGGACGGCAACGGCGCCTTCCGGGCCATGCGCAATGCCCTGAAGAGCGCGCGGATGAACGCCGAGGACGTCGACTACGTCAACGCCCACGGCACCTCGACGCCCCTCGGCGACGAGATCGAGCTCGGCGCCGTCAGTCGGTTGTTCGGCGAACAGGCCAAGAAGCTCTCCATGTCCTCGACCAAGTCCGCCATCGGCCATCTGCTCGGCGCGGCCGGCGCGGTCGAGGCGATCTTCTCGGTCCTGGCGCTGCGCGATCAGCTCGTGCCGCCGACCCTGAACCTGGACAATCCCTCGCCCGGTTGCGACGGCGTCGACCTGGTGCCGCACAAGGCGAAGGAGCGCGCGGTCAAGGTCGCCCTGTCGAACTCCTTCGGCTTCGGCGGCACCAACGCGTCGCTCGTGCTCGCGGCGGCGCCTTGAGCGAAGAGAAGCCGCGCCGTCGCCGCTGGGGACTGATCAGCGGCAGCCTCTCCGTCCTCCTCACCCTGTCGATCGTTCTCGGCCTGGCCGTCGTCTGGGGCCTGCGCGACTTCGATGCGCCCGGGCCCCTGGCCGACGACAAGGTGCTGTCGATCGCCAAGGGCAGCGGCCTCGCCGATATCTCGGCCAGCCTCGAAGAAGAGGGCGTGGTCGCCTCGGCCTGGCTGTTCCAGCAGGGCGTGCGGCTGCAAGGCGGCGCGCGCGACCTGAAGGCCGGCGAGTACAAGTTTCCGGCCGGGGTCACCATGCGCGGCGCCATGGAGATCCTGCGCGGCGGCAAGGCCGTGCACTACGCCCTGACCTTGCCGGAGGGCCTGACCAGCAGCGAGGCGGTGGCCCTGGTCGCGGCGGCCGATGCCATGAAGGGCCGGGTGACCAAGGTGCCGCCCGAAGGCAGCCTGCTGCCCGAGACCTACCACTACAGCCGCGACGAGACCCGGCAGTCGCTGATCGAGCGCATGGAGAGCGCCGCCCGGGACACGCTCGCGGAGCTCTGGGAGACGCGGCAGGCGGACCTGCCGATCGAGACGCCGGAGCAGGCCCTGATCCTGGCCTCGATCGTCGAGAAGGAGACCGGCCTCGCCGACGAGCGGCCGCTGGTCGCCTCGGTCTTCATCAACCGCTTGCGCAAGGGCATGCGGCTGCAGTCGGACCCGACCGTGGTCTACGGCATCACCGAGGGCAAGGCGCCGCTCGGCCGCGCCCTGACCCGCGCCGACCTGAAGCAGCCGACGCCCTACAACACCTATCGGATCGACGGCCTGCCGCCGACGCCGATCGCCAACCCGGGCCGGGCCTCGATCACCGCGGTCCTGCAGCCGGCGGAGAGCGATTACATCTTCTTCGTCGCCGACGGCACCGGCGGCCACGCCTTTGCCAAGACCCTGGACGAGCACAACCGCAACGTCGCCAAGTGGCGCAAGATCCAACGGCAAAAGAAAAGCGCCGGCGGCTGAGCCGGCGCTCTGTCGGTTGGAGCGTTACCCGATTGCGCGGCATCGGCATCGATCCGCTGCCAGGAAACGACCTGCCCCCTCACCCAGCTCCGGCTAGAGCGTTATGGGATTAGGCTGACGCATATCCAGAGTTTGTGAAGTAGTTGGCGCATTCCTGTGGTTCGAATTGATCGAGCAGCTTTCCGATGGCCT
>JANQLT010000199.1 GCA_028280455.1 Kiloniellales bacterium
CGCTGTCACCCTCCGCTTTCACGGCATCCGTCGGCGCGATCGCGAAGCTGGCGTGGGGGTCGTCGTTGAGGATCGTGCCGTTGGCGGAGGCGGTCGTGACCGCGCTGCCGGGCGAGGGGTCGGAGAGCGTCACGGTGAAGCCTTCGTCGGCCTCGAAATCTCTGTCGCCCGAGACCGCGACGGTCACGGTCCGGCTGGTCTCGTCCGGGCCGAAGACCAAGGTGCCGCTCGGGAAGCTGCCGCCGAAGTCGGCGGCGTCCGCGCCGGCAGCGGTCACCGTGAAGCCGACCTGATCCGACCCGAATACGACGCCGCTGCGAGTCACCGTGAAGGTGAAGCTCGTGCTGCCGTCATCGCCTTCGCTCTTCACCGCGTCGTCCGCGGCGATGGCAAAGAATGTCTCCGGCGGTGCCGGGTCGTCGTTGAGGATCGTGCCGAAGGCGTCGGCCGAAGCGATCTCGGTACCGGCTGACGCGTTCGACAAGGACACCTTGAAGAGCTCGTTGTCCTCGAAGTCCGTGTCGCCGGATACCCCGATCGCCAGCGTCTTGCTGGCTTCACCGGCCGCAAAGAGGACCGTGCCGCTCGGGAAGCTGCCACCGAAGTCCAAGGCATCGGCCGCGACGCCCGTCACCTCGAAGTCCACCTGATCCGCGCCGCTGAGATCGCCGCTACGGGTCACGGTGAAGGTGTAGTCCGTGGTGCCGCTATCGCCTTCATCCACCAGGGACAGAGCGGGCGCGATCGAGAACAGGGCATGGGGGTCGTCGTTCTGGATCGTGCCGTCGGCCGTGGCCGTCGTGATGGCACCGAGCCCCGAGGGATTCGACAGCGTCACCGTGAAGCCTTCGTCGGCTTCGAGCGCCGCGTCGCCGGCAATCCTCACGGTCACGGTCTTGCTCGACTCGCCCGCCTCGAACAAGAGGATGCCGCCAGGGAGCGTGCTGGCCAGGAAATCCTCGGCGCTGGCCGGATTGTCGCCGCTCCCGGAGACCGAATACTGGACGCTCGTGGGAAGGCTCAGCTTGCCGCTGCGCGTCACCGTGAAGGTGAAGTCGGTCGTTCCCGAGTCGCCTTCGGCCTTGACCGCGTCCGTGGCCTCGACAGCGAAGAAGTTGTCCGGATCGTCGTTGAGGATCGTGCCCAAGGCGCCGAGCGCCGTGATCGCCGTGTCGGCGGGGGCGTTTGCAAGCTCGAACCTGAAGCTCTCCGAAGCCTCGAGCTCGGTGTCGCCGGATGCGTCGATGAACACGGTCTTGCTGGATTCGCCCGGCGCGAAGACCAGGGTGCCGCTCGGGAACACATCGCCGACGAAGTCCGACGCCGAGGCAGGATCGAAGCCATAGCCGAACACGACGTAGTCGATCTGGTCGGTCTGGCTGAGATCGCCGCTTCGCGTCACGTCGTAGATGAACCTGGCTGTCCCCGTATCGCCCTCGTCCAGGCCGAAGACGACCGGCGTGATCCCGAAGGTCGCCCTGGGATCGTCGTTGAAGACCGTCCCCGAAGCGGAAGCCGTCGTGATCTCCGTCCCCGGCGGCGCGTTGCTCAGGGTGACCGTGATCTCCTCGTCGGCCTCGTAGTCCCTGTCGCCCGCGACCTCGAGGGATATGACCTGCGTGGTCTCGCCCGGCGCAAAGGCGACCGTTCCGCTCGGCAGCAGGCCACCGACGAAGTCCTCGGCCGTGACGCCGCCGACAGCCTCGACCTCGAAGTCCAACTGCTGACTGCCGCTCAGGTCGCCGCTGCGCGTCACCAGGTAGTTGAAGGGCCGGAAGCCGGCATCGCCCTCGGGCGTATCCCCGGCCACCAGCTCGATCGAGAAGAACACCGTCGGCGGCGCGACGTCGTCGTTGAGGATCGTGCCGGCCGCGGTCGGCGTGATGATCTCGGTGCCGGGGGAGGGAAGCGTCAGGCTGACGGTGAAGCCCTCGTCGATCTCGAGATCCGTATCGCCGGCGACCGCGATCTCGACGACCTTGCTGGTCTCGCCGGCCGCGAAGCCGAGGCTGCCGCCGGGCAGCGCCGCGCCCGCGAAGTCGGAGGCGGTCGCCGCGCCGCCATCGTTGACGACGTAGCCCACCTGATCGGCGCCGCTCAGGTCGCCGCTGCGCGTGACCGTGAAGCTGAAGAGCGTCGTGCCGCCGTCGCCCTCGGTCTTGACCGCGTCCGTCGCGGCGATGGCGAAGAAGGTCTCCGGCGGTGCCGGATCGTCGTTGAGGATCGTGCCCGCGGCGCTCGCCGTGCCGATCTCGGTGCCGGCCGAGGGATTGGAGAGCGTGACCGTGAAACCCTCATCGGCCTCGAAGGCGGTGTCGCCGGAGACCTCGACGGTCACCAGCTTGCTGGCTTCGCCAACCGCGAAGGCTAGCGTGCCGCTCGGCAAGCTGCCGCCGAAGTCCGAGGCATCCGCGCCCGTCACGGCGAAGTCGACCTGATCGGCTTGGCTCAGATCGCCGCTGCGGGTCACGGTGAAGGTGAAGGCCGTCGTGCCGCTATCGCCCTCGTCCTTGACCGCGTCGGTCGGCGCAATCGCGAAGCTGGCGTGCGGGTCGTCGTTGAGGATCGTGCCGTTGGCGGCGGCGGTGGTGATCTCGGTGTTCTCGGAGGCATTCGAGAGCGTGACCGTGAAGCCCTCGTCGGCCTCGAAGGCCGTGTCGCCGGTGACATCCACAGTGACGACCTTGCTCGCTTCGCCTGCCGCGAAGGCGAGCGTGCCGCTCGGCAGGCTGCCGCCGAAGTCCGCGGCCGAGGCGCCGGTGACGGCGTAGTCGACCTGGTCGGCATGGCTCAGGTCGCCGCTGCGGGTTACGGTGAAGCCGAAGGGCGTGGTCCCGGCGTTGCCCTCGTCCTTGACCGCGTCGCTCGGCGCAATGGCGAAGGTCGCCCAGGGGTCGTCGTTGAGGATCGTGCCGTTGGCCGCGGCGGCGATGATCTCGGTGTCGAGCGGGTTGCCGGAGAGCGTGACCGTGAAGCCCTCGTCGGGCTCGAAGAGCGTGTCGCCGACAACGTCGATGGTCACCAGCTTGCTGCTCTCGCCGGCGGCGAAAGCGACAGTGCCGCTCGGCAGGCTGCCGCCGAAGTCCGCGGCGTCCGCGCCGGTGACGGCGTAGCTCACCTGATCGGCGTTGCCCAACTCGCCGCTGCGGGTGACCGTGAAGCTGAAGGGCGTCGTGCCGGCATCGCCCTCGGCCTTCACCGCGTCCGTCGGCGCGATGGCGAAGCTGGCCCTGGGATCGTCGTTGAGGATCGTGCCGTCGGCAGCGGCCGTGATGACCTCTGTCCCCTCCGAGGCGTTCGACAGAGAGACCGTGAAATCCTCGTCGGCCTCGTAGTCCTCATCGCCGAGGACATCGAGCGTCACGACGTGACTGGATTCGCCCGGATCGAAGGTGACGATGCCGGCCGGCAAGCCGCCGAGGAAGTCGGCGGCATCGACATCGCCGCCCGTTACGGTGAGCTCGACGCTGTCCGTGTGGCTCAGGTCGCCGCTTCGGGTCACCGTGAAGGTGAAAGGCGTCGTGCCGCTGTCACCCTCCGCCTTCACGGCATCCGTCGCCTCGATGGCGAAGGTCGCCCAGGGGTCGTCGTTGAGGATCGTGCCGTCGGCGGCGGCCGTGGTGATCTCGGTGTTTTCGGAGGCATTCGAGAGCGTGACCGTGAAGCCCTCGTCGGCCTCGAAGGCCGTGTCGCCCGTCACCTGGACGGTGATGACCTTGCTGGCCTCGCCCGCCGAAAAAGCAAGCGTGCCGCTCGGCAGGCTGCCGCCGAAGTCCGCGGCCGAGGCGCCGGTGACGGCGTAGTTGACCTGGTCGGCGTGGCTCAGGTCGCCGCTGCGGGTCACCGTGAAGCTGAAGGGCGTGGTTCCCGCGTCGCCCTCGGCCTTGACCGCGTCGCTCGGCGCGATGGCGAAAGTCGCCCAGGGGTCGTCGTTGAGGATCGTGCCGCCGGCGTCGGCGCCGGAGACGATGACTCCCGTCGAGGGATTGGAGAGCGAGACCGTGAAGCCCTCGTCGGCTTCGAAAGCCGTGTCGCCGGTGACGGCGATGGTCACCAGCTTGCTGGTCTCGCCGGCGGCGAAGCTGACCGTGCCACTCGGCAGGCTGCCGCCGAAGTCCGCGGCATCGGCCGTGCCGCCGGTGACGGCGAAATCCACCGTGTCGGCGCCGGACAGCAGACCGCTGCGAGTCACGGTGAAGCTGTAGCTGGTCGTGCCGGCGTCGCCCTCGGCCTTGACGGCGTCGGTGGCGGCAATCGAGAAGAAGGTCTCGGGGTCCGGCGGCGGCTCGGTCGACGCGCCGGTGACCAGAACGTCGTCGATGAAGACCTCGGTCAGCTCGTTGATGTAGGTCTTCTTGTTGCTGTAGCCGCCGATGCTCAGCGTGTAGCTGCCGGCCGCCAGCAGGCCCAGGTCGCCGCTGTAGCTCCGGACGCCGGTGGTCTGGGTCGAGCCGCCGTTGCCGTCGCCGGTCAGTTGGTCGAGCAGCACCGGCGCGCTGCCGGAGAGGCTGTAGTAGACCCGGCCGTACTCGTCGGACTCGTAGTACTGCGACTGCACCATCTCGTAGAGGAAGGAGACCTCGACGACCATCGCCGTCGCGAGCGTGAAGTCGATCTGCCAGGCGCCGGACATGTCGAGAATGTCGGCCGTGTCGATGCCGCCCATGTCGACGGCGAGGCGGCCGGCATCCCATTGGCCGCTGGAATAGGGCTGGTTCGAGGGGCCGCCGAAGACGCCGTCGGCATAGGTGAAGCCGCCGAAATCGCCGGGGGCGTCGAAGTCGGCTTCGAGCAGGGTCACCGACGCGCCGGCCGGCGGATCGTCGTCGTTCCGGATGGTGCCGCCGGCGCTGGCCGTGGTGATCGTCGCGCCGGCCGAGGCATTGGAGAGCGTGACCGTGAAGTCCTCGTCGTCTTCGACGACCGTGTCGCCGGAGACGTCGATCGTGACCTGCTTGCTGCTCTCGCCCGCCGCGAAGACCAGGACGCCGCTCGGCAGTCTGCCGCCGAAGTCCGCGGCGTCCGTGTCCTCGTTGGTCAGCGCATAGGAGACCTGCTGCGAGCCGCTGAGATCGCCGCTGCGGGTCACCGTGAAGGTGAAGGGCGTCGTCCCGCCGTCGCCCTCGGCCTTGGACGCATCCGTCGCCGCGATCGCGAAGAAGGTCGCGGGCGGCGCGGCGTCGTCGTTCTGGATCGTGCCGTCCGCGGACGCGGTCGTGATCTGGTTACCCGCCGAGGCGCCGGAGAGCGTCACCGTGAAGCCCTCGTCGGCCTCGAAGGTCGTGTCGCCCGTGACGTCGACGGCGATCTGCTTGCTCGTCTCGCCCGCCGCGAAGAACAGCGTGCCGCTCGGCAGGCTGCCGCCGAAGTCGGCCGCGTTCGCGGCGTCGGCGCCGGCCCCGGCGATCGCGTAGTCGACTTGCGCCGCGCCGCTCAGGTCGCCGCTGCGGGTGACGGTGAAGCTGAACGCGGTCGTGCCGTTGTCGCCCTCGGCCTTCACCGCATCGCTCGGGGCGATGGCGAAGAAGCTGTCCACCGCGGGCGGGCTGCCGCCGGGCAGGTCGGCGAAGGCGTAGAGCACCTCGGCGAAGCTGAACTGCTCGACGTTGGTGACCGTGTCGAAGCCCTCGTCGACCGCGCCGCCGCCGATGTAGTCGATGGTGACCGAGACGGCATCGAGGAAGCTGAAGGCGTAGTTCTCGATGCCGTAGGCAAAGAGCGCCAGGTCGAAGTCGGCGCCGCCGTCCAGCCGGTCGTCGCCGCGGCCGCCGCCGAGGCTGTCGTTGCCGCCGCCGCCCTGGAGGTCGTCGTCGCCGCGGGCGCCCAAGAGGATGTTGTCCGCGTCGTTGCCGACGACCCTGTCGTTGCCGTCGCCGAGGGTGGCGTTCTCGATCAGCGTGCCGGGGGCGATGGCGAAGCTGTTGCCGGCCAGCGTCCCGCCGCCGCCCGGCGCGAGGTCGAGGGTGATGTCGCTGGTCACCGAGGCGGCGTTCAGCGTGTCGTTGCCGCCGTCGTCGTCCTCGAGCGTGCGACGGCCGGCGTCGCCGGCGCCCGTGAAGCTGCCGTACTCGTCGTTGTAGACGTAGAGGTCGTCGCCGTTGTCGGCGTCGCCGTAGATCCGCAGGGTCCAGCTATTGAGCGTCCCGGTGCCGTAGCTGCCCGGGTCCTCGACGACCAGCGTCCAGGTGCCGGCCCCGCTCTCGCCCCAGTGGTTGGTGCTGCCGATGGTGAAGTTGATCGACGTCAGGTTGGAGCCGTCGGAGGTGCTGCTGCCCGGATCCAGGTCGGCGCGGTTGACGATCAGGCTTTCGGTGCCGTCCGGCGAGATCAGCCTGACGATCAGGTCGCCGACATGGCTGTGGGCGATGTTGAGCGTGACCTCGACGTGATCGATCTTGAGCCCCGAGCTCAGCGTGATCGTGTCGCTGATCGAGCCGCCGTCGGGAATCGCCTGGCCCGGCGAGGAGCTGCCGCTGACGACCAGCTCGTTGGCCCGCACGCTCTGCTGCGTCCAGGTCTCGGCCAGCCGGACGGCGCCGAAGGCGTCGGTCAGGCCGAAGCCGTAGTCGTGGTTCGTATGCAGGCCGCCGCCGTTCCAGTTGTCGGCGCCGTTCCAGGCCCAGCCCGGGTCGCCGGCGTCGACCAGCCGCGCCGAGTAGGCCAGGATCTCCTGGACGTCGCGGTAGCCGAGGTTCGGGTTGGCCTCGAGCATCAGCGCGACGACACCGGAGGTGATCGGCGTGGCGGCCGAGGTGCCGCCGAAGCCGCTCGTGTAGTCGCCGCTCGAATAGCCCGTCGAGCCGCTGCGGTCGGTGGTGAAGATTCCGGCCGAGCCGCCGTTGCTCGGCGTGGCGACCAGCAGCGAGGCGCCGGGGTTGCTGTACCAGCTGACGTTGCCTCGGTTGTCGATGGCGGCGACCGAGATGGTCTCCCGCGCGTTCTGCATGTTGTGATAGTCGGAGCTCTCGCCGTCGGTCCGGCCGTTGCCGGCGGCGAAGAGGATGACCGTGCCCAGGCCGCCGCGCCCGTTGGTCACGGCGTTGTTGATGCCGGCGTCGATCAGCGACCAGCCGCCCTGCTGGAAGTTGTCCGCGAACTCGCCGACGAAGGTCCAGCTATTGCTGGAGATGTCGACACCGCTGTTGACGTGGCGATTGAAGAGGTCCTGGAATTCGCCGAAGGTGACGCTGCCGCCGAAGATCTTGTAGCCGGTCACCGTCGCGTCGTAGGCGACGCCGACGCCGCCGACGCTGTTGTTGTCGGCGGCGATCAGGCCGGCGACCGCGGTGCCGTGGGCGGCGCTCCCCGAGGGGAAGGCGTTGCTGTCGTTGCCGCCGTAGTCGTAGTCGATGTTGATGTCGTAGTTGGCGCTGAGGTCCTGGTGCGTGAACTCGACGCCGTCATCGACCACGCCGACGACGACGCCCTGGCCGCTGTAGTCCTCCCAGACCTTGGTGACGTTGATGTCGATGCCGGGCGTGCCGCCGAACTGCCCCGTGTTGAGCAGATGCCACTGGCTGCCGAAGCTGGGGTCGGCGGGCACCAGAGCCGGCGTCGGCGGCGGGATCGTCGGCGTCTCCGGCGGCGAGGCCGTGACGCGTACAGCTTGAGGACTGTACGCTTCGGAGGCCTGCGCCTGACGGAACAAGAGCAGCATCGCATCCGCGCCGCCATGCTCCGGCCTAAAGCCGCCGTCGAGGTCTTCGTCCTCCGGAATCAGCAGTCGACTGTCGATATTGTCGTGATCCACGCCCACCCAGTCCTCCGCCCGAGGAACCGGCCCGATTCTTGAGCCTAACACGTCTTATGGACGAATGGTTACCAAGAGGCAAAGCGCCGAGTAGCAAACGGCGCCGTCCCGCAATTGTCACAGCTATGGTCGAAACCCGGCCGGCGAGGCAGCCGATCGACGCCCCCGGAGGCCCTTTCGCGCGCCGCGGAAAGAGCCCATTGCCGCCACCGCCGACAGCTGCTATCTCGTTGACCAGGCAAGAGAATTCTTTCGGCCGGCCGGAGAGATCGGGGAGCGGAGCGGATGTGCGGGCTGGCGGCCCTGTTCGAGCCTGGACGAGATTTCGCCGAGCCGCTGCTCGCCGCCATCGAGCGCGACCTGCATCACCGCGGCCCCGACTCCGGCGGACGCCTCGCCGAGTCCGGCGCGGCCCTGGTTTTCCGGCGCCTGGCGATCCTCGACCCGGAGCCCCGCTCGGACCAGCCGATGGCCGATTCCAGCGGCCGATATGCAATCATTTTCAATGGCGAGATCTACAATTACCGGGCGCTGCGCGAGCGCCTGGCTCAGGAAGGCGTCGCCTTCCGGGGCAGCAGCGATACCGAGGTGATCCTCGAGGGCTACAAGGCCTGGGGCGAGGCTCTACTGGACCGCCTCGAAGGCATGTACGCTCTGGTCATCACGGACCGCGTACGGCAGGTCGCGATCGCGGCCCGCGACCCCTTCGGCATCAAGCCGCTCTACGTGGCGCGGCGCGGCGCGCTGACCGCCTTCGCCAGCGAGATGCGCCCCTTGCGCCGGCTGGTCGGCAGCGAGGTCGATCCCGCGGCCATGGCCGAGCTGCTGCTTTACCGCTTCGGCGGCGGGCGCCTGAGCAACCTCAAGGGCATCGAGCTGCTGCCCGGCGGCACGCTCGCCGAGGTCTCGCTGAGCGACGGCCGCTATGCCGAGCGGCGCTTCTGCGATCCGCTCGACAGCCTGCAGCCCGATGAGACCTTGGGCGAGGCCGAGGCGCTGGCGGCCATCGAGGCGGCCCTCGAGCGCTCGGTCGAGGAACACCTGCTGAGCGACGTCGGCTATGCCGTGCAGCTTTCCGGCGGCGTCGACTCCAGCGTCGTCGTCGCCCTGGCCTCGCAGCGCAGCCCCAAGGGCCTGCGCACCTACGGCGTGAGCCTCGGCGATCTGCCGCAGGACGAGGGGCCCTATCGCGACATGGTGGTCTCGCGCTACCAGCCGCAGCACAGCGAGGTGCCGCTGACGGCCCAGGACTACGCCGACGCCCTGCCCCGCGCGGCCGCGCACATGGAGGGGCCGATCGCGCACTTCGCCTGCCCGCTGCTGATGCTGCTCTGCGACCGCGTCGCCGAGACGGACAAGGTGGTGCTGACCGGCGAGGGCGCCGACGAGTTCTTCGGCGGCTACTTCCGCTATGGCGATTGGCGGCGGGTCCGGCGCTACGGGCTCCTGGCCAAGCTGGTGCCCGGCCCGCTCTGGCCGCTGCTGGCGCGCTACCGCGGCATCCGGCGCTACGCCGGCCGCGACGCGGCGATCACCGCCTCCATCTATTTCGACCTGGTGGCCCTGCAGGAGGCCTTCCCGGACCTGGTGCCGCGTGCCGGCCCGCGCGAGGCGGCGGCGGCGCGCTTCAGCGACTTCCGCGACCGCATGCTGGCGTCGGACCAGAGCGCCTACCTGGGCTCGCTGCTGATGCGCCAGGACAAGATGGCCATGGCCGCCTCGGTCGAGGCCCGCGTGCCCTTCACCCACCTGCCGCTGGCCCGGCTGCTCAACCGGCTGCCCCGCAACCTGCGGATCCCGGGCGGCGAGACCAAGCCGCTGCTCAAGCAGGTCGCCCGCAAGTGGCTGCCGAGCGAGCTGGTCGACCGCCGCAAGGTCGGCCTGGTCCTGCCGCTCGCCGAGTGGCTGCAGGACGAGGCCGGCCTCGGGCGCTACCTCGACTACATGACCTCGCCCAGCAGCGGGCTGGCCGGCTTCACGGACCTGAAGCGGCTGCGCAAGCTCGTGGAGGATTTCAGGGAGAGCGAGCGCCACCCGGGCGTGCCGGTGCTGGCGCATCTGGCGATGATCGAGGCCTGGCTGCGCGCCCTCGAAGCCAAGGGCGAGTTCGCCTCGGCGGCTTTGGAGCCGCTCGCCGCTTAAGCGGTGGCTTGAAGCCCTGCGGCGCCCGGCCGATCGGCCAGGGCGGTATCGATGGTCAGAAGCAGGTTCAGCAGGATCGCCTGGTCGCGGCGCCCGGCGAGGTGGTCCTGCAGAGCCTGCTCGAGCGCCGCCGGCTCGAAGAGCTCGAGCGAAGCCAGGCGCTCGGAGCGCGGCAGCGCGCGCGCCAGTTCGATAAGCCGCGGCTGCGCCTCGAGGGCCGCCTTGGGGCTCGGCCAGGAGCGCTCCCGCCAGCCCGGGCTCTGCGGATAGGCCGAGCCGAACAGGCGATTGCGCAGCATCGCCAGGGCTTTCTGCGCCGTCTGGCGGCGCAGCGAGAGGCCGGCGGGCAGGTTGGTGTTGGCATTGCGGACCTGCATCAGCGCCGGCGCGAGCCGAGCGATGGCCTGCTGGTAGGGCGTGCCGTCGAGCTTCTGCTCGGGCGTCATGGCGATGGCCAGGTCGAACAGGCCGTTCTCCAGGGCCGGCGCGCGGCAGGCGGCGAAGCGCCGGATCGAGGCCATCATCGGGAAGGAGTAGTGCCGCGAGAGGTTGTGCAGATGCATGTACTCCCAGAGGTCGGTGCCCGACGCGCCGAGCGCCCGGCCGCGCGCCAGGATCGCCTCGACCGAGGCCCGCAGGCTGTCCATCAGGGTCTCGCGCAGGGCCGGGCGGACGACGGCGAAGGGATCGGCGCTGCGCAGCCGGTACTTGACGCCGCCGATGTAGGCGCCGGCCAGGTCGTCGCCCAGGGGCAGCAAGCGGTGGTGCAGCGCCGGCCTGCCGAAGTAGCTGACCGGCTCCTTGGGCAGGTAGAGCCCGCCGAAGAAGATGTCCAGGCCGAGGCCGATCAGCCAGCAGTCGGCGATCGGCGCCAGCGCCTGCTCGTAGCCGAGGAACTGGCACTCCGTGTAGACCTGCATGCCGCCGGTCAGGAACACGGCTTCGGCGAGCGTCTCCTCGTGGAGTTTCGCGGGGCGTTCCAGGAACGCGTGCGTCGCGCCGGCCGCCGCCGCCACCTCGGCCGCGACGGCGACCTCGTTGTTGCGGCTCAGCGCGGTGGTCACGCAGGGCATCGGCCGGCCGGCGGCGAGCAGCGCCCGGGAATCCAGGCCGCCGCTCAGCAGCAGGCCGAAGCGCTGGCGGTCCGAGCGGTGCATGGCGACGGCCCGATGCAGGCCGTCGGCCAGCGCGGCCACCAGGGCCGTGCCGCTCGGTGCCGGCTTGGCATAGTCGGGCTGCCAGTAGGTCTCGATCTGCGGTTCCGGCGCGCCCGGGCCGACGCGCAGCAGCGCGGCCGAGCGCAGGTAGCGCACGCCGGGATCGAAGCTCTTCTCGCCGAGCAGGCGGCGCAGGGCGAGGAACTCGAAGACGGCCTCGCGGTCGAGCTTGGCGAGGCCGGCGGCGCGGCGCGCCCGGGCCAGCCGCAAGGTGCTGCTCGAGGCCTCGAAACGGCCGGCGACGTCCGTGTAGTAGAAGGCCAGGGAGGCGAAGCGGTCGTTGCCGATGACCAGCTCGCCGCTCGCCGGGTCGTAGAGGAAGACCAGGAAGGAGCCGTTGAGGCCGCGCAGGAAGGCGGCGTCGTCGGCCGCGCCGTCGTAGGCCGCGAGGACCGCGGCATCGTCCCGGCGGTCGGCGGCGATCGGGTCGCCGGCCAGGACGATCTGCCGGCCGTCGCGCTCGTGGCGGCGCAGGGGCGGGTGCAAGGTCTCGCCCCAGAGCCCGAGACGGCCGTCGGCGAAGACCGCCTCGGGCGCCGGCGGCAGCGCGCCCTTCGGGTCGTAGCGCAGGCGCAAGGAAGGCCGAGTCACGCCGCACCCTCGCTGTTCTCGTTGCTCTCGCCGCTCGGGGGCCGGCGGCTGCCGGCGGCGAGGATCCTCAGGACCTGGCCGACGAAAAGCCCCGCCGCCTGCTTGCCGACGGTGTGCCGGCGGTAGAGGTCCTGGGCATGGCCGGCGATCTCCAGGCGACGGGCCGGCTCCGCCAGCAGGGTCTCGATCGTCTCCTCCAGGTCGCTCAGGTCCCAGGCATGGGCGACGATGGTCTCGTCGTCGCGGAACAGGTCGGGCCAGGTCTCCATGTGCGCCATGGAAGGCTTCAGGGCCAAGGCGCCGGCCATGAAGATCTCGAAGTCGCGCAGGGTGATCTCGCCGAGGCCGAAGGGCGAGACGACGATCTTGGCGCGGCCCATCTCTTCCAGGTAGGCGGCGCGCGACAGCTTGTCGGTGGATGTCCAGCGCACGAGCCTCAGCGCCATGGCCTTGCGCTGCCAGGCGACGGTCTGCCGCTTGTAGTCGCTGCCGATGCGGCAGACCACGTCGAGCGCGCGCACCGCGTCGGGATCGGCGAAGGCCGCCGAATGGCGCAGCAGCCACCGCATCGGCAAGCGGCCGTAGAGCGCCGAGCGGGACGGGCCCATCAGGGAATAGTCGGCCAGGCCAGAGTTCCAGCCGACCTGAAGCTTGTCGAGCAGCGCCGGGTCGGACACCGGCTCCGAGACCGCGCCGTCCTCGTCCTCGACTCCTTCGGTCCGATGATAGTGGTCGGCATAGAGCCGGTGGCCCTTCATCGGCTTCAGATAGAGGCTGCGGTCGCGCAGGAGCTGGTTCTTGAAGTAGGCCGTGACCAGCGGCAGGGCGCGGGCGTGGTCCCAGCCGCTGCTGTCGGTGATGTCGAAGTAGAAGAGCTTGGCCGAGCGCTCGGCGAGGTCGGCCAGGGCGTCGAGCACGGCCGGCGTCTCGGCGACCCAGCGGGCACTGTAGTACTTGCTGTCGACGATCAGCACGTCGCAGTCGCAGAGCGCCGCCCGGTTCGCATCCGACTTGAAGAGCGCGAAGCTGACGCCGGCCTCGCGCAGGGCGCGGCGGTGGACCAGCAGCGGGAAGAGGAAGGCGCGGCCGTTCGGCGTGGTGAAGCCCGGCGTCAGGACATGGACCCGGGTCACGGGGCGGCCTCCCGCTGCGCCGTTTCCTTGAGCCGGGCCAGCGCCTTAGACTTCCCGGCGTCATGGCAGAAGACGAGACCCTGCAATCGCACGCCGGCGCGATCATCGCCGAGCGAGTCCGCCCGAAGCTCCTGGGCTTCCTGGCCCGCGAGGATGTCGGCCTGCCGCTCTACAGCGAGGCCGGGCGCTGGCAAGCGAGCCCGATCGAGCGCTGGAGCGACGGCTTCTGGGCCGGCCTCTTCTGGCTGGCTTGGCGCGCGACGGCGGAGCCCGCCTTCCGGGAGGCGGCCGAGCGCCTCTGCCGGGCGCTGGCGCCACGCATCGACGACCCCGCCGCCAACTACGACCTCGGGTTCCTGTTCTTCTACAGTCATGTCTGGGGATATCGCCTGACCGGCGAGCCGGCCTATCGCGAGACCGCGCTGCGGGCGGCGCGCCGGCTCTGCGACTTTCGCTGCGACCCGGCCCGCCTCATCACCCTCACCTACCCGGAGCGGGCCGCCCGCTTCGGCCGGCCGACGGTCACGACCAAGATCGACGTGATGATGAACCTGAGCCTGCTCTGGTGGGCCCATGCGGAGACCGGCGAGCCGCGCTTTCGCGAAACGGCGGTCGACCATGCAAGCGGCTCGCTCGACTGCCTGCTGCGGCCCGACGGCTGGGTCTGGGAGCTCGCCGATTTCGATCCTGAAGACGGCGCGCTGATCGCCTGCGGCAAGAACGAAGGTGTCGAGGGCCCGAGCTGCTGGGCGCGGGCGCAGGCTTGGGCCGTCCACGGCTTCCTGCAGGCCGCCCACTTCTCGGGCGAGGCCCGCTTCCTGGAGGCGGCCCGCCGGGCCTACGGCTATTGGCACCGCAAGCTGCCGCCCGACGGCCTGCCTTTCTGGGATCTGCTCGCCAGCGGGGCCGACCGCGACTCCCGTGACAGCTCCGCCGCCGCCATCGTGCTCGCCGGCCTGCTGCGCGCCCGGGCCTGGGGCTTGGACGTCACGGAAGCGGAGGCCGACATCCCGACCGCCGCCAGGACGCTGGTGGCAGCGCTCACGTCACCCGACGAGGACGGCCTGCTGGCGCGCGGCTGCGCCTACTACCGCCGCCACGAGGGCCGCGACGGCGCCACGGTCTGGGGCGACTACTACCTGCTGGAAGCGCTGGTCGCGCTCGCCGGGCACGACGTACGGCCGGGCTAGGGCCGGCGGCCTCAGTCGCCGGTCGAGAGGACCTCGAGACTCTCGTGGCGCAGGCGGTTCTCTTTGTCGAAGAGATCCTGGTTGTCGAAGCGGGGAATCCGGTAGGCCGCTTCCAGGTCCGCCGGCCTGACGATGTCGCGGCCGACCGTGTAGGCGTTGGTGAAGCCGGACTCGCGCAAGGCCGTCACCGTCACCTCGTCGAAGGTGCCTTTGCCGCCGAAGGGATAGGCGAAGCTGCTCGGCGGCCGCTCGAAGAGCTCGGCGATGCAATCGCGGCTGCTTTCGATGTCCCGGCGCTGCTGTTCCGGGTCGAGGCGGCTCATGACGTAGTGGCGGTGGCCATGGCCGCCGATCTCCCAGCCGACGTCCTGCAGCCGCAGGAGGTCGTCGCGCGACATGTAGAGCTGGTCGATCACCGCCCGCTCCTCGCCGAAGAGCTCTTCGAAGAGGGCGTCGAGGAGCGGATCGAGCACCGCGTAGGGGATGCAGTAGTTGAGGTCGAGCTTGAACTGCCTGACCTCTTCGTTGTCGTAGCGATAGGCGTTCGCGATGCCGATGCGCGCGGGGTCCTCGCGCTCGAAGTCCTGGCCGTCGAGGCGCTCGTAGAAGCGCCGGCGGAAGGCCTCGGGGCCCAGCTTGCCCATGATGAGCTGGCGCTTGTGGGTTTGGATCACCCGCCCTTCGCCATAGGGCAGGGTCGGCAGGAAGATCGTCGCCCGGATGCCGAACTCGCGCAGCACCGGCGCGGCGTAGTCGATGACGTCCTTCAAGCCGTCGTCGAAGGTGATCAGGGCGCTCGATTCGTCGAGCGAGGCCTCGGGATCGGCCAGCTCGGAGGCGGTGACGAAGGCGAAGTTGTCCGCCAGGGCGCGGGCCTGTGTCCGCAGGTCCTCCGGCGTGATGCCGATCTGGCCCTCGAAGGGCGCGCCCCGGGCCGGCCGCACGAAGTGGTAGTTCATGACGAAGCCGTAGCGCTCGGCCAGCTTGTTGCCGCCCGCCGCCGTCGCGGCGGTCGCCACCTCGTCGATGGCCTCGATCGTCTCCGCCCGGCGCGCGGCGCGCCCGAGATCGTGCAGGCGCAAGGCCTGCTCCGGCAGCGTGAAGTAGAGGCTGTCCATGGCGCTGTCGTAGAGCGCGACCGGCGTCGCGCCAGCCGCGCCCCCCGCGCTGGCCAGCAGGCGCAGCGCCTCCTCCTGGTACTCGTGGGTCGAGACCAGGACCGCGTCGACCGCCGACCAGTCGACCGCGTCCAGGCTGGTCCGGGGCCAGGCTGGCGGCCAGATCCCGGGCTCCGCCGGGCCGAGGTCGAGCGCGACGCAGGCCGTCACCTCGAGCTGCGCGAAGCCCGGCAGGTACTCGTAGAGCACCTGGCTGTGGCCGGCCGTGCCGCAGACCAGCAGCCGCTTGTCGCGGTGCTCCAGGACGAACTTGTCGGCCTCGTACTGCGCCGCCCGGGCGATGTACCAGCGGGCCGCCTCGTTCTCGCGCTCCAGGTAGGCGTCGCGCTCGGCCTCGTCGTAGCCGGTCAGGAAGCGCGCACAGTGGCCGCGGTAGGCCTCGGCGTCGGCCTTGGCGCGGTCGTCGGTCATGCGCTGCGGCAGGGCCGGATCGCGATAGTCGTCGCAGTCGACCAGGATATGGCCGTTGAAGACCAGCACGTCGATCTTGGTGCGGAAGGCGCAGATCATGGCGTCGAGCGCGGTCTCGACGATCGGCTCGCGGTTGACGTTGAAGGAGGTGTTGAGCAGCAGGGGCACGCCGGTCGCCGCGCGGAAGGCCTCAATCAGCGCCCAGTAGCGGGGACTGTGGTCGCGCGAGACCTCCTGGATGCGGGCGGTGCCATCGACATGGGTGATGGCCGGCACTTGATCGCGCTTGTCGGCGGCCACCGTGCAGACCTGCAGCATGAAGGGCGAGGCCGCCTGCAGGTCGAACCAGTCCCGGGCGTGCTCCTCCAGCACGCTCGGCGCGTAGGGCCGATAGGCCTCGCGGAACTTCACGCCGCTGTTGAGGACCTCCTTCATGTCCTCGCGGCGCGGGTCGGCCAGGATGCTGCGATGGCCGAGCGCCCGCGGCCCGTACTCCGAGGCGCCGTCGAACCAGGCCACGACCTTGCCTTCGACGATCATGCCGGCGACCTCCTCGGCCGAGGTCTCGCGATGGCCGACGCCGTAGCGCGCCAGGGTCTCGAACAGCTCGGCGTCGCCGTGGTCGCGGCCGGTGTAGGCGTGCGGCATGGCGACGCTGAGCCGCGCCGGCGACTCCGGCTCGCCCTGGAAGGCGCCCCAGAGCGCCAGCCCGAAGGGCACGCCGGTATCGCTGACGCAGGGCGGCATCCAGATGTCCTCGATCGGCGTCTCCTCGAGGATCACGTGGTTGGCGCGGCCGTTGAGAATCACGCCGCCGGCCAGGCAGAGCTTGGTGCAGCCGGTCTGCTCGTGGGCATGGCGCGCCATGCGGACGAGCTGGCGCTCGCACTCGCTCTGCACGTCGAAGGCGGCGCGGGCGAAGTAGGGGTCCAGCACCGCCTTGCGGTCCTCGCAGCGGCGCAGGCCCTCGGCCAGCAGCCGGGAGACCGGCTGGCGCGAGTAGAAGGCCGAGTAGTCGGTGGTCAGGCCCTCGTCGCGCACCTCGAAAGCCAGCACCGGCCCCGGCTGCTCGGCGCCGTAGGGCGCCAGGCCCATGACCTTGCCGAAGCCTTTCTCGGGGCCGTAGGGCAGGACCTGGCCGGTGACGATGGAGTAGAGCTTGCCGATGCCCCAGCCGTGGCCGCGCTCCAGCAGGCGAAGCTCGCGGCCCTTGCCGTGATAGAGGCTCTGGGTCTCCAGGGCGCTGCCCATGCCGTCGACGATCAGGACCGCCGCCTCCTCGAAGCCGCTCGGGTGGTAGCAGCTCGCGGCATGGGCGTCGTGGTGATCGACCACGCGGATCCACTCGAGCGGGTAGTCGAGCTTGGCCTTGAGGTAATCGTGCTCCAGCTTGCGGTAGGCCGGGCCGCTGTTGAGCCAGCGCGGCACCCGGGCGTAGTCGCTGTAGATCGCATCGACCTCGGCCAGGTCGTCGAGCCCCATGGCGTCGAGGCAGTAGGCGATGGAGCGCAGCGGGAAGGTGTAGCTGTGCTTGTCGCGGGTCAGCCGGTCCTCGCCGATGCAGACGTAGCGGCAGGCGCCGCCGTCGCGCGGCACGGCGACCAGGGCCGCGCTCGACTCGTAGTTGGCGAAGTTCGGCACGCCGAGGATGAAGCGCCAATCGCGCTTGTCGAGTCGCTCTTGCACCTTGTTTCGGGTTCCTAGGCTGTCCGGCAAAGCGCTCACGCCTTGCGCCCGATCATGCGCAGGTTCTTGCCGTAGGCACCGGCGTTGATGAAGAACTGCAGCTTGTCGGCGATCGGCTCCAGCGCGGAGACGTCCCGGTTCTCCATCTCTCGCTGCCACCAGATGTAATCGATCAGGTCGAGGCCCTCGGTCGCCGTGAACTCGACGGCCAAGCCGTGGCGGCGCAGGAGATCGCCCAGGGTCGCCACGGTGTAGTAGGTCAGATGGTGCGTCGGCCAGATGAAGACCGCGTTCTTGCCGAGCAGCAGACGCGAGGCGCTGTCGTAGTTCGGGACATAGAGGAAGAGGATGCCGCCCGGCTTCAAGAGGTCGATGGCCTGGCGCAGGATCTCGGCCGGGTCGACCAGGTGCTCCAGCACGTCGAACAGCGAGACGGCATCGAAGCTCGCGGGCTCGAAGGCGAGATCGTCCAGCGCGCCCTGCTGCAGATCGAGGCCCCGGCCCTGGCCGAAGGCGATGGCCGAGGGGTTGAGATCGACGCCCTGGGCCCGCCAGCCCGCGTCGCGAGCGGCCTCGACCACGAAGCCGGTGCTGCAGCCGACGTCGAGGTAGCGCGGCGCGCCGTCGGCCGAGTCGGCCAGGTAGCCGGACATGATCTCGACGCGCTCCTTGCCGAAGCGCTCGACGCGATAGTCGTGGCTGGCCTCGCCCAGATCGCGGACCATCTCCTGGTAGTCCTTGGCCTGGTAGATCTCCTTGTAGTGCGCCTCGTTGAAGATCGGATTGACGTAGACCAGGCCGCAGTCGCTGCAGCGGACCAGCGCCAGGCTCTCCTTCTCCAGCTCGAGCACGGCGTGGCGGCTGCCGCAGGTCGGACAGGCCCGCTCCGTCAGGAAATCCGCGGGGATGCGGCCATGCTCGGCGATCAGGCGCTCGACCGGGTAGTTCCGGCGCTCGACCACCTGCCGATAGGAGTCCTTGGGCCGCATCGCGGCGACGTCGACCGGCCGGTACTCTTCTTCCCGGCGATAGATGATCTTCATGAGCTCTTTATCGCTCCTGATGTCCCGGCTACAGGGAGAGAAAGCGCGAGAGAACCCGCAAGCCCGTGGGGCCGCTCTTCTCGGGGTGGAACTGGCAGCCGAAGATCGCGTCGCGGCCGATCGCCGCGGCGATCTCGTGGCCGCCGTAGCGGCAATAGGACAGGCCGTGCGTCGCATCGGCCGGCTGCGCGGCGAAGGAGTGAACGAAGTAGACCTCTTCGCCGTCGCTCAGATCCTGCAGGATCGTGCCCTGGCGCGCCGCGCCGCCGTTCGGCATCTCCAGCGCGGCCCAGCCGATATGCGGGATCTTCTGCGGCCGGCCTTCCAGGTCCTGCGCCGGGATCGCCGCCACGCGCCCCGGCAACAGGCCGAGGCCGGGGTGCCGGCCGAACTCCTCGCTATGGTCGAGCAGCATCTGCATGCCGACGCAGATACCGAGCAGCGGCCGACCGGAGGCCGCGAAGGCCTTGATCGGCTCGATCAGCCCGAAGCGCTCGAGCGCAGAGACGCAGTTGCCGAAGGCGCCGACGCCGGGCACCACCAGGCGCTCGGCGGCCTCGACGTCCGCGGGCGCGCCGCTCAGCGTGACCTCGCCGCCGCAAGCCTCCAGGGCGCGCCGGACGCTCAGCAGGTTGCCGACGCCGTAGTCCACGAGCAGGACCGATCTAGAGCGTTTTCCGCTCACGCGGAATCACGGCACCGGCCCGCTCCCCCTCCCGGCCACCCAATAGGATACTGCCGTGGGTGGCCGGGAGGGGGAGCGG
>JANQLT010000022.1 GCA_028280455.1 Kiloniellales bacterium
CTGGCTCTGCACATGACCGGCGGCTTGCGGCTGCTGGCGCTGGAGCTGCTGCCCTGGCGGGACTGGCAGAAGACCCTGATCGCGCTGGCCAGCGGCGCCTCGGCGCTGGTCGCGCTGGCCTTCCTGTTCAACGCCCGATGAGGCGGCGGTGGAACGGCTCGAAACCGATATCCTGATCCTCGGCAGCGGCGGCGCCGGCCTCTTCGCCGCGCTGCATGCCTGCCAGGCGAACCCCGACCTCGACGTCGCCGTCGCGGTCAAGGGGCTGCTCGGCAAGAGCGGCTGCACGCGCATGGTGCAGGGCGGCTACAACGTGGCGCTGGCGCCGGGCGATTCCGTCGAGCGCCACTTCATGGACACCATCATCGGAGGCAAGTGGCTGCCGCGCCAGGACCTGGCCTGGACCCTGGTCGAGACGGCCATCGAGCGGGTGCAGGAGCTGGAGAACGAGGTCGGCTGCTTCTTCGACCGCAATCCCGACGGCAGCCTGCACCACAAGGCCTTCGCCGGGCAGTCCTTCGACCGCACGGTGCACAAGGGCGACCTGACCGGCATCGAGATCATCAACCGGCTGATGGAGCAGGTCTGGGCCCGGCCGGTCCGGCGCCTGGAGGAGCAGCGGGCACTGGCCCTGATCCCGACGCCCGGGGGCGATGCGCTGTCCGGCGTGCTGCTGGTCGACATGCGCAGCGGCGCCTTCCGCTTCGTGCAGGCCAAGGCGGTGCTGCTGGCGACCGGCGGCGGGCCGACCATGTACCGCTACCACACGCCCTCCGGCGACAAGAGCTGCGACGGCCTGGCCATGGGGCTGCGCCTCGGCCTGCCGCTGCGCGACATGGAGATGGTGCAGTTCCATCCCACCGGCCTGCTGGCCGGCAGCGAGACGCGGATGACCGGCACGGTGCTCGAAGAAGGGCTGCGCGGGGCCGGCGGCTACCTGCTGAACGGCGAGGGCGGGCGCTTCATGCTAGAGGTCGACCCGCGCGGCGAGCGGGCGACCCGCGACATCGTCAGCCGCGCCATGGCCGCCGAGATCCGCAAGGGCCTGACCACGCCGAGCGGCGGCCTCTACATCGAGATGAAGCACCTGGGCGAGGACGAGGTGCGGGCGCAGTTCCCGGGCATGGTCGAGCGCTGCGCCGACTGCGGCTTCGACCTGGCCGGCGGCCGGGTCGAGGTGGTGCCGACGGCGCACTATCTGATGGGCGGCCTGGTCTTCGAGCCGGACTGCCGCTCGGCGCTGCCCGGCCTGTTCATCGCCGGCGAGGACGCCGGCGGCGTGCACGGCGCCAACCGCCTGGGCGGCAACGGCGTCGCCAACTCGACCGTGTTCGGCGGCATCGCCGGCGACGCCATGGCCGCCTGGGTCGCGGGCGAGGGCGCGCTGCGGGCGCCGGACGAGGCGCTGCTCGAGGCCGAGGTCGCGCGGGCGCGCCATCCCTTCGAGCGGCCGGCCGGCGACCTCAACGGCCTGCGCGAGCGGGTCCTGGACCTGATGTGGGACGAGGTCGGCGTGCTGCGGACGGCCGAGGGCCTGCGGCGCGGGCTTGCCGGGCTAGACGCCCTGGAGGCCGAGCTGCTGGACTGCGGCCTGGCCGACAGCGACCCGGTCTTCAATCTGACCTGGCAGGACTGGCTGAACCTGCGCAGCCAGATCGAGGTCAGCCGGGTGATCGCCCAGGCCGCCCTGGCGCGCGAGAACTCGAGGGGCGCGCACTTCCGCGAGGACTTCCCGGAGGCGGGCGACCTGGCGAGCTCGCGTTTCACGCTGGTGCGGCAGGGCGACGGCGGGCTCGAGGTTGCCCTCGAGCCGGTCGACTTCAGCATCGTCAAGCCGGGCGAGTCGCTGATCGAGGACGAAGCGGGCGTGCCGCCCGTGGCGGCGCAGTAGGACGGAAGCCATGATTCCCATAGCGAGCATCGAACAGGCCGCGACGCGGCTGATGGCCAAGGCGGCGATCGAGATTCCCGAGGACTACCTCGGCGGCATCAAGGCCATGGCCGAGCGCGAGAGCGGCGACCTCTCGGCCTTCGTGCTGCAGGCCATGCTGGAGAACTACGAGGCGGCCAAGGAAGACCGCCGGGCCATGTGCGCCGACACCGGCCTGCCGCGCTGGTTCGTCAAGATCGGCAACGAGGCGCGGATCGAGGGCGGGCCGGTGGCGCTGGAAGCCGCGCTCAGGCGGGCGACGGCGGCGGCGACCTACGAGGTGCCTCTGCGCCCGAACCGCGTGCACCCGCTCTGGCGCACCGACCACAACAACAACGTCGGCATCAACGCGCCGGAGATCGAGTTCTCCTACGAGCCCGACGGCGACTGGGTCGAGCTGACGACGGTGCACAAGGGCGGCCTGTTCGGCACGGACTACCGCATGCTCTTCCCCGGCGATGGCATCGAGGGCATCAAGCGCTTCTTCCTCGACACCCTGATCGCCTTCGGCAAGCGCGGCCTGGCCTGCCAGCCGGCCATCGTCGGCGTCGGCCTGGGCGGCTCCAAGGACACCGCCATGAGCCTCGGCAAGCAGGCGGCTTGCTTGCGCGTCGTCGGCGACCGCAACCCGGACCCGAAGATCGCCGCGCTCGAGCTGGAGCTGCAGGCGCTCGGCAACTCGATCGGCATGGGCGCCATGGGCTTCGTCGGCTCCTCGATGGTCGTCGATTGCCACGTCGAGGTCGGCTACACGCACACCGGCGGCCTGCCGATGAGCGTGCACACCTTCTGTCTCTCCTCGCGGCGGGCCTGCGCGCGGGTTTCGGACGACGGCGGCATCGAGGAGCGGACGGATCCGCGCTGGTTCACGCCCTACAGGCGGCGGGAGGGAGTCGAATGGCCAGTCCAGGCCGAGCGGTCAAGACAGTCCGGCTGAAAGCGCCGGTCGCGCCGGAGGACGTCGCCGGCCTCGAGATCGGCACCGTCGTCTATCTCGACGGCAGGCTCTACACCGGCCGCGAGGGCGTCTATAAGCGCATCGTCGGCGAGGGCGTGGCGCCGCCGGTCGACATCGCCGCGCTCAGCAACGTCAACTTCCACTGCTCGCCGGCCGCCAGCGCGGCGGCGGACGGCAGCTATCGCATCGGCGCGGTGACCGCCACCGCCTCCTTCCGCTTCGCGCCCTGGCTCGAGCGCTGGTTCGCCCTGTCCGGCTGCAAGGTGATCATCGGCAAGGGCGGCATGAGCGGCGAGGTCTACCGCAAGATCTTCGTGCCGGCCGGCGCGGTCTACTGGACCACGGTCGGCTACGGCACCGGCGCGCTGCTCGGCCGCGGCATCAAGCGCGTCGCCGCCGTCCACTGGCTGGAGGACCTGGGCATCGCCCAGGCGCTCTGGGTCTTCGAGGTCGAGAACTTCGGGCCCTTCATCGTCGAGAGCGACCTGGCCGGCAACAGCCTCTTCGAGCAGGCCAACGAAGAGGTCAGCAAGGGCTTCGCCAAGCTCTACGAAGGCACCAAGCCGGCCATCCTGAGCCGTTACGGCGAGACCGACTCGCGGGACGACGAGCTGATTTAGGTCGTCGGCTTAACGCGGGCTCTCGCTGCCGGGGCTGAAGTCGATGGAGCGCACCTGCGGTTCGGAATTCGGCTTTACCTTTACGTAAAGGTAAAGTATCAGGAGTCATGCCGAGGACCTATCAGATCTCCGAGCTGGCCAAGGCCTTCGGGGTCACGCCGCGGACCATCCGCTTCTACGAGGACCAGGGCCTGATCGCGCCGCTGCGCGACGGCCAGCAGCGCATCTACCGGCCGCGCGACCGGGTCCGGCTCAACCTGATCCTGCGCGGCAAGCGCCTGGGCTTCAGCCTCAAGGAGATCGCCGAGATCATCGATCTCTACGACGAGCCGCCCGGCGAGCGCGGCCAGCTCGAGACCCTGCTGCAGCGGATCGCCGCCAAGCGCTCGGACCTGGAGCAGAAGCGCCAGGACGTGGTCGCGGCCATCGGCCACCTGGACAGCGTGGCGGCCGGCTGCCGAGCCCGGCTGGCGGAGCTGGACGGCGCCCCTGCGGACTTGCCGAAGGCGGCGGGCGACGAATGACCGACTTCAAGCCGGCGAACCGGGACTACGAGGCGCGTGTCCGGCTCAGCTTCGGGCGCCAGGGCATCATGGGCCTGATCGGCGCCAGCCTGACCCGGGTCGAGCCGGGCGAGGTCGAGATCGAGCTGCCCTTTCGCCAGGACCTGTCGCAGCAGCACGGCTTCTTCCACGCCGGCGTGACCAGCACGATCGCGGACTCGGCCGGCGGCTACGCGGCCTTCAGCCTGTTCCCGGCGGAGTCGGCCGTGCTCACGGTCGAGTACAAGGTCAACCTGATCGCGCCGGCCGACGGCGAGCGGCTGACCGCGCTGGGCCGGGTGATCCGGCCGGGCCGGACCCTGACGCTCTGCGACCTCGAGGTGACGGCGCACAAGGACGGCCAGGCCAAGCTCTGCGCCAAGGGCCTGCAGACCATCATGCGGATCGACGGCCGCGCCGACGTCGAAGAGGACTAAGAGGCTGCTGAAACAGCCCGGTGCATCTGGCGGAAGTCACCCTTCGTCAGGCTCAGGGTGAGGTGAAGCTCTGACATTGCTCACCCTTACCCTGAGCTTGTCGAAGGGTAAGAGTGGCCGGTGGTGCTTTCTCGGCAGCCTGCTAGTTCACCTTGTTCGGGTTGTTGAGATAGATCTGCAGCGGGCCCGGCAGCTTGGCCTGGATGTTCTGGATGCGCGAGGCCGGTGCGGGATGGGTGGACAGGAACTCCGGCGGCCGCGAGCCGCCGATGGCGTTGAAGTTGCGCCAGACCTCGACCGCGGCGCGCGGGTCGTAGCCGGCCCGGGCCATGTAGGTCAGGCCGATCTCGTCGGCCTCGGATTCTTGCGTGCGGGAGTAGGGCAGGATGATGCCGAGGGTCGCCGCCTGGGCGGCCAGGCCCATCCACTGCTGCGACTCCGGGCCGCCCATGGCCTGCGCGCCGGCCAGGCCGGCCTGCACCAGGACCTGCTGGCTGACCCGCTCGGCGCTGTGCCGGGCCAGCACGTGGGCGACCTCGTGGGCCATGACGGCGGCGAGCTGGTGCTCGTCCTTGACCACCTTGAAGAGCCCCTCGTTGACCCCGACCTTGCCGCCCGGCAGGGCGAAGGCGTTGGGGTTCAGGTCGCGGAACAGGGTGAACTCCCAGGGCAGGTTCGGCTGGCCGCTGACCGCGGCGATCCGCTTGCCGACCCGCTGGACGACCCGGGTCATGCGGCGGTCGCGGGAGACCTGCGTCTCGGTCTTGATCTGCTGGTAGGCGTTGATGCCCATCTGGGCGGCCTGGCCGTCGGAGACCAGCACGAGCTGGCGGCGGCCGGTGATCGGCGCCGTGGCGCAGGCGGCCAGGACCAGCGAGAACAGCAGGGCGGCGGCGAGCCAGAGGCGGAACAGGGTCATGGTCGTCCTCCCGGAGCGGTTCAGCCACGATCGACCGCTTTCCGCCGCGCGGCGTCCGAGGCCCCCGATCCGCGCTGACGGCGGCCCGATTATAGGAGACAATGGCCCATGATCCCGAACCAATTGCCATCGCTGAACTTCGACCTCGGCGAGACCGCCGACATGCTGCGCGACACGGTCATGTCCTTCGCCTCGGAGGAGATCGCGCCCCTGGCGGAGGAGATCGACCGCAGCGACCGCTTCCCGCGCGAGCTCTGGCCGCGCCTGGGCGCGCTCGGCCTGCTCGGCGTCACGGTCGAGGAGGAGCACGGCGGCGCCGGCATGGGCTACCTGGAGCACTGCGTGGCTATGGAGGAGATCAGCCGCGCCTCGGCCAGCGTCGGCCTGAGCTACGGCGCCCACTCGAACCTCTGCGTCAACCAGCTCCGGCGCAACGGCAGCGAGGAGCAGAAGCGCCGCTACCTGCCCAAGCTGATCTCCGGCGAGCACGTCGGCGCCCTGGCCATGAGCGAGCCCGGCGCCGGCTCCGACGTGGTCGGCATGCGAACCCGGGCCGAGAAGAAGGGCGACCGCTACGTCCTCAACGGCTCGAAGATGTGGATCACCAACGGCCCGGAGGCGGACCTGCTGGTGGTCTACGCCAAGACCGATCCCGACGCCGGGCCGCGCGGCATCTCGGCCTTCGTGATCGAGAAGGGCTTCACCGGCTTCTCCACGGCCCAGAAGCTCGACAAGCTGGGCATGCGCGGCTCGACCACCTGCGAGCTGGTCTTCCAGGACTGCGAGGTGCCCGAGGAGAACCTGCTCGGCCCGCTCAACAAGGGCGTCAAGGTGCTGATGAGCGGCCTGGACTACGAGCGGGTCGTGCTGGCCGCCGGGCCGACCGGCATCATGCAGGCCTGCATGGACGTGGTCGTGCCCTACCTTCATGAGCGCAAGCAGTTCGGCGAGTCGATCGGCAGCTTCCAGCTCATGCAGGGCAAGCTCGCCGACATGTACACCACCATGAACGCGACCAAGGCCTACATCTACGCCGTGGCCAAGGCCTGCGACCGCCAGGAGACGGCCCGCAAGGACGCCGCCGGCGCGATCCTCTACGCCGCCGAGAAGGCGACCTGGATGGCGCTGGAGGCGATCCAGTGCCTGGGCGGCATGGGCTACATCAACGACTCGCCGACCGGCCGCCTGCTGCGCGACGCCAAGCTCTACGAGATCGGCGCCGGCACCTCGGAGATCCGCCGCTGGCTGATCGGCCGCGAGCTCTTCGAGGAGACGGCGTGAGGGGCGCTTCCCGGCCGGATTGACAGTACCCATGAATTTGGGTATTATACCCAAAGAGTAACCATTTGCCTTGGGATTCCGGGTATCTTGCCATGGCATCATCCGAGACCCTGCCGGTGAGCGAACGCATGGCGCGGATCGTCGAAGGCCTGCCGACCAATGCCGCCAAGATCAGGGCGCTCTATCGGGAGGGCTATGAAAGAGCCGCCATCCGTCGCTTCCTGGGTATCCGCTACCAGCAGGTGCAGAACGTGATCAAGCGCTCCAAGCTCGACGAGCCGGCGCCGGGCGGCGGCGCTGCGGCGGCTTGGGCCTGGGCGAAGATCGGTCCCGCCGGCCGGGTAACGATACCCAGGCAACATCTCGAGGCTTTGGGCCTGCAGGAGGGCGACGACGTTCAGCTCGAGCTGGCCGATCAGGAGCTGCGGATCGTGCCCAAAGACGTCGCGATCGGTCGAGTCCAGGCTTTGGCCCGGCGCTACGTGCCCGAGGGCGTGAGCCTGGTCGACGAGCTGATCGCCGAGCGCCGTCGAGAGGCGGCCGCCGAAGGGGAAGAGGGGGACTAGCTTGGTTTTCGACTCCTCGGCGATCTTGGCGCTGATCCTGCGGGAGGCCGGCGCGGATCGGGTCAGCCGGGAACTGCCGGGCGCGCTTGCGTCGGCGGTGAACATAGCCGAGGTTGCCACACGCCTGTCGGACAGGCAGATGCCGGATCGCAGCATTCGATTTGTCATCGACAGCCTGCGCCTTCGCGTGGTGCCGTTCGATGGCGAGCATGCTTACGGCGCGGGCGCGCTGCGGGGCAGGACTCGTCGCGCCGGCCTGTCGCTTGGCGATCGCGCCTGTCTCGCGCTGGCGGCAGCGATGAGCTTGCCGGCCCTGACCGCAGATCGAGCCTGGGCGTCTCTGGACCTGGGTGTAGAGGTTCAATTGATCCGATGAGCGAAACCGTTTCCTTGGCTGCTGACATAGTGGACCAACTCGCCGAGATCTCGACGGCGACCTTGACGATGCAGCTCATCAAGCGGGGCATCCGGCGGAGCTGGATCGCCGGGACGCGGCCGCTGTTCGCCGGCACGCCGCGGGTCGCGGGCGAGGCCTACACGCTGCGCTTCCTGCCGATGCGCGAGGACATCTCGACCCGCGAGAGCTACGCCCGGGCCGGCTCCCTGCGCGAGGCCATCGAGGCCTTCCCGGCCGGCGCGGTCGCCGTGATCGACGCCCGCGGCGAGCAGGGCTGCGCCACCCTGGGCGACATCCTGGCGGCGCGGCTCAAGGCGCGCGGCTGCGCCGGCGTGGTCAGCGACGGGCCGATGCGCGATGTCGCCGAGCTGCGCGACGTCGGCCTGCCGGTCTTCTGCAGCGGCGTCGCCGCGCCGCCCTCGATCGCCGGGCTGCACTACATCGACTGCCAGCTGCCGGTCGGCTGCGGCGGCGTGGCGGTCTTCCCCGGCGATGTCGTGGTGGCGGACGAGGACGGCGCGGTGGTCGTGCCGCGGGCGCTGGCCGCCGAGATCGCCGCCGACGCGCCGGAGCAGGAACGCTACGAGCGTTTCGCCCAGATGCGCGTCGCGCAAGGCGAGCCCGTGCTGGGCCTCTATCCGCCGGGCGAGGCCGCGCAGGCCGCCTACGCCCGCTGGCTCGCCGCCGGCGAGCCGGACGACTGGCGCGGGTGAGGCAGCCTTGCGGCCGAAGAAGAAAGTCGTCACCTGGCAGGCCATCGCGCCGATCGTGATCGTCGTGCCGCTCCTACTGGCCGGGGCGCTGGTCTGGAATTGGCTGGCCGGCCCCGACAGCTTGCCGGCCGCGGCGGTCGAGCAGGCCATCGCCGGCAACACGGTGCATGGCGGCTGGGGCGAGGAGGGCACCGCCTACCGGCAGTACTTCGCCGTCGGCGGCGAGACCCTGCTGGCCGCGGAGGGCGCGCCGCCGCGCCGCGGCCGCTGGCGGATCGAGGCCGACGGCCGGGTCTGCAGCGAGATCGCCGGCGAGGCGGAGCGCTGCAACCTGGTGGGGGAAATGGACCAGGGCCTCTACTGGATCGACGCGGAGCAGGGTGTCGGCTACCCTTTCAACATCATGCCCGGTGAGCAGCTCGGCGCCGCAGCGGCGGCTCAGTGATCGTCGAGCGCCGGGGGCGGGTCGGCCTTGTCACCTCTCGGCGCCGCGCGGCGCCTGACCAGAAGCGAGCGGAGCAGCCATGCCCACGGTTCTCATAACAGGCGCCAATCGAGGGATCGGGTTGGAGCTGGTCCGGCTGTTCGTCGCCGACGGCTGGAGCGTCCACGCCGTCTGCCGGCAGCCCGACAAGGCCAAGAGCTTGAAGGAGATCGAGGGCCGGGTCAGCGTGCACCGGGCCGACGTGACGGACGGCCTGCGCGTGGCCAGCCTGGCACGCGAGCTGAGCGACGAGCCGATCGACATCCTGATCAACAACGCCGGCCAGCTCGGCGGGCGCGCCGGCTTCGGCGAGACCGACTACGACCTCTGGCTCGAGACGCTGAAGGTCAACACGCTTGCACCCCTGCGCCTGGTGGAGCGCTTCGCCGACCACGTCGAAGCCAGCGAGCGCAAGCTGATCGTCAACATCTCCAGCCTGATGGGCTCGATCGCCCGCACCGAGAGCGGCGGCAACTACATCTACCGCAGCTCCAAGGCGGCGCTGAACAAGCTGACCTGCACCCTGGCCGTCGACCTCAAGCCGCGCGGCATCGCGGTCGTCTCGGTGCATCCCGGTTGGGTCAGCACCGACATGGGTGGCCCCGAGGCGCCGCTCGCGCCGCCGGACAGCGCCAAGGCGCTTCATGCCCTGTTCCTGCGCCTCAAGCCGACGGACAGCGGCCGCTTCTTCAACTACGACGGCGGGGAGCTGCCCTGGTGAGCGAAGAGAGCTCCGCCTTCGAGCTGGCGCAGGTCAACATCGGGCGCGCGGTGGCCGCTCTGGACAGCCCCCGGCTCGCCGATTTCATGGCCAACCTCGATCGCATCAACGCGCTGGCCGAGCGCTCGCCGGGCTTCGTCTGGCGCCTGCAGAGCGACAGCGGCAATGCCACGGACATCCAAGTCAGCGATGACCCGCGCCTGATCATCAACCTGTCGGTTTGGCAAAGCGTCGAGGCGCTCGCCGGCTTCGCCTACCGGACGGCGCACAGCAAGTTCGTCGTGCGGCGCGCGGAATGGTTCGAAGCTCTGGAGCGGCCCTATCTCGCGCTCTGGTGGGTGCCGGCGGGGCACCGCCCCGACGTGGCCGAGGCCATGGCGCGGCTCGACCGCTTGGCCGAGCTGGGACCGAGCCCCGAGGCCTTCACCTTCAAGACCAGCTTCCCGCCGCCGGACAGCCTGGCGGCCGCGGAATGAGCGTGGGCCTGAGCGAAGAGCAGGTCCTGATCCGCGATACCGCGCGGCAGTTCGCCCGCGAGCAACTGGCGCCCCACGCGGCCGACTGGGACCGGGAGGCGCGTTTTCCGCGCGAGGCCATTGCCGCCATGGGCGAGCTCGGCTTCATGGGCATGCTGGTGCCGCCCGAGCTGGACGGCGCCGGCGCCGACCACGTCGCCTATGCGCTCGCCATGATCGAGATCGCCGCCGGCGACGGCTCCTGCTCGACCATCATGAGCGTGCACAACTCGGTCGGCTGCATGCCGGTCCTGCGCTTCGGCTCGAGCGAGCAGAAGGAGCGCTTCCTGCGGCCGATGGCGCGCGGCGAAGCGCTCGCGGCCTTCGCCCTGACCGAGCCGGAGGCGGGCTCCGACGCCTCGGCGATCAAGACCCGCGCCGTGCGCGACGGCAATCATTACGTCCTGAACGGCGTCAAGCAGTTCATCTCGACCGGCCAGAACGCCGAGCTGGCGATCGTCTTCGCGGTGACCGACCCGGCGCGGGGCAAGAAGGGCATCTCGGCCTTCATCGTGCCGACCGACAACGCGGGCTTCCAGGTCGCCAGCGTCGAGAAGAAGCTCGGCCAGCGCGCCAGCGACACCTGTCAGATCAGGCTCGAGGATTGCCGCCTGACGCCGGACCTGATGCTGGGCGAGGAGGGCGAGGGCTACCGGATCGCGCTCTCCAACCTGGAAGGCGGCCGCATCGGCATCGCCGCGCAATCCGTCGGCATGGCGCGCGCGGCCTTCGAGGCGGCGCTGGCCTACGCCAAGGAGCGCAAGTCCTTCGGCAAGCCGATCGTCGAGCACCAGGCGGTGGGCTTCCGGCTCGCCGACATGGCGACCAAGCTGCAGGCCGCGGAGCTGATGGTCCTGCATGCCGCAGCCCTGCGCGACGACGGCCGGCCCTGCCTCAAGGAGGCCGCCATGGCCAAGCTCTTCGCCTCGGAGATGGCCGAGGCGGTCTGCTCGGCGGCGATCCAGGTCCACGGCGGCTACGGCTATCTCGCCGACTTCCCGGTCGAGCGGATCTACCGCGACGTGCGGGTCTGCCAGATCTACGAAGGCACTTCGGATATCCAGCGTCTCGTGATCAGCCGGCAGATCGCTGCCGAGGGCTAGGCGCGCCGCGATGACCGCCGCTGTCCTGCTCGACCTCGGCGGTGTCGTCTATGTCGGCGAGGGGCCGCTGCCGGGCGCGCCGGAGGCGATCGCACGGCTGCGGGCCGCCGGGCTCGGCCTGCGCTTCATCACCAACACCACCCGCACGCCGCGCCGGGCCCTGCTCGACAAGCTCGCCGCGATGGGCCTGGCGGTGACGGCCGATGAGCTCTTCATGCCGGCGGTGGCGGCGCGGGCGCGCTTGGCGGCGGAGGGCCTTCGCGCCCACCTCCTGGTGCATCCGGCGCTCGAGGAGGACTTCGAGGGCGTCCCGCGCGCCGAGGGCCAAGCCGGCGAGGCCGCCGCCGTTGTGCTCGGCGACGCCGGCGCGGGCTTCACCTACGCGGCGCTGAACGGCGCCTTCCGCGCGCTCGACGCGGGCGCCGCCTTCCTCGCCCTGGCGCGCAACCGCAGCTTCGAGGATGCGGACCGGGCCCTCAGTCTCGATGCCGGTCCCTTCGTGGCGGCCCTGGAGTTCGCATCGGGCCGGGAGGCGACGCTGCTCGGCAAGCCCTCGCCGGACTTCTTCCGGGCGGCCTTGAGCAGTCTCGGCTGCGACCCGGCGCAGGCGGTGATGGTCGGCGACGACGTCGAGTCCGACGTCGGCGGCGCGCAGGCCCTGGGCATCCGCGGTCTTCTCGTGCGTAGCGGCAAGTACCGCGCCGGCGACGAGGGGCGCATAGCGCCCCCGCCGGCGGCGCTGGTCGAGGATCTGGCGGCCGCCGCCGACTGGATCCTCGCCCATAAGGCCGAGCCTTGACGCGCCCGGGCCCTCGACCGGGCCCTCGACCAAAGGGGGCAAATCGTCTCTAAATTGGCCCCCGGTTTTGGCGATGCATCAGAGGGCTGCGGCGATGTCCGACGCGATCGAGTTCTGGTTCGACTTCTCGAGTCCCTACGGCTACCTGGCGGCGCAAAGGATCGACGAGATCGGCGCCAAGCACGGCCGCGCGGTCGACTGGCGGCCCTTTCTGCTGGGCATCGTCTTCAAGACCACGGGCATGGGCCCGCTGCCCCACATCCCCCTGAAGGGCGACTACACGCGCCACGACCTGCCGCGGGCCGCGCGCCGGCTCGGTGTGCCGCTGAAGGTGCCGAGCCCCTTTCCCTTTCTCTCGGTCAATGCCTCGCGCGCCGTCTATTGGCTGGCCGACCAGGACAAGGCGAAGGCGAACGCCCTCGCCAAGGCGCTGTTCGACGCCGCCTGGGGCGAGGGGCGCGACATCAGCGGCGCCTCGGCGGTCGCCGACATCGCCGCCGCGCAGGGCCTGGACCGCGACGCGGTGATCGCCGCCGTCAAAGACCCGGCGGTCAAGGACCGCCTGCGCAAGGAGGTCGATCACGCCTTGGCCGCCGGCGTCTTCGGCTCGCCCTTTATGCGGGTCGACGGCGAGCCCTTCTGGGGCCACGACCGGCTCGACGAGATCGACCAGTGGCTGGCGAGCGGCGGCTGGTGATCGAGGCGGCTCAGTCCTGGCCGCCGAGGATGTCCAAGTAGAGATCGCGGTCGATGTTGCCGCCCGAGGCGACGACGGCGACCTTCTTGCCGGCCATCTGCTGCTTCTCCTTGAGCAGCGCGGCCAGGGGCGCGGCGCCGGCGCCTTCGACGAGGTTGTGGCAGTCGGCGTAGTAGGCGCGCATGGCCGCACGCATCTCGGCTTCGCTGACCGTGACGATCCGTTCCGCGCCCTCGAGGATGATCGCCAGGGCCTCCGGGTCGGGGATGCGGCAGGCCAGGCCGTCGGCGAAGGTGTCCGATGAATTGGTCGAGACCGCCTGCTTCTGCTCGAAGGAGAGGGCGTACATCGGCGCGTTCTCGGCGACCACGCCGACCACCTTGGTCGCCAGGCCGAGAGCGTCGCGCACGGTGATCGTCGCGCAGATGCCGGAGCCCATGCCGATCGGCACGTAGACTGTGTCCAGGTCCGGCACCGCCCGGAACAGCTCCAGCGGATAGGAGGCGACGCCGAGCACCAGGTTCTCGTGGAACGGGCCGATCTGATGCAAGCCCTCCTTGGCGGCCAAGGTCTCGCTGTACTCGCGCGCTTCCTGGAAGTCGCTGCCGTGCTCGATCAGCTCGACGCCGAGGGCGCGCATGGCGGCGTTCTTCTCCACGGAGTTGCCGTGGGGCACCAGGATCACGGCGCGCAGGCCGAGGCTGCGTGCGGCGAAGCCGATCGACTGGCCGTGGTTGCCGCGGGTCGCGGTGATGACGCCGGCCACCCCGGGCTCGCGCTCGCGCAGCTCGCTCAGGTAGGTGAGGCCGCCGCGGACCTTGAAGGCGCCGATCGGCGTGTGGTTCTCGTGCTTGACCCAGACCTCGGTGCCGGCCCGCTCGCAGATCAGCGGCCAGCAGTGCTGCGCCGTCGGCAGGACATGGCGATGCACCATCTCGGCCGCCCGTTCGATGCGCTCCAGACTGTGCATGCCGCTGCTCCGCGATCCTCCGCCCGGCCGCGACCATAGGCGTCGGCGCGCGCCGTTCGCAAGTCGAGAAATGTCTCTATTCAAAGGCTTGCGGCTTGCGCGGGCTGCTTTTCTCTTGCCGGGCCGCGCCCGGCCGCCAATCATGGCCCGAGCCAGCCGAGCGAGTCCCCAAAAAGACCCAATGACCCAGCTCTCCTCCTCGATCAACCCGCGCAGTGCCGAGTTCCGCGAGAACAAGGCGGCCATGACGGCCTTGGTGGCCGAGCTGCGCGACACGGTGGCCCGGATCAAGGAAGGCGGCGGCGAGCAGGCGCGGCAGCGCCACCTGGCCCGCGGCAAGCTGCTGCCGCGCGAGCGGGTGCGGACCCTGCTCGACGTCGGCTCGCCCTTCCTCGAGCTGTCCCAGCTCGCCGGCGAAGCGCTCTACGACGACGAGGTGCCCTGCGGCGGCCTAATCACCGGCATCGGCCGGGTCGCCGGGCGCGAGTGCATGATCGTCTGCAACGACGCCACGGTGAAGGGCGGCACCTACTACCCGATCACCGTCAAGAAGCACCTGCGCGCGCAGGAGATCGCGCAGCAGAACGCCTTGCCCTGCATCTACCTCGTCGACTCCGGCGGCGCCAACCTGCCGAACCAGGACAAGGTCTTCCCGGACCGCGACCACTTCGGCCGGATCTTCTTCAACCAGGCGCAGATGTCCGCGGCCGGCATTCCGCAGATCGCCGTGGTCATGGGCTCCTGTACGGCGGGCGGCGCCTACGTGCCGGCCATGTCGGACGAGTCGATCATCGTTCGTGAGCAGGGCACGATCTTCCTGGGCGGGCCGCCCCTGGTGAAAGCGGCGACCGGCGAGTCGGTGAGCCCCGAGGAGCTCGGCGGCGCCGAGGTCCATGCCCGCGCCTCCGGCGTGACCGACCACATGGCGGTCAACGACGGCCACGCCCTGGCCATCGCCCGGCGCATCGTCGGCCATCTCAACCGGGTCAAGAGTCACGAGCTGGCCTTGGCCGCGCCGCGCGAGCCGCTCTACGATCCCGAAGAGATCTACGGCATCGTGCCGCAGGACCTGCGCAAGCCCTACGAGGTGCGCGAGGTCATCGCCCGCTTGGTCGACGGCAGCGAGTTCGACGAGTTCAAGGCGCTCTACGGCACCACGCTGGTCTGCGGCTTCGCCCACCTCATGGGCTACCCGGTCGGCATCGTCGCCAACAACGGCATCCTCTTTTCGGAGTCGGCGCTGAAGGGCGCGCACTTCATCGAGCTCTGCTGCCAGCGCCGGATCCCGCTGCTGTTCCTGCAGAACATCGCCGGCTTCATGGTCGGGAAGAAGTACGAAGCCGGCGGCATCGCCAAGGACGGCGCCAAGATGGTGACCGCCGTGTCCTGCGCCCAGGTGCCCAAGCTGACGGCGATCATCGGCGGCAGCTTCGGCGCCGGCAACTACGGCATGTGCGGCCGGGCCTACTCGCCGCGCCTGCTGTGGATGTGGCCCAACGCGCGCATCTCGGTCATGGGCGGCGAGCAGGCGGCGACCGTGCTGGCGACCATCCGGCGCGACGCCAAGGCCGCGCGCGGCGAAGACTGGCCCGATGAGGAGGAGGAAGCCTTCAAGTCGCCGATCCGCGCGCAGTACGAAGCGCAGGGTCATCCGACCTACGCCAGCGCCCGGCTCTGGGACGACGGCGTGATCGATCCGCTGGACACCCGCCAATGCCTCGCCCTCGGCATCTCGGCGGCGCTCAACGCGCCGATCGGGCCGCCGCGCTTCGGCGTGTTCCGGATGTAGGGCGGGGCGCCGTGGCGGAGGCCCTGTTCAAGCAGACAAAGGACGCGCGCGGCGTGGCGCGCCTGACCCTCGACCGCCCCGAGGTCCACAACGCTTTCAACGATGCGCTGATCGCCGAGCTGACCGCGGCCCTGGAGTCGCTCGGCGCCGACCCGGGAGTCCGCGCCGTGGTGCTCGCCGCCGAGGGCAAGAGCTTCTCGGCCGGCGCCGACCTCGGCTGGATGCAGCGCATGGCCGGCTACGGGCGCGAGGAGAACCTGGCGGACGCGCGGGCCCTCGCCAAGCTTATGGCGACCCTGAACGAGCTGCCCAAGCCGACCCTGGCCCTGGTCCAGGGCCCGGCCTTCGGCGGCGGTGTCGGCCTGGTGGCCTGCTGCGACATCGCCTTGGCCGTGGAGAGCGCGCGCTTCAGCCTCTCGGAGGTCAAGCTCGGCCTGATCCCGGCCGTGATCAGCCCCTACGTGATCGCCAAGATCGGCGAGTCGGCGGCCCGGCGCTACTTCCTGACCGGCGAGCGCTTCTCGGCCGAGCGGGCGCTGGCCCTCGGTCTGCTGCACGAGGTCGTGCCGCCCGAGGATCTGGCGGCGGCCGGGGAGCGGCTGCTCTCGTCGCTCTTCGCCGGCGGCCCGCAATCCCAAGCGGCCGCCAAGGCGCTCGTGCGCGAGGTCGTCGGCCGGCCGATCGAGCCGGCCCTGATCGAGGCGACGGCGGCGCGAATCGCCGAGGTCCGAGCCGGCGACGAGGCTCGCGACGGCGTCGCGGCCTTCCTGGAGAAGCGCAAGCCGTCCTGGGTCGCGAAGTGAGGCCCTTTGCCGGGCCAGAAATCGCGGGAAGCCTGCGAATGGCCATAGGCCTGCGGGCGTCCAATCGTTTAGCTTAGGATCTATATCCGGCCCGACGGGCTGACGGGCGAGACGCCTGGGGGCATCCCTAATGCACGATTTGACCTTCCTGAACGAGGTGCTGATCTTCCTGGTCGCCGCGGTCTGCATCGTGCCGGTGGCGCGCATGCTCCGCTCCAGTGCCGTGCTCGGCTACCTGGCGGCCGGCGTCCTGGTCGGGCCCCATGCGCTGGGCCTGATAAACGATCCCCACCATGTCGAGGTCTTCGCCGAGTTCGGCATCGTCTTCCTGCTCTTCACGATCGGCCTGGAGCTTTCGATCGAGCGCTTGAAGGCCCTGCGGCGCTTCGTCTTCGGCCTGGGCAGCCTGCAGGTCGTGGTGACCGCCCTGATCCTCGGCGGCCTGTTCTATCTATTCGGCCTAAGCGTCGAGGCGGCGATCGTCATCAGCGGCGGCCTGGCGCTGTCCTCGACCGCCTTCGTGATTCAGATCCTCACCGAGCGCGGCGAGCTGGCGGCGCGCTTCGGCCGGGTGACCTTCTCGATGCTGCTGCTGCAGGACTTGGCGATCGTGCCGCTGCTCGCCCTGGTGCCGCTGCTCGGCGAGCAGGACGCCTCGATTGCCGTCGCCCTGGGCTTGGCGGGCCTGAAAGCCCTGGTGGCGATCGTCGTCACCATGGTGCTGGGCCGCCTGCTGCTGCGGCCGCTGTTTCGCATCGTCGCCTCGGCCCATAGCCCCGAGCTCTTCGTCGCCTCGACCCTGCTGGTCGTGCTCGGCGTCGGCTATGCCATGACCTTGGCCGGAGTCTCCATGGCCTTGGGCGCCTTCCTGGCCGGCCTGCTGCTCTCCGGCACGGAGTACCGCCATCAGGTCGAGGCCGACATCAGACCCTTCAAGGGCCTGCTGCTCGGTCTGTTCTTCATGTTCGTCGGCATGTCGATCGACCTCTCGATCGTCACCCAGTACTTGACCTACGTCTTGGCCGGTCTGGTCGGCCTGATGTTGTTGAAGGCCGTCATCATCGTCATCCTCTGCCGCGCCTTCGGCCTGCCCAACGACGTGGCGGTGCGCAGCGGCCTCTATCTGTCCCAGGGCGGCGAGTTCGGCTTCGTGCTGATCGGGCTCGGCCTCAGCCTCGGGATCGTCGACCCGACGGTCGGCGCCGTGGTCCTGGCCATCGTCGCCCTGACCATGGTGGCCACGCCCTTCGCGGCCTACCTCGGCGGCAAGCTGGCGGAGGCCCTGGCCGAGCGGGTCAGCGAGGAGGTCGAGGCGCTGGAGGCCATGGCGGGCGACCTGAGCGGCCATGTGGTGATCGCCGGCTTCGGGCGGGTCGGCCAGACCGTCGCGCGCATGCTGGCGTCGCAGGGCGTGCCCTATGTCGCGCTCGACCTGGATGCGGGCCGAGTCGCGCAGTGCCGCAAGGGCGACCTGCCGGTCTATTTCGGCGATGCCAGCCGACTGGAGGTGCTCGAGGCGGCCGGCTGCGAGCGGGCCAGCGCCGCGGTGATCACGCTCGATCGGCCGGCCCTGGCGACTCGTACCCTCGAAGAGCTGCGGCACGACTTTCCGCACTTGCCCTCCTACGTGCGTTCGCGCGACCTCGAGCATGGCCGGGCGCTGGAAGCGAAGGGAGCGGCGGCCGTCGTGCCGGAGACCGTCGAGGCGAGCCTGCAGCTCGGCTCGGTGGTGCTGGCGGCGGTGGGCTCCAGCCGCGACGACGTCGACGCCCTGCTCGACGACTTCCGCAGCGAGGGCTACAGCAAGCTGGTCAAGGTCATCCAGCCGCCGAGCTCGGGCTCTTGAGACGGACCATTCCGGCAGCGGCCTCCGCCTGCTAAGCTCATACCCTTGTTCGATTCGGTAACCGCCTCCCGTTAGCCATGCTCGCCGCGCTCCTCGGCTTTCTGCGACTGAGCCTGCAGAGCCTGCGCGACCTGGCGCCGATCATCCTGGTGATCCTGGTCTTCCAGGTCGCGATCCTGCAGCAGCCCTTTCCAAACCTGGCTGAGACCCTCGTCGGCTTGGCCTTCGTCGCCCTGGGCCTGACGCTCTTCATCGGCGGCCTCGACATGGGGATCTTCCCCCTCGGCGAATCGATGGCGGAGTCCTTCGCCCGCAAGGGCGTGCTGTTCTGGCTTCTGGTCTTCGCCTTCGCGCTCGGGTTCGGCACGACGGTGGCCGAGCCGGCGCTGATCGCCGTGGCCGACGAGGCGGCCAGGGTCGCGGCCGACGCCGGGGCCATCGAAGAGACCGATGCGGCACGCGAAAACTACGCCTTCGGCCTGCGACTGACGGTCGCCCTGTCGGTCGGCTTCGCCGTCCTGCTCGGCGTCTTCCGCATCCTCAAGGGCTGGCCGATCCAGTGGTTCATCATCGGCGGCTACATCCTCGTCGTGGTCCTGACCGGCTTCGCGCCGGAGGAGATCGTCGGCGTCGCCTACGACTCCGGCGGCGTCACCACCTCGACCGTTACGGTGCCGCTGGTCACTGCGCTCGGCATCGGCCTAGCCACCGTTCTCAAAGGCCGCAACCCGATGGTCGACGGCTTCGGCCTGATCGCCTTCGCCAGCCTGACGCCGATCATCTTCGTGCTGGTCTACGGCATGGTGATCTGAGATGGCCGCCGCCGACTGGATCGACACGATCCTCGAGACCCTGCTCGGCACGATCCTCGACGTCGTGCCGATCGCCGCCATTCTGGTGGTGTTCCAGGTCGCGGTCTTGCGCGGCAAGATCCCCGGCCTGCCGCGCGTCCTGCTCGGCTTCTGCTACATGGTGGTCGGCCTCGCCATGTTCCTGGTCGGCCTGGAGACGGCGCTCTTCCCGCTCGGCCGGGTGATGGCGCAGCAGCTCACCGACCCGGCCTTCGTCGGCAACGCGGCGGACCTCGCCGCGGGCCGGCTCGACTGGCTCGACTATGCCTGGGTCTACGTCTTCGGCGCCGCCATCGGCTTTGCCACCACCGTGGCCGAGCCCTCGCTGATCGCCGTCAGCCGGAAGGCGGCCCAGGTCTCCGGCGGTGCGCTCTCGGCCTGGGGGCTGCGTCTCGCCGTTGCCGTCGGCGTCGCGGCCAGCATCGCGCTGGGCGCCTTCCGCATCGTCACCGGCACGCCGCTCGCGTTCTACATGATGGTCGGCTATGCCATCGTGATCCTGCAGACTTTCTTCGCGCCCAAGACGATCGTGCCCCTGGCCTACGACTCCGGCGGCGTCACCACCTCGACCGTGACCGTGCCGCTGGTCACGGCGCTCGGCTTGGGGCTCGCCAGCACGATCCCCGGCCGCAGCCCGCTGCTCGACGGCTTCGGCCTGATCGCCCTGGCCAGTCTGTTTCCCATGATGACGGTCATGGCCTATGCCCAGATCGCCCAGCGACTCGGCGCCGGACCGTCGCGTCCACCCGCGGGGAGGAACACGTCATGAAGTTCAAGCTGATCGTCGCCCTGGTGACCGACGACCTCACCGATCGGGTCGTGCAGACCGCGCGCGAGGCCGGGGCGACGGGTTGCACGGTGATCACCAACGCGCGCGGCGAAGGACTCAAGCCGGCCAAGACCTTCCTCGGCCTGACGGTGGAAGGCTTGCGCGACGTGGTCCTGCTGCTGGTCGAGCAGCACCTGAGCCGTCGGATCCTGGAGACCATCGAGCGGACCTGTCAGTTCGACGAGGATCCGGGCCAGGGCATCGCCTTCCAGCTCGACATCGAAGACGCCGTCGGGCTCGCCTCCCAGCGCGCGACGATCGAAAGTGAAATCGAGGATCAGATATGAGCCAGAGCAGCTTCACCCCGGTGCGCGCGGTCATGACCGCCGACCCCCAGGTGGTCGACGGCCTCGCCACCGTCAGCCAGGCGGTCGCGCTGATGCGCCGCCATGACGTCAGCTCGCTGGTGATCGACAAGCGCCACGAGGGCGACGAGTACGGCATCGTCGTGGTGCACGACATCGCCGAGAAGGTGATCGGCGCCGACCGCTCGCCGGACCGCACCGCGGTCTACGAGATCATGTCGAAGCCGGTGCTGACCGTCGATGCCGAGATGGACATCAAGTATGCGGTGCGCCTGCTGGCCCGCGTCGGCCTGTCGCGCAGCCTGGTGACCGAAGGCGGCAAGCTGATCGGCATCGTCACCCTGCGCGACATGGCGCTCCGCTATCTGGGGGACGGCGAGGGCGCCCCGGCGTCCTGACCCGCTAAGGCCAGACCTGTTCGAGGAAGCGGCTGCCGCTGTGCAGATAGGCGTCGGGCTCGACGTCGCCGGCCGCCACCGCTTTGCGCTTCAGGGCCAGCGCCTCCTCGATCGGCAGGTGGCCGGCGACGATGCCGTAGTAGCCCGTGCGGCTCGACCAGACCGCGGCGTCGTAGCCCTTGGCGCGCAGCGCTTCGGCCGCGGCGATTGCGGTCGCCTTGCCGTCGGCCGAATCGATGGCGATCGAGCGGCCGACGATGAAGGCCTTCTGGGCGTCGGCGGTCTTGGCGATCTCCGCGGCGGAGTCGGCGGCCAGGCGCTTGGCCGGCTCGGTGATCCGCCGGATCTCCCGGACCTGGGCTTCGGAAATGCGGCCGGGCGCCTGGCCGAGGCGCTCCAGCTCGCCCTTGTAGTACTGCGCCACGACCCGCGAGATCTCGTCCGCCAGCTCCTGCTCGACGATGCGCTTCATCAGCCGTTCGGTGATGAAGGCCTGCTCCGGCTTGCCGCTGAAGAGCTGCTCCAGCATGCCCTGGACCGCCGAGATCCGCCGCAGGTCGAGCTCGGCGCGCTGCAGGATCTGCTTCGACTGCTCGAGCTGGCCGTTCAGCCACCAGCCGATGATCAGCAGGATCAACGGCGAGACGAGCTGCTGGGCGATGGCGCCCCAGCGCTTGCTCTTCGTGCTCTCCAAGCGCTCGATCCGTTTGCTCAGCTCGTCCAGCTCCGCCATGGCGCGACATCCCCCTGTTGTGTCCGCCCGAGCCTAGCACCGCCGCCTGGCCGGCGACCTTGGGGAGGGCCCGACTGTGGCAAAGTCGGAACCTCTTCCCTTTCGGGCGCCGGGGCCCCATGCTGAAGCCATAGGGTCCCGTCCATGTTCCGCAGCCTGCTGATCGCCAATCGAGGAGAGATCGCCCGCCGGGTCATCCGTAGCGCGCGCGCGCTGGGCCTGCGCACGGTCGCCGTCTATTCCGATGCCGATGCCGAAGCCGCCCACGTCGCCGAAGCCGACGAGGCGCTGCGGCTCGGCCCGGCGCCGGCCGCCGAGAGCTACCTGAGCCAGGCGGCGGTGATCGAAGCCGCGCGGCGCAGCGGCGCCGAGGCGGTGCACCCGGGCTACGGCTTCCTTTCGGAGAACGCCGACTTCGCCGAGGCTTGCGCCGCCGCCGGGCTGGTCTTCGTCGGGCCGCCGCCCGAAGCGATCCGCGACATGGGCGACAAGAGCCGGGCCAAGTCGATCATGGCCGAGGCCGGCGTGCCCCTGGTGCCCGGCTATCACGGCGCCGAGCAGAGCGACGAACGCTTGGCCGCGGCGGCCGAGGAGATCGGCTATCCCGTGCTGATCAAGGCCGCGGCCGGCGGCGGCGGCAAGGGCATGCGGGTGGTCGAGGCGCCGGACGGCTTCGCCGCGGCGCTGGCCGCCGCCCGGCGCGAGGCCAAGGCCGGCTTCGGCGACGAGCGGATGCTGATCGAGCGCTATCTCGAACGGCCCCGGCACATCGAGGTGCAGGTCTTCGCCGACGGCCGGGGCAACGTGGTCCACCTCTTCGAGCGCGACTGCTCCCTGCAGCGGCGCCACCAGAAGGTGCTCGAGGAAGCGCCGGCGCCCGGCCTCGACGCGACGCGGCGCGCGGCCATGGGCGAGGCGGCCGTCGCCGCCGCCCGGGCCATCGGCTACCGCGGTGCCGGCACGGTCGAGTTCGTCGCCGCGGCCGAGAGCTTCTACTTCATCGAGATGAACACCCGGCTGCAGGTCGAGCACCCGGTGACGGAGATGGTCACCGGCCAGGACCTGGTCGCCTGGCAGCTCCGGGTCGCCGCCGGCGAGCCGCTGCCCTGCGGCCAGGGCGAGCTGACCTTGGAGGGGCACGCCGTCGAGGTCCGGCTCTATGCCGAGGACCCGGACCGCGACTTCCTGCCGGCGACCGGCCGCCTGGCGCACCTGCGCTTCCCGCCGGCGAGCCGGCACCTGCGCATCGACAGCGGCGTGCGCCAAGGCGACGTCGTGAGCCCGCACTACGACCCGATGCTCGCCAAGCTGATCGTCTGGGACCGCGATCGGGCCGCGGCGCTGCGGCGCCTGGAGGTGGCGCTGGCCGCGACCGAGGTCCTCGGCGTGACGACCAACGTGGGCTTCCTGCGCCGGCTGGTCGCCGCGCCTGAGGTCCGCGCGGCCGCCCTCGACACCGGGCTGATCGCGCGCCTCGGCGCCGCGGCGCCGGCCGAGCCGAAAGCGGCGCCCGACGAGGTCCTGGTGCTGGCCGGGCTCGGCGAGATCCTGCGCCGCGCGGCCGACGCGGCGGCGCGGGCCGCGGCCTCGGCCGACCCGCACTCGCCCTGGAACCGGACCGACGGCTGGCGCCTCAACGGCGAGACCTACACCCAGGCGCTGTTCCGCGACGGCGAGCGCGAGCGTGCCTTGCGGCTGCACTACCGGGACGGCGGTTACGAGGCCGAGCTCGAAGAGCGCCGGATCGCCGTCCGGGCGGCGGCGCTCGACGACGGGCGGGTCGTCGCCGAGCTGAACGGGCGTCGCGTCGCGGCGGCGAGCCTGCGCGACGGCGACGCCTTCGGCGTCTTGTTCGAAGGCCGGGTCTATCGGCTCGCGCTGCAGGATCCGCTGGCCCTGGCCGACGAGGCGGCGGTGGCCGGCGGCGCCCTGACCGCGCCCATGCCGGGCAAGGTGATCAACGTCCTGGTCCATGCCGGCGCCCGCGTGAAGCGCGGCGAGCCCCTGATCATCCTCGAGGCCATGAAGATGGAGCACACCGTCTCGGCGCCCGCCGATGGGGTCATCGAGGCCGTTCACTTCGACGCCGGCGACCTGGTCGAGGAGGGCAGCGAGCTGATGGCGCTCACGGTTGGCGAGTCGGGGGTCGGCGACTCGGAGCCCGCGGCGCCGTGACCCTGCCGGCCCGGGTCACGATGGTCGAGGTCGGTCCGCGCGACGGCTTGCAGAACGAGCCGCAGGCGGTGCCGACCGAGGTCAAGGTGGCCTTGATCGAGCGGCTGGCCGAGGCCGGCCTGCCGGTCGTCGAGGCCGGCGCCTTCGTCTCGCCCAAGTGGGTGCCGCAGATGGCCGACTCGGCCGCGGTGCTGACGGCCGTGACCCGCCGGGCCGGCGTCCGCTACCCCGTGCTGGTGCCCAACATGAAGGGCTACGAAGCGGCCAAGGCGGCCGGCGCCGAGGAGATCGCGGTCTTCGGGGCGGCCTCGGAGAGCTTCACGCGGAAGAACATCAACTGCTCCATCGCCGAGAGCCTGGCGCGCTTCGCGCCGGTCGCCGAGGCCGCGCGGGCCGACGGGCTGCGCCTGCGCGGCTACATCTCCTGTGTCCTCGGCTGTCCCTACGAGGGCGAGATCGCCCCCGAGGCCGTGGTACGGGTCGCCAAGGCGCTGCGCGACCTCGGCTGTGCCGAGATCTCGCTCGGCGACACCATTGGCGTCGGCACGCCGGCGCGGGCCCGCGCGATGCTCGAGGGCGTCGCGGCCGAGCTGCCGGTCGAGCGGCTGGCCCTGCATTTCCACGACACCTACGGCCAGGCGCTGGCCAACGTCCTGGCCTGTCTCGAGCTCGGCGTGTCGATCGTCGACAGCGCGGTGTCCGGCCTCGGCGGCTGCCCCTACGCCAAGGGCGCCAGCGGCAACCTGGCGAGCGAGGACCTGCTCTACATGCTCGACGGCCTGGGCATCGAGACCGGTGTCGACCTGGCGGCGCTGGCCGCGGCCGGGCGCTTCATCTCCGAAGCCCTCGGCCGGGCGCCGGTCTCCAAGGTCGGCCAAGCCATGATGGGCCGGGCGTGAGTCGGCGTCGCCGCGCCGCGCCCGAGCCGGCACCCGGGCTGCACATGATCAAGCTCTCGGTCGGCAGCGACTCCATCGAGAGCCTGCGGCGCTGGCAGCAGGGCCACCGCCGGCGCGGCGACCGGGTCTATCACCAGACCCGGATGATGCCGCGGCGGGGCGAGGAGATCGTCGGCCGCGGCTCGATCTACTGGGTGATCCGCGGCCTGGTCCGCTGCCGCCAGCGGATCCTCGCCTTCGAGCGGGTGCCCGACGCCGAGGGCCGGCCGGCCACCCGGATCTGGCTCGCCCCGGACCTGGTGCCGACCTGGCCCCAGCCCTGGCGCGCCTTCCAGGGCTGGCGCTACCTGGCGCCGGAAGACGCGCCGGCCGACCTGGAGCAGGCCCTCGGCGCGGTCGAGGGCGACGTCTCGGAGATGCCGCCGGAGATGCTGGTCGAGCTGCGCGAGCTGGGCCTGCTGTAGAGCGTTTTCCGCTGACGCGGAATCACGGCACCGGGCC
>JANQLT010000052.1 GCA_028280455.1 Kiloniellales bacterium
GACGCCTTGTGGGGGATCACCCCACGGCGCCGCCCGCTCCTAACCCTGGCGCATATCTGCTCCCGCCACGACGGCGAAATGAATCTCAACAGGCCCTAGTTGATATCGGCGGCGACGCGCAGGGTGATGATCTTGTCGGGATCGCGCACCATGCCGCTTTGATCGCCGCGCGGCGCCTTCTTGATCAGGTCGATGAACTCCATGCCTTCGGTCACCCGGCCCCAGACGGTGTACTGCTTGTCGAGGAAGCGTGCCGGCGCGAAGGTGATGAAGAACTGGCTGTTGCCGCTGTTCGGATTCTGCGAGCGGGCCATGCCGACGACGCCGCGTTCAAAGGGCTCGGCTGAGAACTCCGCCGGCAGGTCGGGCAGCTCGGAGCCGCCGCGCCCGGTGCCCGTCGGGTCGCCGGTCTGGGCCATGAAGCCGTCGATCACCCGGTGAAAAACGATGCCGTCGTAGAAGCCCTGGCGGGTCAGCGTCTTGATCTGCTCGACGTGCTTGGGCGCCAGATCCGGCAGCATCTCGATCCGGACAGTGCCGTCCTTCAGTTCCATGACCAGGACGTTTTCGGGATCCGACTGCGCGCCGGCCTCATTGCTTGCTGCGGCCATGGAAAGAACTCCGATCGCGAGAAGTGAGAGAAGAAGCTTCATCTAGGGGCTCCAGATAGGGTGGCGGGCCGGCGCCGGCAACCTTTCTGCAGGTGCTAGCCCATGGCCTTTTGCAGATTTTCGTCCAGCTTGTCCATGAACTCGTCGGTGGTCATCCAGGGCTGATCCGGATCGATCAGCAGCGCCAGATCCTTGGTCATGGAACCGGACTGCACGGTGTCGATGCAGACCTGCTCCAGGTCCTGGGCAAACTTCACCACGTCAGGCGTTTCGTCGAAGGTGCCGCGGAAGTGCAGACCCCGGGTCCATGCGAAGATCGAGGCGATGGGGTTGGTCGAGGTGGGCTTGCCCTGCTGGTGCAGGCGGTAGTGACGGGTCACCGTGCCGTGGGCGGCCTCGGCCTCAATGGTCTTGCCGTCCGGGGTCATCAGCACCGAGGTCATCAGGCCGAGCGAGCCGAAGCCCTGGGCCACGGTGTCGGACTGGACGTCGCCGTCGTAGTTCTTGCAGGCCCAGACGAAGGCGCCCGACCACTTGAGCGCCGCCGCCACCATGTCGTCGATCAGGCGGTGCTCGTAGGTGATGCCCTTGGCTTCGAAGGCCTTCTTGAACTCTGCATCGAAGACCTCTTGGAAGAGGTCCTTGAAGCGCCCGTCGTAGGCCTTGAGGATGGTGTTCTTGGTCGAGAGGTAGACCGGCCAGCCGAGGCCCAGGCCGTAGTTCAGGCAGGCCCGGGCGAAGCCGCGGATCGACTCGTCCAGATTGTACATGCCGAGCGCCACGCCGCTATCCGGAAAGTCGAAGATGTCGTGGACCTGGGGCTCGCCGCCGTCGGCCGGGCTGAAGGTGAGGGTCAGCTTGCCCGGCCCCGGCACCAGCAGGTCGGTCGCCCGGTACTGGTCGCCGAAGGCATGGCGGCCGATCACGATGGGCTCGGTCCAGCCGGGCACCAGGCGCGGCACGTTCTTCATGATGATCGGCTGGCGGAAGACGGTGCCGCCCAGGATGTTGCGGATGGTGCCGTTGGGCGAGCGCCACATCTTCTTCAGGCCGAACTCCTCGACCCGCGCCTCGTCGGGCGTGATGGTGGCGCACTTCACGCCGACGCCGTGCTCTTTGATGGCGTTGGCCGCGTCGACGGTGATCTGGTCGTCGGTCACGTCGCGGCTCTGGATCGAGAGGTCGTGGTACAGAAGCTCGACGTCGAGATAGGGCAGGATCAGCTTTTCCTTGATCATCGCCCAGATGATGCGGGTCATCTCGTCGCCGTCGATCTCGACGATCGGGGTCTTGACCGTGATCTTGGCCATCCGCCGCACTCCTTGAGGAAACCGAATCCCAACCCGACGCGACCGCCCCAGGCGGGCCGCCGGACCGCGCCGCGGGCCGGACAATAACAAGCTGACCCCACTGCGCAAGGTTCGGGCAAGGCTGCCTGAGGGGCGAGCGCATCACGATGGGTTCAGCGTGGCCGGGACGTTGCCTAGAGCCGGCCCGGCCGCTCCGGCGTGCTGGGCTCGGGCGCCGCGGCGAGGGCCTCGAACACGCCCTCGACGGTCTCGGCCACCAGGAAGAAGTCGGCGTGTTCGGGGCGGACGTAGCCCTCGGCCACCTGGTGCGCGACCAGGGCGAGGAGCGGATCCCAGAAGCCGTCCCGATTGAGCACCACGACCGGCTTGTCGTGCAGGCGGAGCTGCTTCCAGGTGACGATCTCGAAGGTCTCGTCGAGGGTGCCGAGGCCGCCGGGCAGGATGCAGAAGGCGTCCGCCAGGGCGCACATGCGCGCCTTGCGGCTGTGCATGGAGTCCACCACCTCGAGCCGGGTGAGGCCGCCGTGGCCGAGCTCGCGGTCCTGCAGGTGCTCCGGAATGATGCCGATCACCTCGCCGCCGGCGGCGAGCGCCGCGTCGGCCACCACGCCCATCAGGCCGACGTGACCGCCGCCGAAAACGATGCCGATTCCCCGCTCGGCGGCGGCCCGGCCGAGAGCGGCGGCGGCGTCCCGGTGACGCGCGTCGCCCCGGTCGGACGAGCCGCAATAGACGCAAAGCGAGGCGATCCGGGCCATTTCCGGGGCCACTCCCTTGGTAGGACGAAAGCTGGGCCGAGGGTCCCAAGGGCTCGCTGGTAACCCATTCTCGGCGTTAAGAAAAGAGCCCCCAGGGGGGAATTCCGCCGGGGGCCCGCAGGCGAGCCTGCCGGCCGACGCCCGGATTGCGCCGTCGGGTCAGGCGGTTTACCCTGAAGAGTGTATATATTTCTGGGGTGTACCCGCGGCCCGTCGCCGCGGGAGACCGGAGAGGAGCCCAAGCGTGCAGCGTGGGGTGCTGGCAGGCGCCGCCGTTCTCGTAGCGGTGGTTGTGGTTGTTGCGTTCTTATGGCTCCGCGGCGAGGACCCGAGTTCCGCCGAAGGGACGGCTGCGCCCGAAACCACGGCAACGACTGAAGGCCAGGGCGAGGCCATCGAAGGCGCCGGCGACCAGACGGTCGAGATCCAGGAGGTCGTCCGCGCCACCGAGGAAGGCGTCGAAGCGGTTTCCGGCGCGGCTGACGGCGGCGGCCAGGTCGCAGCCCTGCCGCCGGACGGGGAGGTGCCGGGCAAGGCGCCCCGTTTCGACATCGTGCGGGTCGAGCCGAGCGGCGAGGCGGTGATCGCCGGCCAGGCCGAGCCCGGCAGCACGGTGATCCTGCTCGACGACGAGCAGGAGATCGCCCGCATCACCGCCGACGAGACCGGCGACTGGGTAATGATCCTCGCCGGGCCCCTGGCGCCGGGCGACCACCAGCTCGGCCTGCGCGCGCTGATGCCGGACGGCAGCGTCCAGCTTTCGGAGACCCTGGTGATCGTCTCGGTGCCCGAAACCGCCGTGGCAGTGGCCGGCGTGGAGGCGGGCGACGAATCTCAACTCGCGGGGGCCCAGCCCCTGGCGGTCGAGACCCAGCGCGACGGCCTCTCGGCGAGCCGGGTCCTGCAGCAGCCCGCCGACGCGGGCTTGCGCGACCAGGCGCTCTTGCTGAACGCGGTGGACTACGACGCCGAGGGCTTCGTGATCGTGAGCGGCCGTGCCCAGCCCGGCGCGCGGGTGGTGGTCTATCTCGACGAGGCGCCGCTCGGCACCGTGGTGGCCGACGCCAATGGCTACTGGCAGCTCGCGCCCGACAGCCCGGTCGCCTCCGGCCTGCACCGGCTGCGGGTCGACCAGGTCGACGACTCGGGCGACGTGCTGGCACGGGTCGCGACCCTGTTCTCCCGGGCCGAGCTCGCCGGCGGATTTCCCGAGGACCGCTTCGTCATCGTGCAGCCGGGCAACAGCCTCTGGCGCATCGCCCGCCGGACCTACGGCGAGGGCGTGCGCTATAGCGTGATCTTCCAGGCCAACACCGACCAGATCATCGATCCCGACCTGATCTTCCCCGGCCAGATCTTCCTGGTCCCCAGCACCAACTAGCGGCACCTTGATCTCTGCCGCCGCCTGCGGGTATCACCAAGCGCCTTAGCCGCGAGGGCTGCAGCTGCTATGACTTCAAGGTCCGACCAAGGCGCCTCGGCGCTCGACACGGTGATCGTGCCGGTCCACCGCGCCGGCTGGCCGTTTATCGGCGCCTTCGCGCTGGCCGCCGTCCTGCTCGGGCTGGTCTGGACGCCGCTGTTCTGGATCGGCCTGGTGGCGACCGCCTGGTGCGTCTTCTTCTTCCGCGATCCGCCCAGGGTGACGCCGTTGGGCGCGGGCCTGGTGGTAAGCCCGGCCGACGGCCGGGTGCAGAAGATCGCCGAGGTCGTGCCGCCGGAAGAGCTCGAGCTGGGCGCGGAGGCCCTGACCCGGATCAGCATCTTCCTCAACGTCTTCGACGTGCACATCAACCGGGTGCCGGTCGACGGGCGGGTGATCGCCGAGGCCTACCGCCCCGGCAAGTTCGTGAACGCGGCCCTGGACAAGGCCTCCGAGGAGAACGAGCGCCAGCTGGTCGGCCTGGAGACGGCGGCGGGCCAGCGCCTCGGGCTCATCCAGATCGCCGGGCTGGTGGCGCGGCGCATCGTCTGCGAGCTGGAGGCGGGCCAGAGCGTGCGGGCCGGCGAGCGCTACGGCCTGATCCGTTTCGGCAGCCGGGTCGACGTCTTTCTGCCGCCGGGCGTGGCGCCCCTGGTGGTGGTCGGACAACGGGCTATCGGCGGCGAGACCGTGCTGGCCGATCTGGGCTCGCAAGAGCCGGCGCGGGCCGGCGAGGTGCGCTGATGGCGCGCCGGCCCAAGCGGCGCCTCGGCGCCCAGTCGATCAATCGGCTGATCCCCAACAGCCTCACGCTCCTCGCCCTCTGCTCCGGGGTGACCGCCATGCGTTTCGCGATCGAGGACCAGTGGGACCGGGCGGTGATCGCCATCGTGGTGGCGGCCGTGCTCGACGGTCTGGACGGGCGCATCGCCCGGGCTCTGGGGGCCACCAGCCGCTTCGGCGCGGAGCTCGACTCGCTCTCGGACTTCGTCTGCTTCGGGGTGGCGCCGGCGGTGGTCGTCTACATGTGGAGCCTGCACGAGCTGGGCGGCCTGGGCTGGGCGATCTCGCTGCTCTTTGCGGTCTGCTGCGGGCTCCGCCTGGCGCGCTTCAACGTGGCGCTCGACTCGAAGGAGACCATGCCGCCCTGGACCCGGGACTACTTCGTCGGCGTGCCGGCGCCGGCCGGCGGCGGGCTGGCGCTGATGCCGCTGATCTTCGGGCTGCAATTCGAGCAGAGCTTCTTTGCCTCGCCCTGGCTCAACGGCTTCATGCTGGCGGTCGTCGCCGGCCTGATGGTGAGCCGCATCCCGACCTTCGCCTTCAAGCGCATCAAGGTGCCGGGGCGCCACGTGGTCTTCGCCCTTCTGGGTGTCGGCGCCTTCGCCGCCTTCCTGATCAGCACGCCCTGGGCGACCCTCGGCGTCACCGGCCTCGCCTACATCGCCAGCCTGCCCTACGCCCGGCACAGCTATCACCGGCGGGACCGCTTGAGTGAAGAGACCGGCGATGCCGACAACGGCGATAACGGCGAGGGCGACGACGACCTCACCTGACGCCCGCGGCTTCTCGGGAGGCTACTCCGCCGCGTGGGGCAGGCCGCCGGTCTCCAGCTTGCCGCCCTGACGCCGCTTCTGGCGCCAGGCCGCCACATTGACCCGTAGCATGAGCGCGCAGGGCGTCACCAGCAGGGTCAGGACGGTCGCGAAGCCCAGGCCGAAGACGATGGCCGTGGAAAGCTGGCGCCACCACTGGGTCGAGGGGCCGCCCATCTCGATCGAGCGGTCGAAGAAATCGATGTTGAGGGCCAGCACCATGGGCATCAGCCCGAGAATCGTGGTGATGCTGGTGAGCAGCACGGGGCGCAAGCGCTGGGCACCGGTGCGCAGGATGGCCTCGACCGGATCCGGGGTGCTGCGCTTCAGACGGTCGTAGGTGTCGATCAGCACGATGTTGTTGTTGACCACGATGCCGGCCAGCGCGATCACGCCGATGCCCGACATGACGATGCCGAAGGGCTGGCCG
>JANQLT010000053.1 GCA_028280455.1 Kiloniellales bacterium
GCGAGGCTGGTCAGCTCCTCGCCAGCCGTCGAATGGAAGCGGCATAGCGGCAGGATCTTGTCCTTCTGGTCGGGGTCTTCGTAGAGCCCCTCCTTGAGCACCGGGCCGAACTCGTCCCAGAAGCGCGCGTAGTCCTCGGGCGCCTTCTCGGCCTTTTTCTTGAGCTCGGCCAGCACCCGCTTGACCACCGCGCTCTTGATCTTGCGGACCAGGGGGTTGTCCTGCAGCACTTCGCGGCTGATGTTGAGCGGCAGGTCCTCGCTGTCGATCACGCCGCGCAGGAAGCGCAGGTAGGAGGGCAGAAGCTCATCGCACTCGTCGGTGATGAAGACCCGCTTGACGTAGAGCTTGACCCGGTGCTTGCGGGTCGGGTCGAAGAGGTCGAAGGGCTTGGCCGAGGGCACGAAGATCAGGCCGGTGTACTCGATCACGCCCTCGGCCTTGAAATGCAGGCGCATCCAGGGCTCGTCGAAGCCGTGGCCGACGTGGTGGTAGAACTCCTTGTACTGCTCGTCGCTGATCTGCGACTTCTGCCGCGTCCAGAGCGCCGAGGCCTGGTTCAGGGTCTCCGCCGCTTCGCCGTTGCCGCTCGCCTCCAAGCGGATCGGGATGGCGATGTGGTCGGAATAGGTGCGCACGATCTCGCGCAGCCGGTCGGCCTGGACGAACTCCTTGGCGTCCTTCTTGAGCCGCACGACGATGCGCGTGCCGCGCGCCGGCGCCTCCTCGCTCTCGGCGACGGTGAAGCTGCCCTTGCCGTCCGAGCACCAGCGCCAGCCGGTCTCCTCGCCGGCCCGCCGGCTGTAGACCTCGACCTGCTCGGCGACCATGAAGGCCGAGTAGAAGCCGACGCCGAACTGGCCGATCTGGGTCAGGTCGGCCGCCTCCTCCTTGCTCTCGAGGGCGTCGACGTAGGCCGCGGTGCCGGAGCGCGCGATGGTGCCGAGGTTGCCGACCAGCTCTTCGCGCGACATGCCGATGCCGTTGTCGGCGATGGTCAGGCTCGGCGCCTTGGCGTCGACCGACAGGGTCACCTGGAAGTCGCCGTCGCCGGCCACCAGCTCGGGCTTGGTCAGGGACTCGTAGCGCAGGCGGTCGCAGGCGTCGGAGGCGTTGGAGATCAGCTCGCGCAGGAAGATCTCGCGGTTCGAGTAGAGCGCGTTGGCGACGATGTCGAGCAGCCGGGCGACTTCGGCCTCGAAGCTCAGAGTTTGTTCGGTCATGACGCTTGTCTCATCGGGCTTTGCGGCTCCCTGCGGGGGCGCCTGGCGAATGGCATTCCATGAAATCGGACGGCCTTGATATGTGATATTCATGACAGCCTGCAAGGGCTACGAGCCGGCAGGACAGCGCCGCCGGGATCACGGCCGGGTTATGGGCCGCGTAGCTTGGGGCTTTGCGGGTGATGCGATGACGGCCGACGCGAGGACGATCGAGCGCGCGCGCCACGCCATGCTCGCGGCGATCATCGAGGAGGTGGCCGAGACCGCCGACTGGACCGGTTTCGCGGCGCTGAGCCCGCGGGTCCTGGCGGCGCTGGACGCCGTGCCGCGGCACCGCTTCGTGCCCGAGGGCGAGCAGCGCTGGGCCTACGAGAACCGGCCGCTGCCGATCGGCCAGGGCCAGACCATCTCGCAGCCCTACATCGTCGCCGCCATGACCGAGCTGGCGGCCATCGGACCGGAGGACCGGGTGCTCGAGGTCGGCACCGGCTGCGGCTACCAGGCGGCGGTGCTGGCCGAGCTGGCCGCCAGGGTCCATACGGTCGAGTGCCTGCCGAGGCTGGCCGCCACGGCGCGCGAGCGCCTGCAGGCGCTCGGCTACGGCGCCGTCGAGGTCCACCAAGGCGACGGCTCGCAGGGCTGGCCGGCGGCCGCGCCCTACGACGCCATTCTGGTCACGGCGGCGGCGGAATCCCGGGTGCCGCCGGCGCTGATCGAACAGCTCGCGCCGGGCGGCCGCCTGGTCATCCCGGTCGGCAACCGGGCGCGCGCCGGTTTGGAGGGGGGATTGGCCCTGTTCGAGCTGGGCCCCGAGCAGGAGCTGCGGCTGCTGGTCAAGGACGCCGAGGGCCGGGTCGAGGACCGCAGCGTCCTGCCGGTCGCCTTCGTGCCCCTGGTCGAGACCGGGCCGCGCGCCGCAAAGGCTTGAATTCAGACGACTCCGACCCGATCCTAGGTGCATGTCTGGACGCGATCGGGCCCGGGTCACCGCGCTGCTCGGCCCGACCAACACCGGCAAGACCTACCTCGCGATCGAGCGCATGCTCGGCTATCGCAGCGGCATGGTGGGCTTCCCGCTGCGCCTGCTGGCCCGCGAGAACTACGACAAGGTGGTCCGCCTCAAGGGCGCCCGCCAGGTGGCCCTGGTCACCGGCGAGGAGAAGATCGTGCCGCCGGGGGCGCGCTACTTCCTCTGCACGGTGGAGTCCATGCCGGTCGACCGGCCGGTCGACTTCCTGGCGGTCGACGAGATCCAGCTCTGCGCCGACGCCGAGCGCGGCCACGTCTTCACGGACCGCCTGCTGCACGCCCGCGGCGAGGCCGAGACCATGTTCCTCGGCGCCGACACCATCCGGCCGGTGCTGCGCGCCCTGGTCGGCGAGGCCGACATCGTCTCCCGGCCGCGCTTCTCCTCGCTGAGCTACAGCGGCCCGCGCAAGATCACCCGCCTGCCGCCGCGCTCGGCGGCGATCGCCTTCTCGGCCGCCCGGGTCTACGAGCTGGCCGAGCTGCTGCGCCGGCAGCGCGGCGGCACGGCGGTGGTGCTCGGCGCGCTCAGCCCGCGCACCCGCAACGCCCAGGTGGCGATGTTCGAGTCCGGCGAGGTCGACTATCTGGTCGCCACCGACGCCATCGGCATGGGCCTGAACCTCAGCCTCGACCACGTCGCCTTCTCGCGCCTGGTCAAGTTCGACGGCCGCCGGCCGCGCCGCCTGCGTCCCGCCGAGGTGGCCCAGATCGCCGGCCGGGCCGGCCGGCACATGAACGACGGCAGCTTCGGCACCACCGCCGAGTTGGGCCCGATGGAAGAGGAGCTGGTGGCGCGGGTCGAGGAGCACCGCTTCGAGTCCCTGCGCGCGGTCCACTGGCGCAACGCCGAGCTCGACTTCGCCACGCCCGAGCGCCTGGCCCGCAGCCTGGAAGAACGGCCGCCGCGGCGCGAGCTGCTGCCGGTGCGCGACGCCGAGGACGCCCAGGCCCTGGCGGCCCTGTCGCGCGACGAGGCGCTGCGCGCCCTGGCCGACCACCCCGAGGCCGTGGCCCTGCTCTGGGAGGTCTGCCAGGTCCCCGACTTCGAGCAGACCCTGAGCGACCGCCACGCCGCCCTGCTCGGCCGGCTCTTCCGCCACCTGCGCGGACCGACGGGCCGGCTGCCGGAAGACTGGGTCGCCGAGCAGATCGGCCGCATCGACAAGACCCAGGGCGAGATCGACTCCCTGATCGCCCGGATCCAGCAGGTCCGCACCTGGACCTACATCACCCATCGCGGCGACTGGCTCGGCGACGCGGCGCACTGGCAGGAGCGCGCCCGGGCCACCGAGGACCGCCTGTCGGACGCCCTGCACGACCGCCTGACCCAGCGCTTCGTCGACCGCCGCACCGCCGTCCTGGTGCGCCGCCTGCGCGACGGCGAGCCGCTGCTGGCGGCGGTCCGGCGCAACGGCGAGGTGATCGTCGAGGGCGAGCCGGTCGGCCGCCTGGAGGGCTTCCGCTTCCGGCCGGACGACGAGGCCCAGGCCGACGAGCTGCGCGCCATCATGGCCGCCGCCCGCAAGGTGCTGGCCGACGAGATCCCGGCCCGCCTGCGGGCGCTCGAGGCCGAGGGCGACGAGGGCTTCGCGCTCGACCCGAGCGGCCGGCTGCTCTGGCAGGCCATGCCGGTCGCGAAGATCGCCGCCGGCTCGGCGCCGCTGCAGCCGCGCATCGAGGTGCTGCCCAGCGAGTTCCTCGACGGCCGTCAGCGCGAGCGGATCCGCCGGCGCCTGGCGCCCTGGCTGGAGCGCCACCTGCGCCGCAAGCTCTGGCCGCTGTTCCGGCTGGCGGAGGCGCCCTTGAAGGGCGGCGCCCGCGGCCTCGCCTTCCAGATCGTCGAGGCCCTGGGCAGCCTGCCGCGGCGCGCCGCCAAGTCGCAGCTCGCGGCCTTGAGCAAGGCGGAGCGGCGCGCCTTCGCCGATCTCGGCGTCCGGCTCGGCGCCGCCAGCCTGTTCCTGCCGGCCCTGCTGCGCCAGCGCTCGATCGAGCTGCGCGCCCTGCTCTGGGCCGTCCAGCGGGGGCTGCCCGCGGCCATGGCGCCCCGCGGCCCTCTGGTCATCGAGCGCGGCAGCCGGCGCGACGGCGACGAGGAGACCGAGGCCTTCTGGCTCGCCGTCGGCTACCGGCGTCTGCAGCGCGGCGCGACCGCGGTCTCGATCCGGGCCGATGCCTTCGAGCGCCTGGCCCGGGAGGCCCGCCGGCTGGCCGGCGAGTCCCCCTTCGCCCCCGACGCGGCCCTGCTGACCCAGGCCGGCGGCGACCGGACGGTCCTGACGCTGCTGCTGGCCGAGCTCGGCTACCGGGCCGAAGAGACCCCCGAGGGCCCGCGCTTCGCCCTGCGCCGCGGCCCCCGCAAGGCGCCGAAGCGCAAGCCCCGGCCCCGTCGCGCGGCGCCCGACTCGCCCTTCGCCATGCTGCAGAAGCTCAAGAAGTCGCCATGAGCGGCGGCCGATGAGCGCCGGCCGGTGAGGGCTCGGCCCATGAGGGCTCGGCCATGAGCGAGGCCGCGCAGGGGCTGCGGCTCGACAAGTGGCTGTGGTACGCGCGCTTCTTCAAGTCGCGCTCCCTGGCGAGCAAGGTCTGCGACGCCGGCAAGGTGCGGGTCGACGGTACCCGCATCTCCAAGGCGCACCATCTGGTGCGACCGGGTGCCGTCCTGACCTTCCCGCAGAGCCGGCACATCCGGGTGGTCAAGGTGCTGGCGCTGGGCAGCCGGCGCGGCCCGGCGAGCGAGGCCAAGGCGCTCTACGAGGACCTCAAGCCGCCCGAGCCGGACAACCGGCTGCCCCGGGGCGCCGACCTCAAGCCGGCCCAAGTCGCGCCCGACCCCGGCGCCGGCCGGCCGAACAAGAAACAGCGCCGCGCCCTCGCCAAGCTGAAGGAGCCGGGTTGAGGCCCATGGTGCCGGCTCAGATAGCCGCCGCGCGAGGCGACAGTGCCCGAGCCCTCACGCTGAGCCTGACGAAGCGCGAGGGCCGGCACGACCGCGCAGCCCGCCTCGCCCTTCGTCAAGCTCAGGGCGAGGCTCTCCGATAGGGCTGGCTAAGCAGCCAAGACTTCAGGGCAGCTACGAAGCCGGGGCCTGGCGGCGGAAGACCACCGTCAAGTTGTTGGCCGGCATCTCGATGACCTGCTCGAAGGCCAGGCCGCCGGCGGCGGCCAGCGCGACGACCGCCTCCAGGTCGCGGACGCCCCAGGCCGGGTCGTCGGCGCGCAGCATGGCGTCGAAGCGCTCGTTGCTCGGCGCGGTGTGCCGGCCTTCGCGCTTGAAGGGGCCGTAGAAGATCAGCGGCCCGCCGGCCGGCAGCAGCCTGGCGGCGCCGGCCACCACGGCCTCGGCCACGGCCCAGGGCGCGATGTGGATCAGGTTGACGCAGAGCACGGCCGCGGCCCGCGCGACGGGCCAGTCGGCCGCGGTGACGTCGAGGGCCAGGGGCGGCAGGAGGTTGGCGCAGCCGGCCGCCGCGCGGTGCGCCTCGATGGAGGCGCGCAGCCGCGGGTCGGGCTCGCTCGGCTGCCAGGTCAGGCCCGGCAGCGCCCGGGCGAAGTAGGCGCTGTGCTCGCCGGTGCCGCTGGCCAGCTCCAGGACCAGGCCCTCGGCCGGCAGCATCGGGGTGATGGCCTCCAGCAGCGGCGCCCGGTTGCGGGCCACCGCCGGTGCGTAGAGGGCCTCGACATTCGTCTCGCGCATGGCTGCTTTGAGGTCGCTTCTGGCTGGCCGAAAGCCAGCCTGACAAGCCGGGAAAGCCGGTGCAAGTGCCTGAGAAGCCGCAGTTGTCTTGGGGTTGAACGGTCTTGGGCGCGGTGATAGGCAAGGCGATGTTTCGACGTCTCCTCGACTTGGTGACCGCGGACGACTCGCGCAGCCAAAGCGTCGCCATGGCGGACGATCCGAAGCTGGCAACGGCGGCGCTCCTGGTCGAAGCGGCCCTGATGGACGCGCAGTTCGAGGCGAGCGAGCGGCAGCGGATCGAAGCCCTACTGGAGCGGCGCTTCGAGATCGAGCCGGCCGACGCCAAGGCGCTGGTCGAGCGGGCTTCGGAACAGGTGGAGTCCTCCAGCCAGTTGTTCGGCTTCACGAGGACGGTGAACGACCACTTCGACCACGAGGAGCGGGTCGGCTTGGTCGAGATGCTCTGGCAGGTCGTCTACTCGGACGGCCGGCTGGACGACTACGAGGCCAATCTGATGCGCCGGATCGCGGGCTTGATCCACGTGTCGGATCGGGAAAGCGGGGCGGCCCGCAAGCGGGCATTGGCCCATCTGGGGATCGAGGCCTGACGGCGCCAATAGGGCGACGTCTCGGGTGAAGAGCTGGGCGATGACCTGCCGGCGCGGCAGGAGGAGAAGCGGACCATGACCTACGTCGTTACCGAAGCCTGCATCAAGTGCAAGTACATGGATTGCGTCGAGGTCTGTCCCGTCGACTGCTTCTACGAAGGCGAGAACATGCTGGTCATCCACCCGGACGAGTGCATCGACTGCGGCGTCTGCGAGCCGGAATGCCCGCCCGAGGCCATCGTGCCGGACACCGACCCGCAGGCCGAGGCCTGGCTGGAGCTGAACCGCAGCTACAGCGACAACTGGCCCAACATCACGCGCAAGGGCGAGGCGCCCGGCGACGCCGACGCCTTCAAGGACGAGGCCGGCAAGTACGAGAAGTATTTCTCCAGCAATCCCGGGAATACCGACCAGGGCTGACCTACGGGCCAGACGGCCGGCGAGCCGGCGGGAACGTTGTAAAATCGCCTCAATTTGTGTATAAACAAGGTCTTATATTGAGGAACGCGCACCGTTCCACCGCGTTGCGTTGAAAACATCCTCAAAGTCAAGGGAGAGGCGGGAAGACGGCGCGGCCGGGCCCCCTCTCAAGTCGTGAGTAGGGCCCAGATGGGAAGGAATCCCGGGCTTTTCGGGCAGCGATGCGAACCATGAGTAGGAAAAAAATGGCGAAGAACAAGAATTCCGAGTACAGCGCGGGTGATTTTGTTGTCTATCCGACCCATGGTGTCGGCAAGGTGCTCGGTGTCGAGAAGCAGGAAATCTCAGGAATCTCCCTGGATTTGATCATTATCCGCTTCGACAAGGACCGCATGACCCTGCGAGTGCCGGTCGAGAAGGCGGAAGCCTCCGGCCTGCGCAAGCTCTCGACCAAGAAGGTGATGGACGCCGCCCTGGCCACCCTGAAGGGCCGCAGCCGGGTCAAGCGGACCATGTGGAGCCGGCGCGCCCAGGAGTACGAGGCCAAGATCAACTCCGGCGACCCGGTCTCGATCGCCGAGGTGGTCCGCGACCTGCACCGCAACGCCGACCAGCCCGACCAGTCCTACAGCGAGCGCCAGATGTACCAGGCGGCGCTGGACCGCCTGGCCCGCGAGGTCGCGGCCATGGAGCGGATCGACGAGCAGGCGGCGGCCGACAAGCTCGAGGAGCTGCTGCGCGCCGCGTGACGGGGCCTGCGGGCTGCCCGGCGGCCTGACGGCCGCCCGAGGCGGCCGGCGGCTCGCAACCGCAAAGCGACACAGGCCGGCCGGGCGAATCTGATGTAACCTTCCCGAAGAGTGGATCGTCGCGGCGAGACGGGGGATGTCTCGCCGGGGCGGGCTCCGCTTTCGGCGCCGGGTCGCGGACCGGCCCCGCCCTGAGTGAAGAGACAGCGCCCGGACTTCATGCCGGAAAGAGACAAGTTCGCCGTCCTACGGGCCGCCCGGCGCGTCTGGGCGATCGCGGCCGTGCATGGCGAGGCCGGGCGGCTGGGCCGCCTGCACGAGGCGCTCTGGCCCCGCCTGGAGCCCGGCGACCGGCTGGTCTACCTCGGCAACATGATCGGCCGCCGGCCGCAGGTGGTCGAGACCATCGACAGCCTGCTGGACTTCCGCCGGGCCTTCCTCGCCGAGCCCCTGCGCTTCGTCGACGACATCGTCTACCTGCGCGGCGGCCAGGAGGAGATGTGGCAGAAGCTGCTGCAGCTCCAGTTCGCCACGGCGCCGCTCGACGTGCTCGGCTGGATGGTCGACCAGGGCGTCGGCAGCACGCTGGAGGCCTACGGCGCCAGCGTCGAGCAGGCGCGGCGGGAGGCCAAGGGCGGCGCGCTGACCCTGTCGCGCTGGACCAGCGCGATGCGCGCCACCATCCAGGCCCACGACGGCCACCGCCCCTTCTACAGCGCCCTGCGCCGCGCCGCCTTCACCGACGACGGCAACTTGCTGTTCGTCGCCGCCGGCCTCGATCCCTCGCGGCCCCTGGAGGCGCAGTTCGACAGCTTCTGGTGGGGCGGCCGCTCCTTCCAGGGCATCACCGAGCCCTACGGCAGCTACCGCCGCGTGGTCCGCGGCTTCGCGCCGCGCCACCCCGGCATCGAGCTCGGCGACTTCAGCGCCACCGTCGACGGCGGCTGCGGCCTCGGCGGCGCCTTGATGGCCGCCTGCTTCCTGCCCTCCGGCGAGCTGGTCGACAGCCTGGAAGCCTGACGGCGCTTCGTGCCGCCGTCTGCAATGCGGCTTTTCCCCGACCTTCGGTCGGCCCCCCTCCCTGACCCTTCCCCTCGCGGGGGGAGGGAATTGGTGCGTCGCGGCTGCAGCGTCCAGCCCTCCACCCTCGAGGGGGAGGGTTGGGAGGGGGGCGGCGCGTCAGCGCCAATCGAAGAATCTCTTTGGCGACATCGCGACGTCGCAACGTCACCGCAACCCGCGATCACTCCCCCAGGACCTCGATCTGCTCGGGGTGGGTCGCCTCGATCATCGGGCCGTTCTCTTCCTTCAGCCAGCCGCGCACGCGGATCCGGCGGCCCTCGAGGTCGAGCGGCTCCAGGCCCTCGGCGCGGAACAGCCGGGCGGCCGCGCGGTCCAGGCTGACGGTGAAGTCGCGGCGCCAGTCGGCGGCGAAGTTCAGGAACACGCGGCCGCGCACATCGGCGGTCTTGAAGACCCGGCCCTCGACGAGCTGAAAGCTGCCGATGTCCGCTTCGAGCCCGCGTGGCGCGCGCAGCGCGTAGAAGGGATCGGCCCAGATGCCGCGCCGCTCGGCGCGGGCCCGGCGCTCGAGCGCCAGCATCTCGGCGACCAAAGCGCGGTTGTCGAGGAAGCTGTAGACCCGCGCCAGGCCGCGCTCCAGCAGCCGGCCCTGAACCCAGAGCCCGTCGCGCCGGTAGAGATGAGCCAGCGCGCGGCCATGCCGGTCGATCTTGCTGCCGCCGTAGGCGAGCTGCAGGGTCTCGTCGAGGGCCAGCTCGGCGAGCGCCGCCTTGGCCTCGGGCGACAAGGGCCAGGCCTCGAAGCCCTTGCGGCCGAGCGGCAGCTTCGGGGCCTGGATGCCGACCAGCCGCACCTCGCGGCCGTCGTCGAGGACGAGCGTGTCGCCGTCGACGATCTCGACGGCGCGGCCCGTCTCCTCGGGCTTCAAGGCCGTCGCACCGCTCGGTGCCGGCTCGCCGCAGGCCAGCAGCGCGAAGAGAGAGGCCGCGGCCAGGACCGCGGCCGGACGCGCGCCGGGGCATCGGCGTTTCGGCCGATGCCCCGGCATGTCAGGAACCGCGAAAAGCGTCGCTACTCGTCGATCACCTTTCGCATGTTCTCCGGGCTGCCGTACTTGTCGACCTCGTCCTTGAAGGCCCGGTTCTCGAAGCCGATCTGCCAGATGTGCCAGACGATCCACAGCGCGATGCCGACGATCGCCAGGATGAACTCCGTGCCGACGAAGGGATAGATGGCCGTCACGTTTGCCAAGTCGACGGCCCAGCTATCGATAGGTGTCGTGGACATGATTTATCTCCCGAGTCTCCGGTCGAATTAGAATTTGGCGATCAGCTCGTTCTCGGCGGCGACCATCTCCTGTCGCGCGTTCTCCTTGTCCTGCTCGCTGGCGAAGTCGAGGCCGAGCAGCTCGACCTCCTTCGGAATGCGCAGCAGGTTCATCGCCGAGAGGATCTTCGCGAGGATGAAGGCCGGGATGAAGCCGAGGCCCCAGAACATGATTATCGCGCCGAGGAAGTTGCCGAGCGGATTGATCGCCGCATAGCCCTCGTAGGGCGACGAGGGATGACCCCAAAGCACGAAGCCGGCGATCACCAAGCCGATGAAGCCGGCGTAGCCGTGCACCGCGACGGCACCGACCGCATCGTCGATCTTGAAGGTGCGCTCGACCCAGAAATGCAGCTTGTACATCAGGGCCGTGCCGACGCCGCCGATGATCATGGCCTGGATCGGGTGGTAGAGGTCGTTGCCCGCCGAGGCCGTGATGATGCCGGCGAGGCCACCCGAATAGGTCCAGAAGGCATCGCCCTTGGAGACCATGTAGCCGACGAGGAGTCCGCCGGCGAGCGACATCAGGAAGTTGACGGTGATGGCGCTGAGCGTCGTCGGCGTCAGGTAGATCGTGGTGGCCGTGAAGGTCGCACCGGTGATCTGGCCGTCGATGCCGCCCGGATCGATCACGGGCACGTTGCAGGCCACGTAGAAGCCCCAGAAGCCGGTGTAGATCAGGAACAGGCCGACGCAGACCAGCCAGGGATTGTGCGGCAGGATGTCGCGCGGCGTGCCGTCGGCCGCGAACTTGCCGAGCCGCGGCCCGAGCACCACGAGCACGCCGAGCGCGCAGCCGCCGGCGATGCCGTGGATCACGCCGGAGGCGTAGGCGTCGTGGTAGCCGAGGATCTGGACCATCCAGCCGCCGTAGTGCCAGCCCCAGGCGGCGTCGATCGACCAGGTGACCGAGCCGATCATGATCGCGAAGAGCCAGAAGGCGAAGGAACGGATCCGCTCGATCACCGCGCCCGACACGATCGACGCGGCGGTCCAGGCAAACAGCAGGAAGGCCGCCCAGAAGACGCCGGTGATCCGGTCGTCGAGACGCGGCCCCATGCTCTCGCCCCAGGGCGCATAGGGCGCCGCGGCTTCCCATTCGATCCCACCGGTGATGAAGGGGCCGTTCGGAAAGGCCCAGTAGATCCACCAGCCGAAGAAGAACCAGGTGACGGTGACCAGCGGGATCAGCATCGTGTTCTTCATCAGGGTGTGCAGGTGATTCTTGTGCCGGCTGGCGCCCACTTCATAGACGCAGAACCCGACGTGAATCAGAAACATGAGCGCGACCGTTACCCAGTAATAGAACTCGGTAAAGACGGTCGTTAAAGCACCAATGTCCGTATCCATGGGTACCCCCACCTCCGCTTTGTTTGTCGTTTGTTTGCTTCTGTCGCAAGATTCAGCGCGCTGCCCCCGGCAACGCGTCTGATTTCCTTGTTCGCCTAGCCCTCCTTTTTGTTCCTTATAGGATTAGCACTTCGCGCTCACCGCGGGCCAGCGGCGAAGGCGCGCGCTCCTTTGCAACCGGCGCTGGCAAGCGGCCGGCTCATGCCGTGTCGACTCCCATCAGGTCGCGGCGCGCGCGCTCCAGATGCTCCATGATCACCGCGCCGGCCGCCTCGACGTCGCGCTTGCGCAAGGCGTCGTAGAGCCGGCGGTGGTCGCGGTTGTAGTCGACGATCCGCTCGCGGCTGAGGATCTGGTCCTTCATGCCGTCCCACTGCGCATGGCCGCGGATCTCGTTGATCTGCTGGTAGAGCCAGACCATCAGCGGGTTGTGCGTGCACTCCGCGAGCAGCAGGTGGAGCTTCTCGTCGGCGCGCGAGAAGACCTCGCGGTCGTCGCCGGCGGACTCGACGCGCTCCAGCGCCTCGGCCAGGCGGTCGAGGTCGCGCGCGCTGGCGTTGATCACGGCCAGGCGGGCGATGCGCGGCTCGATGCCGAGCCGCACCTCGATCAGCTCCAGCGGGCTGGTCAGCTCGGCGATGTGGCCGTTGCCGATCGGCGGGCGGTAGCTGACGAAGGTGCCGGAGCCGATCCGCCGGGTCACCAGGTGGGCTTCCTCGAGCCGCCGCAGGGCCTCGCGGACGGTGTTGCGCGAGGTGCCGAAGTGGCTCGCCAGGTCGCGCTCGGCCGGCAGGCGCTCGCCGTAGACGTAGTCGCCGTCGAGGATCGCCTGGCGCAGACGGGCGGCGATGGCCGCCGAGCCGCCGCTGGCCGCCGCCGGGAGCTTGTCCTTCAATTCCTCCGCCGGCGCCACGCTCGTTGCCGACGAGGCCTGTTCCGCGCCAATCCGAACCATTCCCGGTCCATTGCAAAAAATCGGTTTGAAATCGGCTTAGTAATGTGCTGCATTATCGGTCTTGAGGTCAAGCCTAGTCCGGCCGCCCGAGTCCCCGGCAGAAGATTCGGACCGGGAGAATCGAGGCAAAAAGCGCGGAAAGGCACCGGCAAAAGCCGGCGGTGCGCTACGGGGAGCGGAGATGTCGATTCCATCGCAGGTGAAGTATTGCATCATCGGGGCCGGCATCCACGGCCTCTCGACCGCCTGGCACCTGGCCGCCAAGCTGGAAGCCCAGGGCAAGGGCGGCGGCAAGGACATCCTGGTCATCGACAAGACCTCGATCGGCGCCGGCGCCAGCGGCATCGCCTGCGGCGTGGTCCGCAACAACTACTACCAGCCGGCCATGCGCGAGCTGATGGCGGCCTGCGTCGAGGTCTGGGAGAGCGACCCCGAGGCCTTCAGCTACCACCCGGTCGGCTACATGCAGATCAGCCCCGAGGCGATGCGCGAGGACGTGGCCAAGATCCACGCCGAGCAGCAGGCGATCGGCTACGACTCGGCCTTCATCGAGGGCGCCGGCGAGTCCGAGGCCTACATGAAGGGAATCTTCTCCGACTGGCAGGCCAAAGGCATCACCTCCGTCCTGCACGAGAAGAAGGGTGGCTACGCCAACAACCTGGCCTCGCTCTACGGCCTGGCGACCAAGGCCGAGGGCCACGGCGTGCGGATCCTGACCGGCGCCAAGGTCACCGGCTTCGAGACCGGCCACAACTCCGAGGCCGTGACCGCCGTGGTGACCGACAAGGGCAGCATCGCCTGCGACCAGGTGGTGGTCGCCGTCGGGCCCTGGATCAACCAAATCTGGACCATGCTGGAGCTGCCCCAGACCATTTCCATCAAGGGCCGCGACGGCAAGATGCACGACGACATCCCGATGTGGCGCTACTGGGCGCTGGAAGAGGGCACGCTCGGCGTCGACCCGAACTTCCAGAAGACCAACGACGGCGCCATGCCGCCGGTGATCCACGTCGACACCGACGCGCCGCTGCACTCCGACGTCGACGGCTCGCTGATCACCGACAAGATCTGGGGCATCTACTACAAGCCCGACTTCAACTTCGGCGGCATCCAGGGCGGCGCCATGCCCTACGAGGTCAAGACGCCCGTCGACCAGGTCGCGGTCGATCCCTACGGCCCGGAATCGCCGGATTTCGTGGTCGACGACAACTTCGCGCACATGTGGTGCTCGGCCCTCGCCTTCTGCCAGAAGCGCTTCGAGGGCCAGATCGGCAAGTACAAGAAGGAGGCCTCGGGCGGCATCGGCTGCTTCACGCCGGACTCCTTCCCGGTCTTCGACCGCTTCCGCGACAACGTCTACGTCATCGCCGACTCCAACCACGGCTACAAGATGATCGGAGTCGGCAAGGAGGTCGCCCAGGAGCTGCTCGACGGCAAGTCGGCGCTGCTGGAGCCCTTCCGGGTCTCTCGCTATCCGGAAGGCCGGCTCCACCCGGTCTCGCAGAGCCCCTTTCCGTGGAGCTGACGGCCGCGCGCGCCTGAGCGCCGGGCCGAAGAGTCGCCGGGGACTCGCTCAAGACCGGGAGTGCGTTCGAGACCGGGCATTCGTTCGAGAACAGGGAAGACAGGGAAGAGAGAACAATGGGGAAGTCATCCATGGACATCGAGAAATTCGTCGAGGCGCCGGGCCGGGCCAAGCTGGTCAAGGATGTCCGCAAGAAGATCGACGAGCTGGGCATCGAGTACTTCTACATGCAGTTCGTCTCGGTCACCGGGCGGATCTGCGGCAAGGGCATCCCGGCCGACCACTGGGAGCAGGTCGCCGAGCGCGGCTTCCAGCTCGTCTACGGCGCCACGGTCAACCTCTTCCTGAACCGCCACGGCGAGTACCTGGGCTACGGGCCGGAGGCCGCCGAGCTGGTCGGCATCCCGGAGCCCGAGACCTTCTGCCAGCTCCCCTGGGACAAGCGCGTCGCGCGGGTCTGGTGCACGCTGTTCCGTAACCGCGAGGAGCGCGAGGACCCCGGCGCCTTCCTGACCTCCGACTGCCGCGGCAACCTGCGCCGCCAGCACGAGCAGTTCCAGAAGGACCACAAGGGCCTGCACCTGCGCCACGGCACCGAGCCGGAGATGATGTGGCTCAAGCAGGACGAGGACGGCAAGCCGGACGGCGGCTACTCGAACCCCTACTGCTACCACATCGACCAGTTCGAATCGCTGCGGCCGGTGTTCCTGCAGGTCATCAAGTATTCCCGCGCCATGGGCCTGGACATGATCCAGGGCGACCACGAGGACGCGCCGGGCCAGCTCGAGCTGAACTTCCAGTTCGACGATGCCCTGCGCACCGCCGACCGATTGACCACCTACCGGCAGATCTGCAAGCAGGTGGCGCGCGAGAACAACCTGATCGCCTGCTTCATGTCGAAGCCCTTCATGGGCGTCTCGGCCTCCGGCTGCCACCACAACATCTCCTTCTGGAAGGGCGGCAAGGACGAGATGAACACGCTCGGCAACGAGACCCTGCCGGGCATGCCGGGCAACTTCATGTACCGCTCGGGCGGCAAGAACACCTTCATGCCCGACACCAAGGACGTCCAGCTCCCGGGCAAGGTCGGCCTGCAGGTGATCGGCGGCATCGTCAAGCACCTGGGTGCGCTGACCGCCATCGGCTGCTCGACGGTGAACTCCTACCGGCGGCTCTGGGACACCGGCTTCTGGGCACCGGTCTTCTCGGACTGGGGCTACCAGAACCGCACCACCGGCCTGCGCGTCTCGGCGCCCGGCCGCTTCGAGTACCGCGCCGTCGACTCGATGGTGAACCCCTACCTGATGGCCTCGGCGATCCTCGCGGCTGCCGACGACGGCATCAAGAACGACATCGACCCGGGCAAGCCCGAGGAGCGCAACATCTACGAGGCCATGGAGGCCGGCAAGCAGGTCAAGAAGCTGCCGATGTCGCTCGGCGACGCCCTGACGGCGCTGGACAAGGACAAGGTCATCCAGGCCGCCCTGCCCGGCGAGATGTACCGCCTCTACAGGGAATACAAGACCGACGAGTGGGAGCGCTACCTGGCCTCCGTCACCCAGTGGGACTTGGACACCTATCTCGACTGTCTGCCCTGACGGCGAGCAACAGGAGGAGCACAAGGACATGTGCGGGATTGCCGGCCTGATTCACAGAGGCAAGACCACCGACATCGGCAGCGAGCTGACGGCCATGCTGCAGGCCCTCAAGCATCGCGGGCCGGACTCGACGGGCTTCGCGCTCTACGGTCCGGCGCAGGCCGAGCGTCAGGTCATGCGCTTCAAGGTCGCCGAGCAGGAGGAGGCCCGCAAGGGCTTCGACATCCAGGCCAAGATGCGCGAGCGCAAGGCGGCCGTCGACGACAGGCTCGCCGAGCTCGGCGCCGAGATCGTCGAGGAGGAGCCTGCCACCGACTACGCCTTTCGCATGACCTTCGGCTACGACGGCGACCTGCGGCGCCTGGCCGACTACATCGAGGACATCGACGGCGTCGAGATCCTCTCGCTCGGCCACGCCCTGGAGCTGATCAAGGACCTGGGCGACGCCGGCACGGTCGCCGGGCAGTACAAGCTCGGCGGCTTCGCCGGCACCCACGGCATCGGCCATACGCGAATGGCCACCGAGTCCGACGTCGACATCCGCTCGGCCCATCCCTACTGGGCCTATCCCTTCGACGACGTCTCGGTGGTCCACAACGGCCAGCTCACAAACTACTGGGGCAGCCGCCGGGCGCTCGAGCGGCGCGGCCATCGCTTCATGTCGAACTGCGACTCCGAGCTGATCGCCGTCTACATCGCCGATCAGATCGACCAGGGCAGCGACCTGGAAAGCGCCATGCGCCGCTCGATCGACGAGCTGGACGGCGTCTTCACCTATCTCGTGGCGACCTCCGACAGCCTGGGCATGGCCAAGGACGTCATGGCCGCCAAGCCGATGGTGCTCTACGAGTCGGACGACTTCATCGCCATGGCCTCGGAAGAGGTGGCGATCCGCAGCATCTTCCCCCACGAGATCGACACCTTCGATCCCTATGAAGGCGAGGTTCGGGTATGGCAGAGCTGAACGAGGAACATGCCTCGCACCGCATGGGAATGCACACCGAGCAGCTAGCCGGTCGCACCCAGCAGGTCTTTTTCGACGCCGAGGAAGGCGACAACCTCGTCTATCCCAACGCGCCGGACGTCGACTTCAACAAGCGCGCCGAGTTCGACGCGGCCGACCTCGACACGCCGGCGATCAACAAGCAGATCCGCGAGCTGATGGAGTCCGGCCACGGCACGATCGTCGTGCACAACCCGGGCGCCAAGCACTCGCTCGGCGTCGGCATCCTCAACCGCCTGCAGCTCTACTTCGAGGGCAGCCTCGGCTACTTCGGCTGCGGCCTGATCGACGGCCCGAACATCCGCGTCAAGGGCCGCGTCGGCTGGTCCTGTGCCGAGAACATGATGGCCGGCACGGTGGTGATCGAGAAGAACGCCGGCTCGACCTTCGGCGCCGCGATCCGCGGCGGCGACCTGGTCTGCAAGGGCGACGTCGGCTCGCGCACGGGCATCGACCAGAAGGGCGGCACGATCATCGTCGGCGGGCGCACCGGCGCCTTCTCCGGCTTCATGATGCAGCGCGGCCGCATGGTCGTCTGCGGCGACGCCGGCGACAACCTGGGCGACTCGATGTACGACGGCACCATCTTCGTCGGCGGCAAGATCGCCAGCCTCGGCGTCGACGCGGTCGAGGCCGAGCTGACCGATCTCGACGTCGCCTGGCTCGAGCGCAAGCTCGGCCTCTACGGCGTCGAGCCGGCCAACGGCGTTCGCAACATGACCAAGATCGTCGCCGGCAAGCAGCTCTGGAACTACGACAACCTGGAGCCCGCCGAGAAGAAGCTGGTGCTCTGACGGAGAGCAGGACTTTTTCCTCGCCTGCGGGTCGCGCCCGAGGGTGACGAAGAACGGGTGAGAAGAGGGATAGCGACATGACCGCCGAGAGATCCTTGCCTCAAGAGGCCCCCGCAGCCGAGCCGCGCCGCGAGACGCGCAACCGCAACCTGCTCGGCCAGAGCTTCATGTTCCCGCCGGAGGTGATCGACGACATCCACATCAAGGCCGAGCTCGGCCGCTATCGGATGCGCGGCTTCTCGCTGTTCAAGAAGATCCCGACCTGGGACGACCTGACCTTCCTGCCGGGCACGCTGACGCGCTTCGTCATCGAGGGCTACCGCGAGAAGTGCCTGACCAAGACGGTCATCGGCCCGCGCGCCAAGCGGCCGCTGGAGCTCGACATCCCGATCTACGTCACCGGCATGTCCTTCGGCGCGCTCTCCTACGAGGCCAAGACCGCCTTGGCGCGCGGCGCCACCATGGCCGGCACGGCGACCTGCTCGGGCGAGGGCGGCATGATCCCCGACGAGCGGCGCTATTCCTCCAAGTGGTTCTACCAGTGCATCCAGTCGCGCTACGGCTTCAACCCGCACCACCTGCGGCTCGCCGACGGCTGCGAGTTCTTCATCGGCCAGGGCTGCAAGGTCGGCCTCGGCGGCCACCTGATGGGCCAGAAGGTGACCG
>JANQLT010000102.1 GCA_028280455.1 Kiloniellales bacterium
GCCCTCGCCGCGCGCCGCATGAAAAGCGCGGATGGTCAGGAGCCCGGCATATTCGCCCTGGCTGCCTGCATTGGGCTGCAGCGAGATCGCATCGAAGCCGGTGATCTCGGCGAGCCAGCTTTCCAATTCAGCGAAGAGTCTTTTGTAACCCTCTGCCTGGCTGGCAGGGCAGAAGGGGTGAATGTCCGAGAATCCGGGCCAGGTGATCGGGATCATCTCGGTGCTGGCGTTCAGCTTCATGGTGCAGGAGCCGAGCGGGATCATCGAGCGGTCGAGCGCGATGTCCTTGGCCGCCAGCCAGCGCAGGTAGCGCAGCATCTCGGTCTCGCCGTGATAGAGCGCGAAGACCGGATGGGTCAGGTAGTCGCTGCTGCGCCGCAGGGGCCCGCGGATCACGGACTCGACTTCCTTGTCGAGCCTATCGATGTCGAGCCGCTTGGGCGCCTTGCTGGAGAACACGGTCCAGAGGGCCTCGAGGTTGCCGCGCCGGGTGGTCTCGTCGAAGGAGACGCCGAGGCGGTCGGCGTCGACCACGCGCAGGTTGATGCGCGACTCCCGCGCCTTGGCGGCGATGCGCGCCGCCTGGCCCGGCACCCGCACCGTCACCGTGTCGAAGAAGCACTCGGTCTCGACCTCGTAGCCGAGCCGCTTCAGGCCGGCGACCATGATCTTGGTCATGCGGTGCACCCGGGCGGCGATCTTCCGGATGCCGTCGGGGCCGTGGTAGATGGCGTAGAGCGCGGCGATCACCGCCAGCAGGACCTGGGCCGTGCAGATGTTGCTGGTCGCCTTCTCGCGGCGGATGTGCTGCTCGCGGGTCTGCAGCGCCATGCGCAAGGCGGGCTTGCCGGTCGAGTCGACCGAGACGCCGATGATCCGGCCGGGCACCTGGCGCTTGTGCGCCTCCTTGGTGGCGAAGAAGGCGGCATGGGGGCCGCCGTAGCCCATCGGCACGCCGAAGCGCTGGGCGCTGCCGACCACGATGTCCGCGCCCATCTCGCCCGGCGGGGTCAGCAGCGCCAGGGCCAGCAGGTCGCTGGCCACCGTGGCCAGGGCGCCGCGGCCCTGGGCCTCGGCGATCAGGGGCGCGACGTCGCGCACCGCGCCGCTCGAGCCGGGGTATTGCACGAGGAGCCCGAAGAAGTCGCCGGCCTGCTCGCCGGCGGCCTCCAGGCCGTTGGAGAGGTCGGCGATGGCGACCTCGATGCCGAGCGTCCGGGCGCGCGTAGCCAGCACCGCCAGGGTCTGCGGGTGGCAGTCCAGGTCGACCAGGAAGCGGTGCGATTTCGACTTGGAGACCCGGTGCGACAGGGCCATGGCCTCGGCCGCCGCCGTCGCCTCGTCGAGCAGCGAGGCGTTGGCGATCTCCATGCCCGTCAGATCCATGACCATCTGCTGGAAGTTGAGCAGGACCTCGAGGCGGCCCTGGCTGACCTCCGCCTGGTAGGGCGTGTAGGCCGTGTACCAGCCGGGGTTCTCGAGCACGTTGCGCAGGATGACCGTGGGGATGACGGTGCCGTAGTAGCCCATGCCGATCATCGAGACGAAGACCTCGTTGCGGTTCGACATGCGGCGCAGGTCGGTCAGCGCCTGGCGCTCGGGCACCGGATCGGGCAGCTCGAGCGGCTCCTCGGCGACGATCGAGGCCGGCACGGTCTGGTCGATCAAGGTCTCCAGGGAGTCGACCTCGAGGGCCTCCATCATCGCCGCGAGCTGCGACTCGCCGGGGCCGATGTGTCGGCGCACGAAGTCGTCGCGCATCTCCAGCTCAAGCAAGCTCGGCCTGGTCTCGGTCATCCTGCGTTACTCCCGAATGAGAAGGCTCTTCCAAGCCACGCGGTGGCGCGCGGCCCTCGCTACTGGGCGTCCCCACTACTGGGCGTCGACATGGGCCTTGTAGGCGGCCTCGTCCATCAGCTTGTCGAGCTGCCCGGCGTCGGCGATCTTCATCTTGAAGAACCAGCCCGCGCCCATGGGGTCGCTGTTGGCCAGGCCGGGCTCGTCGGCCAGCGCGCCGTTGGACTCGGTGACTTCGCCGTCGAGGGGCGCGTTGATCTCGCTCGCCGCCTTCACCGATTCGATCACCGCCGCTTCCTTGCCCTGCTCGAGGCCGCGTCCGGCGTCGGGCAGCTCGACGAAGACGATGTCGCCAAGCTGTTCCTGGGCGTAGTCGGTGATGCCGACGGTCGCCACGTCGCCCTCGACGCGAATCCACTCGTGGTCTTCGCTGTACCGCGTGTCGCTCATGCCGTTCCTCTCCCTCTCCCGGTTTGCTCGTTCAGCCCCGATAGTAGCGTTGTTCGATGAAGGGCAGGCGGGCCACCTCGACCGGCAGCGGCTTGCCGCGCACCACTGCATTGAGCTTGGTGCCGGGCGCGGCCAGGCCGCTGGCGACGCTGCCCATGGCGACCGGGCCGCCGACGCTGGGCCCGAAGCCGCCGCTGGTCACCTTGCCGACCGCCTTGCCGGCCTCGTCTTGCAGGACGGCGCCTTCGCGCACCGGCGCGCGGCCCTCGGGCCGCAGGCCGACCCGGCGCCGCTCCGGCCCCTCGGCCAGTTGCCGCAGGATGGTCTCCGCCCCCGGGAAGCCGCCGGCGCGCGCGCCGCCGTCGCGGCGGGCCTTGGAGATCGACCAGGCGATGCTGCCTTCCACCGGCGTCGTCTCGCTGTCGATGTCCTGGCCGTAGAGGCAGAGGCCCGCCTCCAGGCGCAGGGAGTCGCGGGCGCCCAGGCCGATCGGCTCGACCTCCGCCTGCTCCAGGAGCGCGCGGGCCAGCGCCTCGGCGGCCGCCTCGGGCACCGAGATCTCGTAGCCGTCCTCGCCGGTGTAGCCGGAGCGGGCGACCAGGCAGTCGGCGCCCTCGATGGTCAGCCGCTGCACGGCCATGAAGGGCTGAGTGGCGACCTGCGGCGCGAAGCGGGCCAGGACTTCGGCCGCGGCGGGGCCCTGCAGGGCCAGCAGCGCGCGGTCGCCCAGCACCTCCAAGGGAATGCTCGGGCCCAGGCCGGCCTTCAGATGGGCGATATCCTGTTCCTTGCAGGCCGCGTTGACGACCAGCAGCAGGTCCTCGCCCAGGCGCGAGACCATCAGGTCGTCGAGGATGCCGCCGGCGTCGTTGGTGAAGCAGGCATAGCGCTGGCGGCCGTCGGCCAGGCCGAGCAGGTCGACCGGCACCAGGGTCTCCAGGGCCGCCGCCGCGCCGGCACCGCTGAGCCGGACCTGGCCCATGTGCGAGACGTCGAACAGGCCGGCGGCCCGGCGGCAGTGCAGGTGCTCCTTGACGATGCCGAGCGGGTACTGGACCGGCAAGGCATGGCCGGCGAAGGGCACCATCTTGCCGCCGCGCTCGACGTGCAGGTCGTAGAGCGGCGTTCGCTTGGCAGACTCGTCGGCTTCGCTCGTCATTCTCAGGTCGCTCCGACGTCGTTCGGTCCGGCCGGCGCTTCGCGTCCGCTGTTGGACGACGCCGGCCCCCTCTGTCGTCGGACCTGAGAGATTCGCCCGATGCCCGGGTCGGACCCGGGCCGGCTTACCCCTTCGGTGAGACTCGGGCGCCCTCGCGGGCCCCTTGTCTGCTTTCCAGAGATGCCTCCCCTGAGCGGTCCTTTTGCCTGAGAGTTTCCGGGGCGGTTGCTCCTTCGGCGCCGGCCCCGCCTGCGGCGAAGCCGGTCTCTCCCGCTTGGGTTCTTAGGCTGCCTCCCTTGATGGGCGGGCGTCGTGGAAGCCGCGCCCGACTTGGCCTCAGGCTAGGCGGCGGCTCTGAAAAGTCAACCGAAGCGGGCTGTGGGTAACGGGGCCGTGTCTAGGGCGTTTTCCGCTCACGCGGAGTCACGGCGCCGGCCCGCTCCCCCTCCCGGCCACCCACGGCAGTATCCTATTGGGTGGCCGGGAGGGGGAGCGGGCCGGTGCCGTCCGATCGGAAAACGCTCTAGCCGCGAGGCGAGCCGCCGGCAGCGCAGCAGCAGGCCGGCGGTCGCCAGGCCGGCCGCCGCCGCCACGGCCAGCAGGAGCGCCGGGGCGCCGCCGCCATGGACGACGCTGAGCAGGTAGCCGAGAGGCACCATGACCAGCCAGAAGGCGAGCAGGTTGACGAGCGTGATGGGCCAGACGTCGCCGGTGCCGCGCAAGGCGCCGGCGAGCACCTCCTTGAGCCCGTCGAACAGCAACGCGAGCGCGGCGATCGCGAAGGTCCGGCTGGCGATCTCCAGGACGGCCGGATCGCTGCTGTAGAGCATGGCGATCCTCGTCGGCATGGCCGCGGTCAGCGCCGCCAGGGTCGCCAGGACGAGGGCGGCGAAAGCGACCCCGGTGCGAGCCGCTTGCCGCAGGCCCGCGGCATCTTGCCGCCCGACGGCGCGGCCGACGGCGATGCAGGTCGCCGTGGCGATGCCGAGGGGCAGCATGTAGACCAGCGTGACCAGGTTCATGGTGATCTGATAGGCGGCGACGTGCAGTGCCCCCGCCAGGCCGGCGATCAGCGCCATGGTGGCGAAAGCGGCGCTTTCCAGGCCGTAGGAGAGGGCGATCGGGTAGCCCAGGCGGCGGAACCGTCGACCGAGGCCGCCGCCCGGCAGGCGCCAGGCGGTCAGTCCCCATCGCGCCCTGTCGAGCCGCGCGAGCAGGCAGGCGACGAGCAGGGCCAGGCAGATCCAGCGCACCATCGTGGTGGCCAGCGCGGCGCCCTCGGCACCCATGGCCGGCAGGCCGAAGCCGCCGGGGATCAACAGGCCATTCAGCCCCGCGTTCAGCAGGTTCGCGGCGAGCATCACGGCGACCGCGATTCGCGGCCTGTCGGCGGCCTCCAGGAACATCGCCGTGGCGACGAACATGTAGGTCGCCGGCAAGCCCCAGGCGGAGATGGCGAAGACGGCCGCCGCGCCCGCCGCCAGCGCGGGGTCCTGGCCGGCGAGCAGAAAGCCCGGTCCGGCGAGCGGCGACAGCAGGGCGAGGCCGCAGCCGAGCGCCGCGCCCTGCAGCATCGCGACGCGCCAGATGGCCCCGCAGTCGAGCTGACGGCCCGCGCCGGCCGCCTGGGCGATCAGGATCGAGGTGCCCGTCATCATGCCGACGCCGACGACCGAGCAGACCACGTGGGGCGCCAGGGCGAGGCTCATGAAGGCCAGCTCTCGGGCGCCGGCTTGGCCGGTCATGGCCAGATCGACCGTCACCAGGAGCAGCAGGCCGCTCCGCGACAGCATCACCGGCAGAGCCAGCTTCAGCAGTTGCCGGACCTGACCGCGGTCTCCCCCGAGCTGTCCGACCACGGGCGACCGCGGCTAGCCGCCGACGCGCCAGCCGCCGTTCGGTTGCATGATCTGGCCGGTGATGTAGCCGGCCTCCGGCGCGCAGAGAAAGTCGATCAGGGCCGCCACCTCGTCCGCCTCGCCGCCGCGGCCGAGCGGGATCTCGGCCAGCATCGGCTCGACGCGGGCACGATCCCAGTGCCGGGTGAAGCCGGTGTCGGCGATGTAGCCGGGCGCCACGGCGTTCACCGTGATGCCCTCCTCGGCCAGCTCCTTGGCGAAGCCGGCGGTCATGCCGTGGAGCCCGGACTTGCTCGCGGCGTAGATGCTGGAGCCCTTGTTCCTGCCGCCGCTGTAGGCGGCGATCGAGCTGACGTTGACGATGCGCCCGCCGGGCCGCGCCAGCAGCGGCGCGATCGCCGCGGACATCTGGAAGGCGCCGGTCAGGTTGGTGCCGATCGCCGACTGCCAGTTCGCCGCCAGTTGCTCCAGGGGCAGCGTCAAGCTGCCGTCCGTGGCGAAGCCGGCCGCGTTGACCAGCGCGGAGACCCTCGTGCCCGCCGCTTCCAGTCTCGCCTTGAGGTCGAGCACCTGCGCCAGGTCGCTGACATCGAGGGGCAGGGGCCGATAGGCCTCGCCCAGCGCGCGCCGGGCCTGCTCCAGCTTGCCGCCGTCGCGGCCGATCGCCAGGACCGCGCCCCGGCGCAACAGCCGCTCGGCGGTGGCGAGCCCGATGCCGCTGCCCGCGCCCGTGACGATCGCCAGCGTATCAGGGAGTTTCCCCGCCGCCATGCTCGACTCCTCGATCTGACCGGATTTCCATAAAATGCGGAATTATTCATATAATGGACTACCGGAACGAGTCAATCGTGACCGCGTCCCGGACGCGCGGTCTGCCCAAGTCTCCGTCGTGCTTCCCGGGTAGCCTTCAGGCGGCGAAGGGCACGGCGTCGGATAGCCGGCGCGCCGCCTGCTTGACCGCGGCGGTGATCTCCGCGCGGCGCTGCTTCGACAGCCGGCTGGTCGGGCAGGGCACGCAGATGGCGGCGACGATGCCGCCGTCCAGGGCGCGAACCGGCGCGGCGACCGCCCAGAGCCCGTCGGTGGTCTCCCGGTCGTTGATGGCGTGGCCTTGCTTCCGCGTCTGCGCCAGGACCCGCCGCAGGCCCTCGCCGTCCGTCACGCTGCGCGCGGTGTAGGCCGGCCATTCCCCGCCGCGCGGCAGGAGCGGCGCCAGCGCGTCCTCGGCAAGCCAGGCCAAGAGCACCCGGCCGGAGGCGCTGCCGCGGTAGCTGGGATAGCGGTGGCCGATCCGGTGCGAGGCCTCGATCTGGTGGCTGCTGGCGCGCTTGTCGAGCGTGACCACGTCGGCGCCGTCGCGCACGGCGAGCTGCACGGCCTCGTCGAAGGAGTCGCGGATCTCGTCGAGGATCGGCCCCGCGGCGGCCACCAGGGAGGAGCCGCCCAAGGTGGCGGCCGCCAGGCGGATCGGCTCGTAGTGCAGGCGGTAGTGCCGGTCGGCGTCGCCCTGCTTGACGAAGCCGTGCTTCTCGAGCGTGTCGAGCAAGCGGCGCACGGTGCTTTGGGCCAGGTCCAGCTCGCGGCTGATCTCCGCGACGCTCAAGCTCGGCTTCGTGCCGCCGAAGCACTTGAGCACCTGCAGCAGGCGCTCCGCCGACCGCATCTGCTGACCGCTCGAAACCTTCGGCAAGGCTGCGACTCCGCTATTCGACGCTACCCACCATTATATGGATTTTCGCCAGGCGAAAAGCGCGGCCGGCTTGCCCTCACGCGGCAGTCTTTGCTCGGCGCCTATCGCGGCCGATTGCCGAGACGCCCTCAGCGGGCGTTGCGGTTGTAGTTCAGCTCTTCGGGGCTGAGCTTGAAGCCGACGTAGAGGCGGTACTCGGCGCCGGTCTCGTCGGCGCGGATCGGGATGCGCGGCGAGAGCTCCTCGACCACCACGACGCGGGTGCGGTTGCCCTCGAAGGGCACGGAGAGGCCGAACTCCTCGCGGGCGATGATCCGCCGGCCGACCGCCGTGGCGACGGCGACGAAGTACTCGAAGCGGGCCGTGCGGTCGTTGTCGGCCGGCCCGCGCGAGGCGACGATGCGGAGCTGCATGTCGCCGACCACGGCGAACGCCTCCTCGTCGAAGCTGCAGCCGATGGCCGGCGCCTGGATCTCGGCTTCGAAGTCGACGTCGGTCAGGTCCCGGCCGGGGCCCTCGAAGCGGACCAGCTGGGCGGCGTCCTCGACCAGGACCGCCTGCGGGCAGGCGAAGCGCGGGCCCTCGTCGGTGCCGCAGGCGGCCGCCAGGAGCCCCAGACCCAGGGCGGCGGCGACGCCCAAGCTCTTGCCGCTGGCTTTGTCCTTGGCCGGCACGCTCTTTTCCCTCGGCCGCTCGATAGGCTATAACTGCCCGGAACCGGGCGTTGATTGGGGCCCTCTCGCGGTGGGCCCCTTCAAACTGCGCGGACTTTAGGCAAGGCCATGGCCGAGAACAAGGTTTGGCCGGCCGGGATCAGGTGGAGCCGGCCGAGGGCCGGCCGGGTAGAGCCGGAGAGGCGGGATTGGGGTCGCGATGAGCAAGAAGCCTTTGACGATTCTGTTGGCCAACCCGCGGGGCTTCTGCGCCGGGGTCGAGCGGGCGATCGAGATCGTCGAGCGGGCGATCGAGAAGTACGGTCCGCCGGTCTACGTCCGCCACGAGATCGTCCACAACCGCTTCGTGGTCGAGGCCCTGCAGGCCAAGGGCGCGGTCTTCGTCGAGGAGCTCGACGAGGTGCCCGACGGCGTGCCGGTGATCTTCTCCGCCCACGGCGTGCCCAAGCAGGTGCCGACCGAGGCCGAGGAGCGCGGCCTGCTCTACGTCGACGCCACCTGTCCTCTGGTCAGCAAGGTCCACCGCGAGGCCGAGCGGCACCACCGCGACGGCCTGCAGATCGTGCTGATCGGCCACGCCGGGCATCCCGAGGTGATCGGCACCATGGGCCAGCTCCCCGACGGCTCGATCGTGCTGGTCGAGGACGCCCAGCAGGCCGAGGCGCTGGAGGTCCGCGATCCCGAGCGCCTGGCCTACATCACCCAGACGACGCTCTCGGTCGACGACACCGTCGAGATCATCGAGGTCCTGCAGCGCCGCTTCCCGCGCATCAGCGGGCCGAAGAAAGAGGACATCTGCTACGCCACGACCAACCGCCAGCTCGCGGTCAAGTCGATCTCCGAGCGCTGCGACGCCCTGCTGGTGGTCGGCGCGCCGAACTCCTCCAACTCGGCCCGCCTGGTCGAGGTCGCGCGCAAGCTCGGCTGCGAGCGGGCCATGCTGGTGCAGCGCGCCGTCGACGTCGACTGGCAGGACCTCGAGGGGATCAAGGTGCTCGGCATCACCGCCGGCGCCTCGGCACCGGAGGTCCTGGTCGAAGAGGTGATCAGCGCCTGCCGCGAGCGCTTCGAGGTCTCGATCGAAGAGGTCACGGTGACCAGCGAGGACGTCGTCTTCAAGCTGCCCCGGCTGCTGACCGCCAACGCCGCCGCCTAGGCGGTCGGCGCAGCGCTCTCCAACGGATGGGGCCGCCCATTTGAGGGCCGCCCGGATACCCTAGACATGGCCGTCTACACCGAGGTTTCGGACGAGGATCTGCGGCTCTTCCTCGCCGGCTACGACCTCGGCGAGGTGCTCTCCTTCAAGGGCATCGCCGAGGGCGTCGAGAACTCCAACTTCCTGATGAGCACGACCCGCGACAACTACATCCTGACCCTCTACGAGAAGCGGGTCTCGCCCGACGACCTGCCCTTCTTCCTCAGCCTGATGGAGCATCTCGCGGACCAGGGCGTGAGCTGCCCGGTGCCGATCGCCGGGCGCGACGGCCGGGTGCTGCGCGAGCTCTGCGGCCGGCCGGCCGCGGTGATCAGCTATCTCGACGGCCTCTGGCCGCGGCGCGTTCTGCCCGAGCATTGCCTGGCCCTCGGCGAGGCGCTGGCCCGCATGCACCTGGCGGGCAGCAGCTTCGCCATGACCCGCAGGAACAACCTCTCGGTGGCCGGCTGGCGGCCGCTGCTGGAGGCCAGCCTGGCGCGGGCCCACGAGGTCGAGCCGGGCCTGGCCGAGGCCCTGAGCGCCGAGCTGGACAGCCTGGAGTCCGACTGGCCGGAGGGCCTGCCCTGCGGCGTCATCCACGCCGACCTCTTCCCGGACAACGTCTTCTTCCTGCAGGACCGGCTGTCCGGGATCATCGACTTCTACTTCGCCTGCACCGACTTCTTCGCCTACGACCTGGCGATCTGCCTCAACGCCTGGTGCTTCGAGCGCGACAATGCCTTCAACATCACCAAGGCGCGCGCCCTGCTGCAGGCCTACCGCGGCGTCCGCGACTTCTCCGGCGAGGAGCT
>JANQLT010000104.1 GCA_028280455.1 Kiloniellales bacterium
CTCAAAACATCTCGGTCCAAGTCTGCCTCCTTCCAAAAGACAGTCTTGAATCACAAAAGCTGCCGAGCTGGGAATCCCCTAAATGTCCACAGACCCTAGGCCAGTGCGCCCCGGGCCGGCCGGTTTACGTCGGCCGGCCGGGTCGTGGCGTTAGGACTTTCTTACCGCTTGGGCCGGCAGCTTGTCGGCATGCCGGCCAGGCAGGAAATCCTGATCGAGTTCCGGCGGGTCGGGGCCTACATCAAGGTCTCGGCCGTCGACCCGGTAACGCTGACCGAGGTCGCCATCGTCGGCGACCCGGCGCGGGGCGAGGCTGCCCTGAAACAGGCGGCGGTGCGCAAGCTCGAGTACGTCATGAACCGCAAGGCCGAGCTGCACTGAGGCCGACCGCCCGGGCAGCCGGGGCCCGGCCGCAAGCCATGCGCCTGACGCCGGGCTGACCCGAGGAGCGCCGAATTCCTTTGGCCCGGGCCAGGGCTTTCGGCAGCATCGCTCGATGCGCCAGCCCAGCCTCCTTCGCTTTCCGGCGGGTCTCCAGGACGTCGAGAAGGGCATGCTCATCATGGCCTTCGCCATGCTGCTGCTGCCGGTCATGGACGCCTTCGCCAAGACCCTGACCGGGTCCATGCCGGCGGGCCAGATCGCCTGGAGCCGCTTCGCCTTCCAGGTGCTCTACCTGGCGCCCTTCATGGTGGTCGGCGGCGGCTTCCGCCTGGCCGGGCCGGTCTGGCTGCACGCCGCCCGGGGCGTCCTGATCGCCATGGCCACCCTGTTCTTCTTCGCCGCGCTCAAGTACCTGCCGATCGCCGACGCCATCTCGATCTTCTTCGTCGAGCCGCTGATCCTGACCCTGCTGGCGGCGCTGTTCCTCGGCGAGAAGATCGGCTGGCGGCGCCTGACCGCCGTGGCCGTCGGCTTCTGCGGCGCCCTGATCGTCATCCAGCCGAGCTACGCGGTCTTCGGCTGGGCCGCCGCGCTGCCGCTGGCCGCCGCCTGCTGCTTCGCGGTCTACCTGATCCTGACCCGCCACCTGGCGCGGCGCGAGAGGGCGGCGGTGATGCAGTTCATGGCCGGGATCTTCGGCTGCCTGACCCTGTCGCTCGCCTTGCTGGTCGGCAGCCTGGCGGCGATCCCGGTGCTCGATCCGGTCTGGCCGAGCCTGCAGGGCTGGAGCCTGATGGCGGCCCTCGGCCTGGTCGCGACCATCGGCCATATCCTGGTGGTCGAGGCCTTCCGGCGGGCCGGGCCGGCCACCCTGGCGCCCTTCCAGTACCTGGAGATCATCAGCGCCACGCTGCTCGGCCTGCTGTTCTTCGGCGATTTCCCGGACGCCATGACCTGGCTCGGCATCGCCATCATCGTTGCCGCCGGCCTCTACGTCTTCCACCGCGAGCGCCGGCTGGCGCGCGGCGCGGCCTGAGGCCGCTGGGGCGCGGCGCAGGCCTCAAACGGGGTCGGTGGCGAAGACGCCCGGCATGGTGATCTCCAGGGCCTCGCAGTCTTCGCTGCAGCGCCTCAGCTCATGGGCGATGCCGGGCGGCTGGTGCACGCAATCGCCGGCCTCCAGCTCGACCTCGCCCTGGCCCTCGTACCACATCAGGCACTTGCCCTTGAGCACGTAGACCATCTGGAAGTCGACGCCGTGGCTGTGCTTGCCGGTACCGTCCTCGCAGCGCTGCGTGGCCCGGATGATCTGCGCGCCGACCGCGCCTTTCGTGGCTTCCTCGATGCCGAGCTTGCGGTACTCGAAGAAGTCCCTGAGGCCGGGATGGAATTGGCTGTCCCGGGCACGACAGACGTTGAAACTGAGGGTATTCCTGGACATGGGCTTGCGGTCTCCTCGGTTCGGCGGCGGTTCCGGGCGCCGGTTCTGAGGAGAGGCTAGGCCGAATTCCTTAATCCGCTGTTGACCATAATTTCCCAGTCGATTTCTGGGGTTACCGAGGCCCGGTGCCGTTTCCCGAGGGGCGAGGAATGCCGCCACGCAGTGCTGGCAAGACACCGGCGTTTATGTATTCTTCGGGCGTTCTACAAACCTGGCTAAGCAGGGAGGCTAGTCATGTTCAGGCCTTTGATCCTAGCAATGGCGACCGCGGTCGTCGCGACCGCCGCGCAGGCTGAAGATGTCAAGATCGGCATGCTTCAGGGCTTCACCGGACCGACTGAATCGCTCGTGAAGCCCATGGCATTGGGCGGTGAGCTGGCTATGCAGGAAGTCTCGGACAGCGGCTTGTTCTTGGGCGGCAGGAAGGTCGTCTCGATCCGGGGCGACAGCACCTGCGTCGATGCGGCAGCCGCGACGGCGGCCGCCGAGCGTCTCGTCACGTCGGAGAACGTGGTCGGGATCAACGGCGCCACCTGTTCGGGCGCGACCACCGCGGTCCTCAACAATGTCGTGCGGGCCAACGGTGTGGTGATGATCTCGCCCTCGGCGACCTCGCCGGCGCTCTCGACGATCGACGACGGCGGCTACTTCTTCCGCACCGCGCCGTCCGACGCGCGGCAAGGCGAGATCATCGCCAAGATCCTGGATCGGCGCGGCATCAAGTCGGCGGCGCTGACCTACACCAACAACGACTACGGCAAGGGTCTCGCCGACGCGATCCAGGCCGCCTACGAGAAGGCCGGCGGCAAGATCACGGCCGTCGCGGCCCACGAGGACGGCAAGGCCGACTACTCCGCGGAAGTCGGTGCGCTCTCGGCGGCCGGCGGTGACGTGCTGATCGTGGCCGGCTACCTGGACCAGGGCGGCAAGGGCATCATCCGCGCGTCGCTCGACAGCGGCGCCTTCGACAAGTTCATCCTGCCCGACGGCATGGTCGGCGAGTCGCTGACCGACAACTTCGGCACCGAGATCGACGGCTCGATCGGCACCAACCCCGGCACGGACAGCCCGGGCGCGGGCATGCTGGCCGAGTTGGCCTCGGCCAAGGACTTCAAGGGCGACGACCCCTACGTCCCCGAGGGCTACGACGCCTCCGCGCTGCTGCTCCTGGCCATGCAGTCGGCGAACTCGACGGACAGCGCCGTCTACAAGGACCACATCGAGAAGGTCGCCAACGCGCCGGGTGAGAAGATCTTCCCGGGCGAGCTGGCCAAGGGCCTGAAGATCCTGTCCGAAGGCGGCGACATCGACTACGTCGGCGGCTCGGCCGTCGAGCTGATCGGCCCCGGCGAGTCGGCGGGCAACTTCCGCGAGACCGAGGTCAGGAACGGCAAGTTCGAAACGGTCAAGTATCACTAGACCATCGAACGCGAAGCCATAGCGACGGGAACGGCCCGGGCTGACCCGGGCCGTTCCCGCGGTCGCGACAGCCATGCTCTCGGTCGTTGAGGTCTCCAAGTACTTCGGCGGCATCCATGCCGTCGATGGGGTCACCCTGGAGATCGAAAAGGGCTCCATCACCGGCCTGATCGGGCCCAATGGCGCCGGCAAGACGACTCTGTTCAACGTCATCGCCGGCGTGTTCCCGCCGACCTCGGGCAAGATCTATCTGGACGGCCTCGACATCAGCGGCCTGCAGCCGCACCAGCTCTTCGCGCTGGGTCTGCTGCGGACCTTTCAGATCGCCCACGAGTTCTCGAGCCTGACGGTGCTGGAGAACCTCATGGTGGTGCCCGGCGACCAGCCCGGCGAGCAGCTCCGCCACGCCTGGTTCAACGACAAGCGGGTGCGCGAGGTCGAGCTGCGGGTTTTGGAACGGGCGAAGGACGTCATCGACTTCCTCGAGATCTCGCACCTGACGAACGAGCTGGCCGGCAACCTCTCCGGCGGCCAGAAGAAGCTGCTCGAGCTCGGCCGCACCATGATGGTCGATCCCAAGATCGTCTTCCTCGACGAGGTCGGCGCCGGGGTCAATCGAACGCTGCTCAACACCATCGCTTCGTCCATCGAGCGGCTCAATCGCGAGCATGGCTACACCTTCTGCATGATCGAGCACGACATGAACTTCATCGGCCGGCTTTGCGATCCGGTCATCGTCATGGCCGAGGGCAAGCTGCTGACCCAGGGCACGATCGAAGAGGTGAAGAACAACGAAGAGGTCATCGAGGCCTATCTCGGCACCGGCCGCAAGCACCAGCGCCGGTCGGAGCGGGCCGAGGCATGAGCTTCCTCTCGGCCACCAAGATGACCGGCGGCTACGGCGGCGCCGACATCATCTTCGACTGCGACATCGAGGTCGAGAAGGGCGAGATCGCCGTGGTCGTGGGCCCCAACGGCGCCGGCAAGTCGACCGCCATGAAGGCGATCTTCGGCATGCTCGACCTGCGGGAAGGCTCGGTGAAGCTCGACGGCGACGACATCACCCACATGGCGCCCCAGGACCGCGTGCGCATCGGCATGGGCTTCGTGCCGCAGACTCGCAACGTCTTTGTCTCGCTGTCCGTGGAAGAGAACCTCGAGATGGGCGCCTTCATCCGCGACGACGATATCCGGGAGTCCAAGGAGCAGGTCTTCGAGCTCTTCCCGGTTCTCAAGGACAAGCGCAACCAATTGGCCGGCGAGCTGTCCGGCGGGCAGCGCCAGCAGGTCGCCGTCGCCCGGGCCCTGATGACGAACCCGACGCTCCTCATGCTCGACGAGCCGACGGCGGGCGTCTCGCCGATCGTCATGGACGAGCTCTTCGACCGGATCCTGGTGATCGCCGAGACCGGCATCGCGATCCTGATGGTCGAGCAGAACGCGCGGCACGCGCTCGAGATCGCCGATCGGGGCTTCGTGCTGGTGCAGGGGGGGAACCGCTACACCGATAGCGGCCAGGCGCTTTTGGCCAACGATGAAGTCCGGCGTTCCTTCTTGGGGGGATAAGCCGGTGTTTCCGGGGGGTGGATGGAACTACTGAACGCACTGGCCCTGTTCGCCAACTTCGTCGTCGTGCCGGCGACGGCCTACGGCGCGCAGCTCGCGCTCGGGGCCCTCGGGGTGACCTTGATCTTCGGCGTGCTGCGCTTCGCCAACTTCTCCCATGGCGAGCTGATGTCCTTCGGCACCATGGTGACGATCCTGGCGACCTGGTTCTTGCAGGGGCAGGGCATCGGCATCGCGCCCCTGCCGACGGCCCTGCTGGCGCTCCCGGTGGGCATCGCCGTCACCGTGCTGATGGCCCTGGCGACGGACCGCTTCGTGTTCCGCTTCTATCGCCGCAAGCGCGCCAGCCCGATCGTCTTCGCCATCGTCTCCGTCGGGGTGATGTTCTTCCTGGCCGGGCTGATCCGGATCGTCATCGGGCCGGACGACCAGAGCTTCGCCGACGGCGCGCGCTTCATCATCACGGCGCGGGAGTTCCGGGAGCTGACCGGGCTGAAGGAGGGCATCGCCCTCAAGCAGACCCAGATGTTCACCCTGGTGATCGCCGTCGCCGTGGTCGCCGCGCTCTTCTGGTTCCTGCAGAACACCCGGGCCGGCAAGGCCATGCGCGCCTATTCCGACAACGAGGACCTGGCGCTGCTCTCCGGCATCAACCCGGAGCGGGTGGTCATGATCGCCTGGATCATCACCGCGACCCTGGCGACCGTCGCCGGCACGCTCTACGGCCTCGACAAGACCTACAAGCCCTTCATCTTCCTGCAGATCCTGCTGCCGATCTTCGCGGCGACGATCGTCGGCGGGATCGGCCAGCCGGTCGGCGCCATCCTCGGCGGCTTCGTCGTGGCCTACTCCGAGGTCATGGTGACCTACGCCTACAAGAAGCTGCTGGCCTATCTCGGCCCGGAAGGCTGGGCCCCGGAGGGCCTCGTGCAGCTCCTCTCGACGGACTACAAGTTCGCCGTCTCCTTCATCATCCTGGTCGTCGTCCTGCTGATCCGGCCGACCGGCATCGTCCGCGGCAAGGTGCTGTGATGACGCGCAAGGTGGCCCTCTACTATTCCGTGATGGCCCTGGTGCTGGTCGCCGTCGGGATCTTCCAGAGCTGGAACGTCGCCCTGGCGATCCTCAATCTCTGCCTGATCTCGGCCATCATGACCCTGGGCGTGAACATGCAGTGGGGCTATGCCGGCCTGTTCAACGTCGGGATCATGGGCTTCACCGCCCTGGGCGGGCTCTCCGCCATGCTGGTCTCGATGCCGCCGATCGGCGAGGCCTGGTCCGTCGGCGGCGGCGGCATCGCGGTGTCCTTCGCGATCCTGGCCGCCACGGTCGTGGCCATCGTCGTCGCCCGCCGGATGCTGCTGCCCATCCTCCGGCTGCCGGCGACCCTGGCGCTCATCGTCCTCGGCTACTTCCTGATCCGCGGCCATTTCGAGGCGGCGACGGACCTGATCGAGGCGGTCGACCCGGCCCACACCGGCTATCTCGGCGGCCTGGGCCTGCCGATCGTCCTGTCCTGGGCCGTCGGCGGCCTGGTCGCCGCCGCCGCCGCCTGGTTCATCGGCAAGATCGCCCTCGGCTTGCGGGCGGACTACCTGGCGATCGCGACCCTGGGGATCTCGGAGATCATCATCGCGGTCATCAAGTACGAGGAATGGCTGACGCGCGGCGTCAAGAACGTCACGGGCCTGCCCCGGCCGGTGCCCTACGAGGTGGAGCTGGTCGCGACGGACTGGTTCATCGACTTCGCCGACCGCGTCGGCGCGGCGGACCTGGCCGAGGCCGCCTCGATCTTCGTCAAGCTCTGCTACGCCTCCCTCTTCGTCGCCGTCCTGGTCGTCGTCATGTGGTTCGCGGAGCGGGCCCTGAAGTCGCCCTGGGGCCGCATGATGCGCGCCATCCGGGACAACCGCGAAGCCGCCAACGCCATGGGCAAGGACGTCACCTGGCGCCATCTGCAGGTCTTCATCCTGGGCTCCGCGACCTGCGGCATCGCCGGCGCCATGCTGACCACGCTCGACGGCCAGCTCACGCCGACCAGCTACATCCCCTTGCGCTACACCTTCCTGATCTGGGTGATGGTCATTCTGGGCGGCTCGGGCAACAACTGGGGCGCGGTGCTGGGCGGCTTCGTGATCTGGTTCGTCTGGATCCAGGCGGAGCCCCTCGGCAACTGGTTCATGCACACCATCACCCTGCCGCTGGACGAAGGCACCTGGCTGCGCGACCACCTGATCTCCGGCGCCGCCTATACCCGGCTGCTGCTGATGGGCCTGATTCTGCTCTGCGTCATGAGGTTCGCGCCCAGGGGCCTGATCCCGGAGCGCTGACGGCCAAGAGGCGCCACCCCGGGCAACAAAATCCTTGCTTGCTTTGCTCCCAAGATATAGGTGCGGGCTTTCCCGGGGTCGGACCATATGGTAACGTCCGCGCCCCTTTTCGCGCCCCCCTTCGGGGCCCTGAGAGCGGGATGCCGCGATGACCGCCAAGCCGATTGCGATCGCCTGCGACCACGCGGGCTTTCCGCTCAAGCAGGCGCTCGTGGCCGAGCTCGAGGCGATGGGGGAGGCGGTGCTCGACCTGGGGACGGACGACGCCGAGACCTCGGTCGACTACCCGGACTTCGCCGAGCGCCTGGCGCGGGCGATCAAGGAGGGGCGGTCCGAGCGGGGGATACTGGTCTGCGGCACGGGCCTCGGGATCTCGATGGCGGCCAACCGCCATCCTTGGGTCCGCGCGGCGCCCTGCCACGACGAGACGACGGCGCGGCTGTCGCGCCAGCACAACGATGCCAACGTCCTGGCCCTCGGGGCCCGGATCGTCGGCTTGGAGGTTGCGAAGGATTGCCTGAGGAGCTTTCTGGGCACGGCCTTCGAGGGTGGTCGCCACGAGCGACGGGTGAACAAGATGGCCTGAGCCTGCGGGCCGGCCTGAGACGAGGGGAGCGAAGAGCGGCATGAGCAGTGCAGACGCGGCGCGCGCGGACTTCATGGACGACGGTTTCTTCACCACGCGGCTGGCGGAGAGCGATCCCGAGCTGGCCGCGGCGATCCGCGACGAGTTGCGGCGCCAGCAGGAGCAGATCGAGCTGATCGCCTCCGAGAACATCGTCTCCCAGGCGGTGCTCGACGCCCAGGGCTCGGTCCTCACCAACAAGTACGCCGAGGGCTATCCCGGCCGGCGCTACTACGGCGGCTGCGAGTTCGTCGACGTCGCCGAGCAGCTCGCCATCGACCGGGCCAAGCAGCTCTTCGACTGCCGCTTCGTCAACGTCCAGCCGCACTCCGGCGCCCAGGCCAACCAGTGCGTCACCCTGGCCCTGGTCAAGCCGGGCGAGACCATCATGGGCCTGGCCCTCTCGGCCGGCGGCCACCTGACCCACGGCGCCAAGCCGAACCTCTCCGGCAAGTGGTTCAACGCCGTGCAGTACGGCGTGCGCAAGGAGGACGGCCAGATCGACTTCGACGAGGTCGCCAGCCTGGCCCGCGAGCACAAGCCGAAGCTGATCATCACCGGTGGCTCGGCCTATCCGCGCTTCATCGACTTCGCCCGCTTCCGCGAGATCGCCGACGAGGTGGGCGCGCTGTTCCAGGTCGACATGGCGCACTTCGCCGGCCTGGTCGCCGCGGGCGTCCACCCGAGCCCGATGTCCCATGCCCATGTCGTGACCACGACCACGCACAAGACCCTGCGCGGCGGCCGCGGCGGCATGGTCCTGACCAACGACGAGGACATCGCCAAGAAGATCAACTCGGCGGCCTTCCCGGGCCTGCAGGGGGGCCCGCTGATGCACGTCATCGCCGCCAAGGCCGCGGCCTTCGGCGAGGCGCTGAAGCCGAGCTTCAAGCTCTACGCCCAGACCGTGGTCGAGAACGCCAAGACCCTGGCGGCGGTGATGCTGGAGAACGGCTTCGACATCGTCTCCGGCGGCACCGACACGCACCTGATGCTGGTTGACCTCAGGCCCAAGGGCCTGACCGGCAACGTCGCCGAGGAGAGCCTCGATCGCGCCGGCATCACCTGCAACAAGAACGGCGTGCCCTTCGACCCGGAGAAGCCGACCGTGACCTCCGGCATCCGGCTCGGCACGCCGGCGGCGACCACCCGCGGCTTCGGGCCGGGCGAGTTCCGCCAGGTCGGCGAGATGATCACCAAGGTGCTCGACGGTCTCGCCGCCAACGGCGCGGACAACAACGGCGCGGTCGAGCAGGCCGTGCGCGAGGAGGTGCGGGCGCTCTGCCGGCGCTTCCCGGTCTATCCGGGCCTTTGAGGATCGAGGCCTCCGGACAGCTAGGACGCGGACCCGCAAGAGAGGTATAGGCGATGCGTTGTCCCTTCTGCGGACACGACGACACCAACGTCAAGGACTCCAGGCCGACGGAGGACTCGGCCGCGGTGCGCCGGCGCCGCCAGTGCTCGAACTGCGGCGCCCGCTTCACCACCTTCGAGCGGGTCCAGCTCCGCGACCTGGTCGTGGTCAAGCGCAACAACCGGCGCGAGCCCTTCGACCGCGACAAGCTGATCCGCTCGATGACCATCTCCCTGCAGAAGCGGCCGGTCGAGCCCGAGCGGGTCGACCGGATCATCAACGGCATCATCCGCCGCCTGGAGAGCTCGGGCGAGACCGACATCCCCTCGCAGTGGATCGGCGAGCTGATCATGGACGCCCTGGCGACCCTCGATAAGGTCGCCTACATCCGCTTCGCCTCGGTCTATCGCGACTTCCGCGAGACCCGGGACTTCGAGGAGTTCATCGAGAAGATCGACAGCGCCCAGGGCGCCTGAGGCGCCCGGGCCGGAGAGGCTGGCGATGGGCGGCGGTCCGGCTTCCAGCGACCCCAGCGACCGGGCCCACATGCGCGCGGCCCTGGCCCTGGCCCGCCGCGGCCTCGGCCAGGTGGCGCCCAATCCCGCGGTCGGCTGTATCCTGGTCAAAGAGGGCAGGGTGATCGCCCGCGGCTGGACACAGCCGGGCGGCCGGCCCCATGCCGAGGCCGAGGCCCTGCGCCACGCCGGCGCCGCCGCCCGGGGCGCCACCGCCTACGTCACCCTCGAGCCCTGCGCCCACCAGGGCCGCACGCCGCCCTGCGCGACGGCGCTGATCGAGGCCGGCATCGCGCGCTGCGTCGTGGCCCTGGCCGACCCCGACCCGCGGGTCGACGGGCGCGGCCTGGCGCGGCTCCGCGACGCCGGCATCGCGGTCGAGAGCGGCCTGCTGGAAGACGAGGCGCGGGCGCTCAACGCCGGCTTCCTGCTGCGTGTCACCGAGCAGCGGCCGCTGGTCACCTTGAAGCTGGCGACCACCCTCGACGGCCGCATCGCCACCAAGAGCGGCGAGAGCCAATGGATCACCGGCGCGCCGGCGCGCGAACGGGCCCACCTGCTGCGCGCGACCCACGACGCGATCATGGTCGGCGGCGGCACGGCCCTGCTCGACGACCCACGCCTCGACGTGCGCCTGCCCGGCCTGGAGACGCGCAGCCCGACCCGCGTCGTGCTGGACGGCCGCCTGCGCCTGCCCTTGACCCACGACCTGGTGCTGCGCGCCGGCGAGCAGCCGACCCTGCTGGTCACCCGCGACGATGCCGCCGCCGAGCGCCTCAAAGCCTACCGAAGCGCCGGCCTCGAGGTCGCCCGGGTGCCGCCCGACGAGTCCGGCCGGGTCGACCTGAAGCGCGCCCTCGCGGTCCTGGCCGAGCGCGGCACCACCCGCCTGCTGGTCGAGGGCGGCGGTGAGCTGGCGGCGGCCTTGCTGCGCGCCGACCTGGTCGACCGCCTGGCCTGCTTCCGGGCGCCCAAGCTGATCGGCGGCGACGGCGTCTCGGCTGCCGCCGGCTTCGGCCTCGAGCACCTGGACGAGGCGCCGCGCTTCCGGCTGGAGAGCGGCCAATCGCTCGGCGAGGACCGCCTGGAGCACTATATGAGAGTCCGGTGAGGGCCGACGGGCCCGGACGGGCGAGGCCGGGACGATGAGCGCCGATGTCACGCTGATCTACGACGGGGAATGCCCCTTCTGCCGGCGCTTTGCGCGCTACACCCGGCTCAAGGAGGCGGTCGGCCGCCTGCGGCTGGTCGATGCCCGCGAGGGCGGCCCCGAGGTCGAGCGCGCGCGCGCCGCCGGCTACCGCCTGGACGAGGGCATGGTGCTGGAGATGGGCGGCGAGCTCTATCACGGCGACGCCTGCTTGAACCGCCTGGCCCTGCTGAGCTCGCGCTCCAACTTCCTGAACCGACTGAGCGCCGGCCTGTTCAGCTCGCCCCGGGCGGCGCGCCTGGCCTACCCGGTCCTGCGCTTCGGCCGCAATACGGCCCTGCGCCTGCTCGGCCGCCGGCCGATGGGCTATTGAGGTTTCCGGCGAGGTTTCTGGCCGAGGTTTTCTGCACCCGGCCGATCCCCTATCTTCCGCCGCCATGTTCACGGGAATCGTCACCGACCTGGGCCGGGTTCGCGCCGTCGAGGCGCGCGGCGACAGCCGCTTCGTCTTCGAGACCGGCTACGACACGGCCGACTTGGCGATGGGGGCCTCGGTCGCCTGCTCGGGCGCCTGCCTGACGGTGGTCGACAAGGGCGCGGGCTGGTTCGCCGTCGACGTCTCCGCCGAGACCCTGTCCAAGACCACGCTGGGCGGCTGGCAGGCCGGCACGCCGGTCAATTTCGAGCGCGCCCTGAAGGTCGGCGAGGAGCTGGGCGGGCACCTGGTCTCCGGCCATGTCGACGGCGTGGCGCCCCTGGTCGCGGCGGGGGAGGAGGGGGACTCCCGGCGCCTGACCTTCGAGGCCCCGGCCGAGCTGGCCCGCTTCATCGCCGCCAAGGGCTCGGTGACCCTCGACGGCGTCTCGCTCACGGTCAACGAGGTCGAGGGCCGGCGCTTCGGGGTCAACATCATCCCGCACACCGCCGCCGTGACCAGCCTCGGCGGCCTCGCCGTCGGCGACCGGGTCAACCTGGAAATCGACCTGGTGGCGCGCTACCTTCAGCGCCTTCTCGAAGGGCGGGCCCAATGACCGAACACCGACACCGCAAGGCGGCGGCCTGAGCCCGCCATGGACAGGCCCAGCCACATCCTGATCGTCGAATCGCCCTATTACCGGGAGATCTGCGACGAGCTGGCCAAGGGTGCCGTTGCCGCGCTCGAGGCCGCCGGCGCCAGCTACGAGCGGATCGAGGTGCCCGGTGCCTTCGAGATCCCAGCCGCCATCGCCATGGCCATGGGCCCGGCCTACGACGGCTACCTGGCGCTGGGCTGCGTGCTGCGCGGCGAAACCTCGCACTACGACTACATTTGCGGCGAAAGCGCCCGCAAGCTGCAGGACCTGGCGAGCGACAACCACCTGGCCCTGGGCTACGGCATCCTGACTTGCGAGAACGGCGAACAGGCCCGCGTGCGCGCGCAGACCGACGGCAAGGACAAGGGCGGCGACGCGGCCCGCACCTGCCTGCGCATGATCGAAGTGAAGCGCTACTTCGAGAAGCCGAAATCATGAGCGGCGACGGCGACAGCACAGGTGCCGGCGGAACGAAGGGCGCGCCGCGTCGGCGGGCGGCGCGGCTGGCCGCGGTCCAGGCGCTCTATCAGATGGCGCTCTCCGGCGGCGAGGTCGAGGCGGTGATCGCCGAGTTCATCAAGCACCGCCTGCACGAGGACCTGGACGGCCTGACACTCGACGACATCGACCAGGCCCTGTTCGGCGACCTGATCCGCGGCGTCCAGAAGGAAGCCGAGCAGCTCGACGACATGCTCTCCGCCGTGCTCGCCGCCGACTGGCCGATCGAGCGCCTCGAGCGCATCCTGCGGGTCATCCTGCAGGCCGGCACCTACGAGCTGGAGCACTACGAGACGACGCCCGCGCGGGTGATCATCGCCGAGTACGTCGGGCTGACCGACGACTTCTTCCTCGGCAAGGAGCCGGCCCTGGCCAACGGCGTGCTCGACCGCATCGCCCGCGTGCTGCGCCCGGAGGAGTTCCCGGACGCCGTCGGCTCGCCGCTCGAAGGGCTCGCCTGAGCCAAGCCCGGAGCCTCCCCCGTGCTCGGCGAGTTCGACCTGATCGCGCGCTACCTGCGGCCCCTGGCCGCCGGCGAGCCCGCCGCCCTCGGCCTGACCGACGACGCCGCCGTGATGACGCCGCCGCCCGGCCAGGACCTGGTGCTGGCCGCCGACGCCATGGTCTCGGGCCTCCACTTCCTGCCCGACGACCCGGTCGAGACGGTCGGCCGCAAGCTGCTGCGGGTCAACCTGTCGGACCTGGCCGCCATGGGCGCCCGCCCGCTCGGCTACCTCATGACCCTGACCCTGCCGGCCGGCCTCGACGAGGCCTGGCTCGCCGCCTACAGCGCCGGCCTGGCCGCGGACCAGGAAGCGTTCGGCCTGTCCCTCCTCGGCGGCGACATCACCCGGACCGACGGCCCGCTGACTCTCTCCCTGACCATCCTCGGCGCCGTCCCGAGCGGCCGCCGCCTGACCCGCGGCGGCGCCAGGCCCGGCGACCGCCTCTACCTCTCCGGCCCGATCGGCGACGCCGGCCTCGGCCTGGCCCTGCTGCAAGGCCGCCTGACCCTCGACGACGCCGAGGCCCGCGACGCCCTGATCGCCCGCTACCGCCTGCCGCCCCCGCGCCTCGCCCTCGGCCAGGCTTTGCTTGCAGAGGGTCTGGCAAGCGCTGCCATCGACGTGTCCGACGGCCTGCTCGCCGATGCGGGGCACATCGCCGAGACCTCGGGCTGTCGGCTGGAGATCGAGGCATCGCGGGTGCCCCTATCGGTGGCGGCCTCGAGCCTTGTCGCGGCCGAGCCGGAGCGGGCCCTGCAGCGGCTCGGCGCGGGCGACGACTACGAGCTGCTGTTCAGCATGCCGGAGGCTGCCGAATCCAAGATCGCGGCGCTGGCCGCGCGACTGGATCTGTCGCCGTCAGGGATCGGCCGGGTCGTCGAGGGCGAGGGCGTGACTCTGCTGGGGGAGGACGGCGGTCCGCTCAGCGCCTCGCAGGTCGGCTGGACGCACTTCTAGGCTGCGACCGGTTCCTCAAGCGCCGATCAAGCGGCGGCGCAGTCCCAAGGCGGCGAGGCCGACCAGGAACAGCGACAGCGTGCCGGGCGTCGGGATCGTGCTGGCGACAACGAGGAGCTGTCGGGTCCAGATGCCCGGGGAATCGGCGTTTGAGGCGCCGAATATGTTGAACTGCATGAGGTCGGTTACCGAGCTCGTGTCGCAGAACACCTGCCCGGCGCTCTGGACCGTGTCGATCGTGACCGCCGTCGAGGGCGCGTTGCAGGACACCATTCTCGGAATGATGGCGTTGTTGAGCGCCGTCACGATGGCGACGCCCCAGTTGGTGATGTTCAGAGAGTTGTCGAAATCGAAGGAGAAAGCCGCGGGAATAGGCCCGGTGGTCGTGTTGTGCGGGTCGTAAGTCGTCGTGGGGTCGAACAACGTCGAAGGGCCCGCGCTACTGACGAATGCGAAGTCTACCACGTCGGTTTTGTTCATCTCGCCCGGAGTCGGGGCGGTCGCAAATTCGACGAAGCCGGTGATATTGTCCGACGTGGTAAAGAAAAGCGGCGAGGCCGCCGTGAAATTATTGCCGACGTAGTTGTAGATGACCGATGCCTGAGCCGTGGCGGGCAGGAGCGCCAGGAAGGCGCCTGCAATAGTAAACAAAGTTAACGCAACCATTGGCGTCTTTAAAGAACGCTTCTTCACGGATCGGCACTCCTTTCGGCCAGAAAAAGGCAATAATTTCATTTTCCATTAGCAATATATCACAATGCAGTCGAGTCAGACAGGCGCGCAATGGCCCTGCGATCGGCCGGATCGAGCCTGGGGCCGCCGCCGAGAGGGGGCCCCGGAGAGGGCCGTTCGAGCCGCCGATTTGGGCGCCGGCGCCTCGCCTGACGTCGCGGCAGGTCCCGCATCTCCTCGTTTTACCCTTTCTTCACGCCGCGCGCGGACAACGGGGAGGTCCCAATAGCCGTCCTTTGCCATGAAGAAGCTCATCATCTTCGCCGTCCTGATTCTCGTCGTGCTCGGCGGCAGCGGCACGGCGGCCTGGTACTTCCTGCTGCGGGAGGTGCCGGAGGAGGATGTGGCGGAGATCGTGCCCAAGGGGCCGGAGCGGATCTTCGTCGACCTCGACCCGATGGTCCTGTCGGTGATGCGCGACGACCACGCGGTGCGCCATCAGACCTTCATGATCATCCTCGAGGTCGAGGACCTGACCAAGCGCAACCGCGTGGTGGTCTCGACCTTGCGGCTGCGCGACGCCTTCCGCCACGAGCTGCATTCCATGTTCTCGCGGCGGATCATGCAGAACCGGGACGACGCCATGCCGATCGCCAGCAAGCGGCTGATGGAAGTCAGCGAGGAGATGCTCGGCGCCGGCGTCGTGCAGCGGGTCCTGATCAACGTCATGACCGACCGCGACCTCGAGGCCGGCTGAGTCATCGGCCGATCCCGGCTCGTCTCGAGGCCTCGGGGCCGGTTGGCCGGGCCGGCGGGCTCCTCTAGTGTCGGGCGGCCATGACCGCCGCCGCCAGCCATCCCGAGACCGACCGGGCCCGCCCGGACCCCACGGTGCGCAACGTGCTGCTGCTGGCGCTCTGCCAGGCCCTGGCCATGAGCGCCTCGGGCATGACCATCACCATGGCGGCCCTGGTCGGCCACGTCCTGGCCGAGGACAAGGGCTTGGCGACCTTGCCCTTCGCCTGCCAGTTCCTGGCGACCATGGTGGCGACCCTGCCGGCCTCGCTGCTGATGGCGCGGGTCGGCCGGCGGGCCGGCTTCTCGCTCGGGGCGCTGCTCGGCGTCGCCGCCGGCCTGACCTCCTGGTGGGCCATCGTCGAGGGCAGCTTCGCGCTGTTCTGCTTCGGCGCGGCGCTCTTCGGGGTGGCCTCGGCCTTCGCCTACTTCTACCGCTTCGCGGCCGCCGACACGGCCAGCGAGGCCTTCAAGAGCAAGGCCATCTCGCTGGTCATGGCCGGCGGCCTGATCGCCGCCTTCCTCGGGCCCCAGATCGCCGTCTGGACCCGCGAGCTGCTGGCGCCGCTGCTCTTCGCCGGCAGCTACCTGGCCATCGCCGGGCTCGCCGGCCTGGCGCTGCTGGTCCTGCAGTTCATCCGGATCCCGCGGCCGAGCGTCGCCGAGCGCTCGGCGCCGGGCCGGCCGCTGCTGGTCATCATGCGCCAGCGCAAGTTCCTGGTGGCGGTGCTGGCGGCCATCGTCGGCTATGGCGGCATGAACATCGTCATGACCGCGACGCCCCTGGCGATGGCGGCCTGCTTCCATCCCTTCGAGTCGGCGGCCATGGTGATCCAGTGGCACGCCGTCGGCATGTTCGCGCCGGCCTTCTTCACCGGCAACCTGATCCGGCGCTACGGCTGCGAGCGGGTCATCGCCGTGGGCGGCCTGCTGATGCTCGGCTGCGTCGCGGTCAACCTGAGCGGCGTCGCGGTCTGGAACTTCTGGCTGGCCCTGTTCCTGCTCGGGGTCGGCTGGAGCTTCATGTTCATCGGCGGCACGACCCTGCTGACCGAGACCTACCGCCCCGAGGAGCGGGCCAAGGTCCAGGGCCTGAACGACCTGCTGGTGTTCGGCAGCGTCGCCGTGACGGCCTGGTCCTCGGGCCAGATTCTCGACGCCCTGGGCTGGCAGGCGATCAACGTCAGCCTGCTGCTGCCGGTGGTCCTGGCGCTGGGCCTGGCGCTCTGGTTCGGGCGCCGGCCGGCCCCGGCGCCGAGCGCTTGATCCGGAGGCAATCCGGGGCCTTCCGGCGGTTGCCTTAGCCGGGCCGGTCTGGCATTTTCCGCGCGCTCTTCCGGGGATTTCATCGGATTTTCGAGGGTGTTGCGCCTTGCGCGGGTCGCGCCGGCGCCGTGGTGAGGGATAGTCGAATGGTCGTCACTCTGATTTTCGTCATCGCCTGCGGGCTGGTGGCCCTGGGCTACGGCGTCTGGGCCTCGCGCGAGGTCCTGTCGGCGAGCGCCGGCAACGAGCGCATGCAGGAGATCGCCGGCGCGGTCCAGGAGGGCGCGCGCGCCTATCTCAATCGCCAGTACATGACCATCGCCGTGGTCGGCGTGGCGATGTTCGTGCTCATCACCCTGGTGCTCGACCTCAGCGTCGCCATCGGCTTCGCCATCGGCGCCATCCTCTCCGGCGCGGCCGGCTACACCGGCATGCTGATCTCGGTGCGCGCCAACGTGCGCACGGCCGAGGCGGCGCGCCAGAGCCTCGGCGACGGCCTCGCCCTGGCCTTCCGGGCCGGCGCAGTCACCGGCATGCTGGTCGCCGGCTTGGCCCTGCTGGCGGTGGCCGGCTACTACGCCGTCCTGCTGGCCGCCGACGCCAGCGGCCGCGGCCTGATCGACCCGCTGGTCGGCCTCGGCTTCGGCGCCTCGCTGATCTCGATCTTCGCCCGTCTCGGCGGCGGCATCTTCACCAAGGGCGCCGATGTCGGCGGCGACATGGTCGGCAAGATCGAAGCGGGCATCCCGGAAGACGACCCGCGCAACCCGGCGGTGACCGCCGACAACGTCGGCGACAACGTCGGCGACTGCGCCGGCATGGCGGCCGACCTCTTCGAGACCTACGCCGTGACCGTGGTCGCCACCATGGTGCTGGCCTCGATCTTCTTCTTCGGCAGCGAAGAGATGGGCACCATGATGAGCTACCCGCTGGCGATCGGCGCGGTCTGCATCCTGGCCTCGGTGGCCGGCACCTTCTTCGTCAAGCTGGGCGCCAGCCAGAGCATCATGGGCGCGCTCTACAAGGGCTTCATCGCCGCCGCCGGCCTGTCGCTGGTCGGCATCCTGATCGTCACCCTGATCATGCTCGGCTTCGGCACCGAGTATCAGGCCGGCGCCTCGAGCTTCACGGGCTTCTCGCTGTTCCTCTGCGCCGTCATCGGCCTGGTGGTGACGGGTCTGATCATCTGGGTCACCGAGTACTACACCGGCACCGAGTACCGGCCGGTGCGCGCCGTCGCCCAGGCCTCGACCACGGGCCACGCGACCAACGTCATCCAGGGCCTGGCGATCTCCATGGAGGCGACCGCCGTGCCGGCGATCATCATCTGCGCCGCCATCATCGCCACCTACCTGCTCGGCGGCCTGTTCGGCATCGCCATCGCGGTCACCGCCATGCTGGCCCTGGCCGGTATGGTCGTCGCGCTCGACGCCTACGGGCCGGTGACCGACAACGCGGGCGGCATCGCCGAGATGGCCGATCTGGAGTCCGACGTCCGCAACACCACCGACGCGCTCGACGCCGTCGGCAACACCACCAAGGCCGTCACCAAGGGCTACGCCATCGGCTCGGCCGGCCTCGGCGCCCTGGTGCTCTTCGCGGCCTACACCTCGGACCTCGAGTTCTTCATCAAGGACCCGGCCAACTTCCCATACTTTGCCGACGTCGACCTGAACTTCTCGCTGGCCAACCCCTTCGTGGTGGTCGGCCTGCTGTTCGGCGGCCTGCTGCCCTACCTCTTCGGCGCGCTCTCGATGACCGCCGTCGGCCGCGCGGCCGGCTCGGTGGTCAACGAGGTCAGGCGGCAGTTCAAGGAGATCCCGGGCATCATGGAAGGCACCGCCAAGCCGGACTACGGCCGCTCCGTGGACCTGCTGACCAAGGCGGCGATCAAGGAGATGATCGTGCCCTCGCTGCTGCCGGTGCTGGCGCCGATCGTGCTCTTCGTCGTGGTGCTGATCATCGCCGACCGCTCGGCCGCCTTCTCGGCGCTCGGCGCGATGCTGCTGGGCGTCATCGTCACCGGCCTCTTCGTGGCGATCTCCATGACCGCCGGCGGCGGCGCCTGGGACAATGCCAAGAAGTACATCGAGGACGGCCAGCACGGCGGCAAGGGCTCGGAGGCCCACAAGGCCGCGGTGACCGGCGACACGGTGGGCGATCCCTACAAGGACACCGCCGGCCCGGCCGTCAACCCGATGATCAAGATCACCAACATCGTGGCCCTGCTGCTGCTCGCCGTCCTGGCGCACTGAGCCGCGGCGATATCCTCGACAAAGCGAAACGAACCGCCCCCTCACCCAGCTCCGGCTAAGCTCAGCCTTCGGCTTCGCTAAGCCTCCACGCCCTCTCCCCCGTCGGGGGAGAGGGATGCGCAGGCTTGGTGAGGCGCAGCCGAGCCTAGCCGGAGCCGGGTGAGGGGGCGGTTCGTTTCGATGTCGAAGGCTACCGCGACCAGCGGGCCGGTGCCGATTCCACGCAAGCAGGGAATGCTCTAGCGCGAGGCCGGCGGCCTACCGCTCGCTGCGCACCCGATCCACGGCGTCGCGCCAGGCATCGTAACGGGCCTGGCGCTCGACGTCGTTCATGCGCGGCTCGAAGCGCGCTTCCGACCGCCAAAGCGACGAGATTCCGGACAGGCCGTCGTAGACGCCGCTCGACAGGCCGGCGAGGTAGGCCGCGCCGAGCGCCGTGGTCTCGGTCACCTGCGGCCGCTCCACGGCGCAGTCCAGGATGTCGGCCAGGAACTGCAGCAGCCAGTCGTTGGCGACCATGCCGCCGTCGACGCGCAGGGCGCTCGGCGGCGCCGCGCCGTCGGCGACCGTCGCCTCCAGGAGATCGCGGGTCTGGTAGCAGACGGCCTCCAGGGCGGCGCGGGCGATCTCCGCGGGGCCGCTGGCCCGGGTCAGCCCGAAGATCGCGCCGCGCGCGTGGGCATCCCAGTAGGGCGCGCCGAGGCCGACGAAGGCCGGCACCAGGATCACCCGCTCCTCCGGGTTGGCCCGCTGCGCCAGGGCTTCGGTGTCCGGCGCCGCCTCGACGATCTTGAGGCCGTCGCGCAGCCACTGCACCGCCGCGCCGGCGACGAAGATCGAGCCTTCCAAGGCGTAGGTCGTCTCGCCGGAGAGCCGATAGGCGATGGTGGTGAGCAGCCGGTTCGTCGAGGCCACGGCCTCCCTGCCGGTGTTCATCAGGGCGAAGCAGCCGGTGCCGTAGGTCGACTTGGTCATGCCCGGCTCGAAGCAGGCCTGGCCGACGGTCGCCGCCTGCTGGTCGCCGGCCATGCCGGTGATCGCCAGGGGCACGCCGAACATCTCGGCCGGCGTGCTGCCGAACTCCGCGTCGTTGTCGCGCACCTCGGGCAGCAGCGCCTCGGGCACCCGGAACAGCGCCAGGAGGTCCGGGTCCCAGCGCTGCTTGCGGATGTCGTAGAGCAGGGTGCGCGAGGCGTTGGTCGCGTCGGTGGCGTGCACCCGGCCGCCGGTCAGGCGCCAGAGCAGGAAGCAGTCGATGGTGCCGAAGGCGATCTCGCCGCGCTCGGCCCGGGCGCGCAGGCCCGCGACGTTGTCGAGCAGCCAGGCGACCTTGCTGGCCGAGAAATAGGGGTCGATCAGCAGGCCGCTGCGCTCTTGCACCAAGGGCTCGTTGCCCTCGGCGCGCAGCCGGTCGCAGAGCGCCGCGCCGCGCCGGTCCTGCCAGACGATCGCATTGTGCAGCGGCTCGCCGGTCGCCCGGTCCCACAGCACGGTGGTCTCGCGCTGGTTGGTGATGCCGATGGCGGCGACCTCGCCGGCCGTCGCCCCGGCCTGCTCGATGGCGCCGCGCGCCACCGCCAGGCTGTCGCGCCAGATGTCCTCGGCATCGTGCTCGACCCAGCCGGACTGCGGGAAGTGCTGCGGCAGCTCCTGCTGCGCCTGGCCGAGCGGCCGGCCGGCGCCGTCGAAGAGCATGGCCCGGCTGCTCGTGGTGCCCTGATCGATGGCGAGAATCTTGCGCGCCGCGCTCATGTCCGATGCCTCCCCGAAGCCGCTCTGCCGGCGGCGTTGTGTAACCTCGTTGCCGATCCCCGGCGGCGGCCGGGGGCCTCTAGAAGTCGCTGTCGTCCGGGTCCAGGAACGTGCTGCTGTCGGCCGTGACGGCGGCGGCGTGGGCGGCTGCCTGGGGCAGCAGGTTGGCGTTGTAGAAGCGCGCGGTGTCGAGCTGCGCGCGCAGGAAGCGCTCGGCGTAGCCGTTCGCCGCCGCGCCGCCGGCGAGCCGCTGCTCGGCGGCCGCCGCGGCCTTGGCCAGCAGCACGCCGCCGACCACCGTGCCGAACAGGCGCTGGTAGGGGCTCGCGCCGGCGGCGGCGACCCGGCGGTCGCGCTTGGCCGCCTCGAGCAGCCAGTCGCCGGCCTGCTCGAGCATGGCGAGGCCGGCGCCCAGGTCGCGCGCGGCGCCGGCCAGCGCGCCGTCCATGGCCTCCAGCTCGCCGCGCAGCTCGGCGATGTAGTCGCGCGCCGCCGCGCCCCGGTCGCGCACCAGCTTGCGCATCACCAGGTCGAGGGCCTGGATGCCGTTGGTGCCTTCGTAGATCGGCAGGATGCGGGCGTCGCGGTAGTGCTGGGCGGCGCCGGTCTCCTCGATGAAGCCCATGCCGCCGTGAATCTGCACGCCCATGGAGGCGACCTCGCAGCCGATGTCCGTGCTGTGCGCCTTGACCACCGGCGTCAGCAAGTCGGCGGTCGCCTGGGCGCGCGCCCGCTGCGCCTCGTCCGGCTCGCCCCTAGCGTGGTCGAGCGCGGCCCCGGCGCGGTAGCAGAGCGCCCGGGCGGCCGCCACTTGGGCCTTCATGGTCATCAGCGTGCGGCGCACGTCCGGATGGCCGATGATGGCGATCCGGCCGCCGTCGCCGTTGCCGCCGACGTCGCTGCCCTGGACGCGGTCGCGCGCGAAGGCCAGGGCCTGCTGATAGGCGCGCTCGGCGAGGCCGAGGCCCTGCACGCCGACGGTGATGCGGGCGTTGTTCATCATGGTGAACATGCAGGCCATGCCGCCGCCCTCGGCGCCGATCAGGCTGCCGTGGGCGCCGCCGTCGTCGCCATAGGCCATGACGGCGGTCGGCGAGGCCTTGATGCCGAGCTTGTGCTCGATCGAGACGCAGCGCAGGTCGTTGCGCGGCCCGAGGCTGCCGTCCGGGTTGACCAGGAACTTCGGCACCATGAACAGGCTGATGCCCTTCGTGCCGGCCGGCGCGCCGGGCAGGCGCGCCAGGACCATGTGCACGATGTTCTCCGTCAGGTCGTGCTCGCCGTAGGTGATGAAGATCTTCTGGCCGGTGATCCGATAGTGCGCGCCGTCGGGCTCGGCCCGGGTCTTCAGCGCGCCGACGTCGGAGCCGGCCTGGGGCTCGCTCAGGTTCATGGTCGCCGACCAGGCGCCGGTGATCAGCTTCGGCAGGTAGAGCGCCTTCTGCGCCTCGGTGCCGTGGGCCTGCAGCATCTCGACGGCGCCCTGGGTCAGCAGGGGACAGGTCGCGAAAGCCATGTTGGCCGCCTGCCACATCTCGTGCACCGCCAGGGCCAGGGTCCAGGGCAGGCCCTGGCCGCCGTGCTCGGGCTCGAAGGCCAGCGCGTTCCAGCCGCCCTCGACGAAGCTCCGATAGGCCTCGACCATGCCGCTCGGGGTCCGCACGACGCCGTTCTCGAAGCGGCAGCCCTGCTGGTCGCCGATCCGGTTGATCGGGGCGAGCACCTCGGCGGCGACCTTGCCGGCCTCGACCAGGATGGCCTCGACCAGGTCCTCGCTCGCCTCTTCGAAGCCCGGCAGGCGGGCGATCGCCGCCATGTCGGCGATGCTGCTCAGGGTGAAGCGAATGTCGTCGAGCGGCGGGCTGTAGTCGGTCATGGCCCTTGATAGCCTCGCCGCCTGAGAGGGGCAAGGCGAGCCAAGGCGAGGTGGCCAGGGCGAGGCCGGCCAGGGCGAGGCGGGCGGGGGCCGGGATCAGTCGAGCAGGGCGAAGCCCACGGTGTCGAGTCCCGAGGGCAGCGGCACGCTGCTCGACTCGTAGTCGCTGTTGATGTCGAAGCCGGCGCTGCCGGTGAGCGCGAAGCGCTGGGCGATGTACATGCTGAAGGAGGAGCCGCCGCCCATCAGGCTGCTGCTGGCGCTGCTGACCGCGCCGTTGGGGAAGTAGAGCGTGCCCTCCAGCACGCTCGCGCCGCTGCTGTTCAGGCTGTGGGTGCCGTTGTCCGCGCGGTCCTGGAAGAACAGGACGCCGGCCATCTCGCCCGAGTAGGGGCCCTTGAGGGCGATGCTGCCGCTGGTCGAGAAATCGAGCTTGGCGCCGTCGGTGAGGAAGAAGCCGACGTCCTCGCCCGTGGCCCGGGCGTTGCCCGCGATGGTGAAGTCGCCGCCCTTGATGACGTAGATGCCGGGATTGAAGGTCACGTCGGCGTCATGGTCCAAGGTCAGGCCGCCGCAATAGACGCCGGGGTCCAGCGTGACCGTGTCGTCATCGTCGTAGCTGGCGCCGTTGTGATCGCAGCCGCCGACGCTCGGTGGCTCGAGCGTGGCCAGCGGGTCGATGACCGGCGGGCAGCCGGTGGTCGGCAGCGGCGCCACGCTGCTGCCGCCGAGCTGGCTGTAGCCGCCGGAGACGCAGACGGCGTCGGCGGTGATCGCGGCGTTGCCGTCGGTCTCCAGGGCGTAGCCGTCGCTCGAGTTGACGTAGATGTCGCAGCCGTTGGCGTTGATCGTGGCGTCGTCGGCCAGGTCGAGCGCGCCTTGGGCGCTGGGGTCGAGCGCGATCAGGCAGGTCGGCCGGCGGCTGCCGCCGGCGACCGCCGAGGCGCTCAGGTTCATGGTCGAGACGCCCAGCAGCCGGCCGAAGAACAGGCTGACCGGGTTGCCGTTACCGCCGCCCCGGCGGGTCGCGACGCGGACGGCATTGGGCGGCGTGGCGCCGACCGTGAAGCTGCGGCTCAGCTTGTCCCAAACGCCGATCTCGACGTCGTCGCTGTCGAGCACCGTGCCGTGCATGGTGTCGGGCATGTTGCGGCCGGCGAACTCGATGGCCGCCAGCCGCGCCTCTGTCTCGTCGGGCAGCTTGTTGGCGCCGGCGAGGGCCGCCGCGTCCGCGGCGATCTGCAGCCTGTTGCGCTCGACGTAGAGATAGCTGACGTCGACCGCGATGGCGGCGCAGCCGAGCAGCATGGCGAGGCCGGCGGCGACGACGATCGCGATGCCGCCGTCTTCACGCCTGGCGAAAGCCCTGAGTATCGAGGCAGGCATGCCCGCTCACTCCTTCGGCATTTCGGCCCGGGCCCGCAGCGTGCCGCTCTTGAACAGGCCGAGGATGTCGACAAGGGATGCCTCCGCCAAGGGCACCGTGATGTCCACGGACACCTCGTCGCTGAGCTCCTGGACCGCGACCGAGAAGGTCGCGTTCCAGTTCAGGAGCTCGCCTTCCGCGTAGGCCTGCGCCTGGCCCGCGGTGATCTGGCCCACCGAGACGCGGCGCGCCGTGTCGCGGGCGACGTCGCCCATGTGGTTCTGCAGGAAGAACATGGCGCCGAACTGGATGATGCCGGTCAGCACCATCAGCAGGATCGGCAGGGAGAAGGCCATCTCGATGGCGCTGGTGCCGCGCCGGTCGTGGGTGAAGCGCCGCAGGATCGGGATACCGCCGCGGCGTCGCCCGAGGGGGCTGGGGATTGCGGTTGGGCCTTCCGAACGCATCGCTCGGCCCTTAGACCTGGCCGAAGAGATGTATGGTGAGCAGGTTCAAGGCCGCCAGGGCGGCGAGGCCGACCACCGAGCCGAGCACGGCGATGAAGAAGAGGTTGCCGGCGGTGATCATCGGGTGCCGCCGCCGCTCGTGGCGCCGGCGCGCCGCGTTGCGCCGCTCGGGACCGGCGACGATGGTCACGTAGTAGCGGCCGACCAGCAGCGGGATGCTGATCCGGAAGTTGACGGGGTGGTTCGGAGTCCAGGCGCCCTCCGCGCCGGTCGGCGCGGCCTCGGCGGCGCAAGGCGCGGTCGCCACCGAGGCCGCGGCCGGCCCTTCGCGCTCCAGTACCTGGTCTTCTATGCTGGTCATGTCGAAACGAAAGAACGCGATTGAATCCCGAACGCAGTCGGCAATTAGACACAAAGTAGGTAAAGATGCCGTTTAGTCCTGTTCGAATATCATAATGAATACATATGGTTAATCTGCCGGTTCCGGCCGCTTCAGCCACCAAGCGGAGGGCCGGCATTCGGTCGAAACCGACTCCAGCAAGTCGCCGCCATGGTGGAAGCCGCCACCGGCTTCTGATCGACTATGGGAGCGCCAAATGTCGGGCCAGAGGAGAGCCGGCCGTGAACCACGACCACCTGCGCGCCTTTCTGGAAGTCGCCGCCACCGGCAACTTCAACCGCGCCGCCGAACGCCTCCATGTCACCCAGTCGACGGTCAGCGCGCGCATACAGGCCCTGGAAGCGCAGCTCGACCAGCGGCTGTTCCACCGCGACCGGGGCGGTGTGCGGCTGACCGAAGCCGGCCAGCGCATCCATCGCTACGTCGAGCTTTCGCTACGAGCCTGGCACCAGGCGCGGCAGGAGGTGGCGCTGCCGGAGACCCTGAGCTATCGGATCGGCCTCGGCGTGCACTTCTATCTGGTCGACCATGTGGTGCCGGTTTGGCTGGCTTGGATGCGGGCCAATTCCGGCGAGACGGCGATCCGCGTCGAGGCCGAGTTCTCGCAAAGCCTGACTCAGCAGGTTGCCGACGGCCTGCTGGACCTGGCGCTGGTCTACCAGCCCTGGAACCAGCCGAGCGTGGCCATCGAGACGCTGACGGAGCATCGCGCGATTCTGGTGTCGACCCGCCCGCGCGCCGCCCGGAAGGACTGGCTCTCGGACTATGTCATGGTCGACTGGGGCGAGGACTTCAAATCCTGGCACAGCTACAATTTCCCGGACCTGCCGGCGCCGGCCATCACGGTGGGTCTCAGCACGATCGCCTTGGACTACATCCTCGAGCACGGCGGCTCGGGCTACTTCCTCGACTACAGCGTGCGTCCCCTGATCGACGCCGGTCGTCTGCACCGGGTCAAAGGTGCGCCGGTCTATACGCGGCCGGTCTACGTCGTGCGCGCGCTCGATTCGCCGCAGGCCGGCCTGGTGGACTGGGCCCTGCAGGGGCTGCAGAGCTCGCTGGACCTGCGGCGCATGGCCAAGGCGAGCTGACCCGGCGGAGTCGTCAGGCCCGCGGGTCCTCCGCGTGCGAGATGTCCGTCGGCTGCGGTGTCGCGGTCATCACGGTCACGCCCTCCGGCGCGTTGAAGCGGTGCCAGCGGCCTTGCGGCACGACGGTCAGCATGCCCGCCGACATCTCCAGGACCTGGGGGCCGTCGTCGGTCAGGATGGTCAGGCGCGTGGCGCCGGCCAGGACCTGGACGATCTCGTCGCCCTTGGAATGTCGCTCCCAGGGGCTCTCGCCCTGGAAGCTGCCGGCGAAGAGGGCGCCGTCGCGGAAGGGCGCCAGGATGGCGAAGGCCGCATCGGCCTCCTCGTCCGAGGTCTCCGGGCCGCGATTCCGCAGGACCGGCAGATTCGCCAGCTCTTCGTCGATCTTGACCGCCTTGATCATGAGTCTCTCCCATCGTCGACGCCGGGCGCCGGCACGACCTTGCCCGGGTTCAGCAGGTTCGCCGGGTCCAAGGCCGCCTTGACCCGGGCCATCAGCTCGATCTCGAGGGGCGCCTTGCTGCGCAGGTTCTCGGCCAGCTTGGCGCGGCCGATGCCGTGCTCGGCGGAGATCGAGCCGCCCAGCGCCAGGGCGATATCGTGGACGCGGCGGTTCACCTCTTCCCAGCGCGCGAGGTAGTCGGCCGGCGGCGCGCCCTCGGGCTGGGTCAGGTTGAAGTGCACGTTGCCGTCGCCGACATGGCCGAAGGGCACCGGGCGGATCCCCGGCACCATGGCCTCGACCGCGGCGCAGGCCTGCTCGATGAAGCGCGGCACGGCCGAGACGGGCACGGAGATGTCGTGCTTGATCGAGGCGCCCTCGGCCTTCTGGGCCTCGACCAGGCCCTCGCGCAGCCGCCAGAAGGCGGCCGTCTGCGCCGCGCTTTGCGCGATGGCGGCATCGCCGATCTCGCCCGCCTCCAGGGCTTCGCCGAGCAGCGCTTCGAGCGCCTCGGCGAGGCCGCTCGGGGTCGCCGCGCCGGCCTCCAGCAGGACGTACCATTCGTGACGGCCCGCCAGGGGGTCGGCGGTCCCGGTGACGTGCCGCAAGGTGATGTCGAGGCCGAGGCGCGGGATCAGCTCGAAGCTGCTCAGGGACTCGCCGAGCCGGCTGCGGGCCCGGGCGAAGAGCGTCGTCGCGGCGGCGATGTTGCTGAGGCCGATGAAGGCCGTGACCTCTTCGCTGGGTCGCGAGACGAGCTTGAGGCAAGCCGCGGTGATGATGCCCAGGGTGCCCTCGGCGCCGATGAAGAGCTGCTTCAGGTCGTAGCCGCTGTTGTCCTTGCGCAGGCTGCGCAGGCCGTCCCAGACGCGGCCGTCGGGCAGCACGACCTCCAGGCCGAGCACGAGGTCGCGCATGTTGCCGTAGCGCAGGACCTGGATGCCGCCGGCGTTGGTCGAGATGTTGCCGCCGATCTGGCAGCTCCCTTCCGCGCCCAGGCTGAGCGGGAAGAGCCGGTCGACCTCGGCCGCCGCTTCCTGCACCTGCTGCAGGACGCAGCCGGCCTCGACGGTGATCGAGTCTTCCACGGGGTCGACGGCGCGGATCCGGTCGAGCCGCGACAGGCTGAGCAGCACCTCGTCGCCCGCTTCGAAGGGCGTGCCGCCGCCGACCAGGCCGGTGTTGCCGCCCTGCGGCACGATCGGCACGCCGGCCTCGCCGCAGAGCCGCACCACCGCGGCGACTTCCCGGACGCTGCCCGGGCGCACCATGAAGGGCGTCGTGCCGCGGTAGCGGCCCCGTTCGTCCTGCAGGTAGGGGGCGAGGATCTCCGGCTCCGTGATCAGGCCGGACTCGCCGACGACCGCGGCGATGCGCGCCTGGAGCGAAGAGAGAGTGTCGGCGCGCTGCAGCGGACGGGACATGGCTCGACTCTACGATAAGGGCTTCGGACAGCAAACGCTCAGCGGGCGGCTGCGCGGCGCAGGCGGTCGTTGATGGCGGCGCCGAGGCCGGTCTCCGGTATCGGCATGGCCGCGATTCCCGCCACCGCGGCCGCGTCGAGCGTCCGCAGGTGGGCGAAGAGGTTGGCGGCGGCCTCGACCAGGTCGCCGGTTTCGCTGAGGTTGAGGGTGATCGCGGCCCCGGCCGGCGGCGCCGGGCCGAAGGCGAGCAGGGCTTCGTCGCCGCGCACCGTCTCGGCCCCGAGCCGCAAGGCATGCTCCGGCGCGTAGTGGCTGGCGAGCCGGCCGGGCGAGCGCTGCGGCCCCGCCGGGTCGGCCTCGCTCGCAACGGCAACGGGGCCGATCACCTCGCCCAGAGCCTCCGCCGTGACCGCGCCGGGCCGCAGCAGGGTCGCGGTCTCGCCGCTGAGCTCGACGACGCTCGATTCCAGGCCGACCGGGCAGGGACCGCCGTCGAGAATCAGCGCGACGCCGTCGCCCAAGGACTCGGCGACATGCGCGGCCCGGGTCGGGCTGATCTTGCCCGAGCGGTTGGCGCTCGGGCCAGCGATCGGACAGGCGGCGGCGCGCAGCAGGGCCTGGGCCACCGGGTGCGCCGGCGCGCGCAGGGCGACGCTGTCGAGGCCGGCGGAGCAGAGCAGCGACAGGCCGCCCTCGTCGCGGCGCGGCACGACCAGGGTCAGCGGCCCCGGCCAGAACCGCTCTGCCAAGGCGCGCGCCCGCTGGTCGAAGCGGCCGTAGCGCTCGGCAGCCGCGCGGTCCGGCAGGTGGACGATCAGGGGATTGAAGCGGGGCCGGCCCTTGGCCTCGAAGATCCGCGCCACGGCCCGGTCGGAGGTGGCGTCGGCGCCCAGGCCGTAGACGGTCTCGGTCGGGAAGGCGACCAGCTCCGCCGCGCGCAGACGCGCCGCGGCTGCAGCGATGCTCGCCTCATCGGCGATCCGGATCTCAGCCGAGCGTTCGGAGGTCATGGCCGCGCAGTCTAGATCAGGTGGGGCGGAGGGGGCGCCAAACGAAGAACCGCCCCTTTGTCGGGGCGGCCTTCCGTGCCGAGGCACTTTGTCTTGCACGAACGAGCCCAAGCGTCCTGCCGAAAGGTCGTTCGATTTGTGCCGCTTAGCCTGCGCCCGGGCCTTGCCGGGGTCAAGCCGGCCGCTGTGCGTCGCCGTCTCGCAGATGCAGCATTGTGAATCGCTTCAGTCCTTTGTTTAATTGTGCGACGCAGAAAAGGGGACGGTGCGATGTCTGGCAAGGTTGTGGCCGTCGCCCAGCAGAAGGGCGGCGCCGGCAAGACCACGGTCGTGGCGCATCTCGCCGTGGTCTTCACGGAAGCCGGCAAATCCGTGGCGGTGATCGACATCGATCCGCAGCAGTCCTTGAGCCAGTGGTATCGCATGCGCGAGGCGCGGCGCGGCGAGACCGGCGCCGGAGTCCTGGCCAGCAGCATCGAGGGCTGGCGCACCCGCAACGAAGTGCGGCGGCTGGCGGAGAGCCACGACATCGTGCTGGTCGACAGCCCGCCGCACGCCGAGTCGGAGGCCCGCATCGCCATCCGCGCGGCGGATCTGGTGGTGGTGCCGGTGCAGCCCTCGCCGATGGACGTCTGGGCGACCAAGCCGACGCTGCAACTGGCCGAGCGCGAGAAGGTGCCGGTGCTGATCGTGCTCAACCGGGTGCCGCCGCGGGCCAAGCTGACCGAGGCGATGATCGCGGAGGTGCAGAGCCTGGAGGAGCACCTGGCGGACAGCCGCCTCGGCAACCGCGTCGCCTTCGCGGCCGCGCTGGCCGAGGGCCACGCCGTCACCGAGCGCGAGCCGAGCGGCCGCGCGTCGGAAGAGATTCGGGCGCTGATGCAGGAGATCCAGCGCCGGCTGCACTGACGTGCGAGCCGGCGCCGGACATCGTCAGGTGTCGGCGGTCAGACCGGCTTCCAGGTGCCGTCAGACTGCTGGCACGCGGTGCCGTTCGCCGTCTCGGACTCGCCGCCGGCCGTGATGGTCTGCTGGAAGTCCTTGCAGAGCCGGCCGTCGGACGTGCGGTAGACGTTGACGATCCGGGTCGAGCCGCTGTTGCCGTTGTCCGGGTTGCTCCAGGTGCTCTGACCGCCGGTCTGCTGCGTCTCCAGCGCGTCGTAGCTGGTCGCCGCGTGCTGCTCGCGGTCCCGTTCGGTCAGATAGTCGCCGACCAGGCCGCCGGCGACGCCGCCGAGCAGGATGCTGCCGACGATCCAGGCCGGGTGGGCGCCGGCCAGGCCGGCGATCAGGCCGCCGGCCGCCGCGCCGGTCAGAATGCCGGTCTGGGCCCCGGTGTTGAGCCCGGTCCTGCGCTCGACGTCGGCGCAGCCGGCGAGCGCCGACGTGCCGAGCCCGGCGATCACGACGGCGGCAGCGATTTTCTTAGCTCTAGCCATGAGTCCTCATTTCCCTCGACGTGGCCGAGGCACCACCGAGTCGGGGCCTCGCGATTGAACAATATAGCATTTCTCGATCAGGCATGCGAAGCCGCCAAGGCGCGTAGGGACATTCGGCTATGCCGGTCAGACCCGCCCCTTGGCGATGAAGAAGGGGTTCTCGAAGCCGGGTTTGCCGTAGGTCAGCGGCGCGCCCTCGACCGTCTCGACCCGGCCGCCGGCGGCGGCCAGGACGGCGTGGCCGGCCGCGGTGTCCCATTCCATGGTCCGCCCGAAGCGCGGGTAGAGGTCGGCGCGGCCGCTGGCGACCAGGCAGAACTTGATCGAGCTGCCGGCCGTGACGCGGTCCGCGACGCTGTACTTGGCCAAAAGGGCGTCCAGCGCCTCGCCGCTGCCGTGGCGCCGGCTGGCGACGACGGTGATGCCCGCGGCGGGCACGTCGCGGACGCGGATGTCCATGCTCGGCTGGTCGGTCTGCGAGAACAGGGCTCGGCCGGGTTCGGCACCGTTCCCGGCAGCGCTGACGACGCCGGCCCAGGTCATGGCCATAGCCGGCGCGTGGACCACGCCGGCGATCGGCCGGCCGGCCTCGATCAGCGCGATGTTCACCGTGAACTCGCCGTTGCGCTGCAGGAACTCCTTGGTGCCGTCGAGCGGGTCGACCAGCCAGAAGCGCTCGCCGACCGTCGGCAGCTTGCCTTCGGATGCCTGCTCCTCCGAGACCACCGGCAGGTCCGGGCTGAGCTTCGCCAGGAAGGCCAGGATCGAGGCCTCGGCCGCCAGGTCGGCCTCGGTGACCGGCGACTTGTCGTCCTTCTCCTTGACCAGGATCTCCTCGGCTTCGGCATAGTAGGCGAGGATCGCCTTGCCGGCGTGCTCGGCCGCGACCTTGAGCACGGCCATCAGGTCGTCGGCCTCGCTGTCGCTCATCGAGCCGCTGAACCGGGCGGCGCCGGACGTCGCCGCGCTCATTGGGCGGCCCGCTGCGCCCCGCCGCGGGCGTCGCGGATCGCTTGCCAGACCCGCAGCGGGGTCGCCGGCATGTCGAGATGGCGCACGCCGAGCGGCGCCAGGGCGTCGAGCACCGCGTTCATCACCGCCGGCGGGGCGCCGATGGCGCCGGCCTCGGCCGCGCCCTTGATGCCCATGGGATTGGTCACGCAGGGGAAGTCCTCGATCAGCTCGAGCTCGAGGGCGGAGAGGTCGTCGGCCCGTGGCAGGCAGTAGTCCATGAAGGAGCCGGTCAGGAGCTGGCCGCCCTCGTCGTAGACCGTGTGCTCGTGCAGCGCCTGACCAATGCCCTGGGCGACGCCGCCCTGGACCTGGCCGGCGACCAGCAGCGGATTGACCAGGGTGCCGAAGTCGTCGACCACGACGTAGCGCTGGAAGGCGATCTGCCCGGTCTCCTCGTCGACCTCGATCTCGCAGATGTGGCAGCCGTTCGGATAGGTCATGACCGGGCCGTCCTCGGCGGTCGAGTCGACCCGATGCTCGCCGGCGATCTCGCCGCGCAGCTCGGCCGGCAGCGCGGCGTCGTCCCGGCGGGCGGCGATCTCCGACAGGGAGATGCGCCGGTCGGTGCCGGCCACCGTGAAGCGGCCCTCGGCGAACTCCAGGTCCGCCTCCGCCGCCTCCAGGAGGTGGCTCGCCACGACACGGGCCTGCTCGATCACCCGGTCGGCGGCGCCGTCGATCGCCAGGCCGCCCATCAGCAGGGAGCGCGAGCCGCCGGTGCCGCCGCCGTCGGCCCAGACGCCGGTGTCGCCCTGGTGCACGCGCACCAGGTCCGTGTCGACGCCGAGCTTGTCGAACAGGAGCTGGCTGTAGGCGGTCGCGTGGCCCTGGCCGTTGGTCTGGGTGCCGATCAGCAGGGTGACGCCGCCGTCGGGGTCCAGGCGCAGCCGGACGGCCTCGGCGCCCACCCCCGAGCAGGCCTCGACGTAGCAGGCCATGCCGATGCCGCGCCGCTTGCCTTGGGCGGCGGCCGCCTGCCGGCGCGCCGGGAAGCCCTGCCAGTCGATCGCCCGCATGGCGGCTTCCATGATCTGCCGATAGTCGCCGGAATCGTAGGTGATGCCGGTCGCCGTTCGGTAGGGCAGCTGCTCGGGCTTGATGAAGTTGCGCCGGCGGATCTCGTCGGGCGCCAGGCCCAGGTCGCGGGCCACGGCATCGACCAGCCGCTCGACGATGTAGGCCGCCTCCGGCCGGCCGGCGCCGCGATAGGCGTCAACCGGCACGGTGTTGGTGAAGACGCATTTGACGTCGACGTAGACGGCCGGGATGTCGTAGAGGCCGGAGAACATCTTGCCGCTCGCGCCGGTCGGGATCAGCGGCGCGAAGTTCGAGAGATAGGCGCCCATGTTGGCGATGCCGGAGGAGCGCAGCGCCAGGAAGCGGCCCTCGTCGTCGTAGGCCAGCTCGGCCTCCACGACCTGATCGCGGCCGTGGGTGTCGCTCAGGAAGCACTCGCTGCGGTCGCCGCTCCACTTGACCGGCCGGCCGAGCTTGCGCGCGGCGTAGAGCACCATGACCTGCTCGGCGTAGAGGAAGATCTTCATGCCGAAGCTGCCGCCGACGTCGGGCGTGACGATGCGGATCTTCTCGTCCGGCACCTGGAACAGCTTCTGGGCGAGCTGCGGGCGGATCCGCATGCCGCCCTGAGTGCCGGTGGTCAGGGTGAAGCACTCGGACGCCGCGTCGTAGTCGCCGAGCGCCGTGCGCGGCTCCAGCGGGGCGGCGACCAGGCGGTTGTTGACCAGGGACAGGCATGTCACCCGCGGCGCGGCGGCGATCGCCGCCTCGGTCTTCTCGCGGTCGCCGATCTCCCAATCGACCGAGAGGTTGCCGGGCGCCTCGACCCAGATCTGCGGCGCCTCGGGCGAGACGGCCTCGGCGGTCTCGATCACCGCCGGCAGCTCGTCGATGTCGGCGAAGACCAGCTCGGCGGCGTCGCGCGCCTGGTCTCGGGTCTCGGCCACCACGAAGGCGATCGGGTCGCCGACATGGCGCACCCGGCCACGCGCGAGCACCGGGTGCGGCGGCATGACGGTCTTGCTGCCGTTCTTGCCCGGCATCGGCGTCAGGCAGGGGATGTCGCCCACGCCGTCGGCGGTCAGGTCGGCGGCCGTGTAGACCGCCAGCACGCCCGGCGCCGCCACGGCCCCGGCGATGTCGACGTCGCGGATCTCGCCATGGGCGTAGGGGCTGCGGACCAGGACGGCGTGGGCCTGGTTCGGCAGGTCGACGTCGTCGCCATAGCGCCCGCCGCCGCTCAGCAAGCGCTGGTCCTCGACTCGACGCATCGGCTGACCGACGCCAAATCGGCCCATGGCGAAGACTCCTGAGGCTGGTTTCGGCCCGAGGCGGCGGGGATGATAGGCGAGCGACCGAGGGGGTCAACGGCGATTCTCGACGGCTCCCGGGGCCAGTGCCGGATCTCGGGGCAGCCGCGCGCTTTAAGGGTGTCGAACGCTTTCCTGGGTTAGAATGGGCCCATGGACGGCGGCGTGAGTCTCGAGGGCGACGTCATCGAAGGTGTGCCGGGGCGCTACTGGCACGCGCTCGAGGACGGCCGGATCCAGTGCGATCTCTGCCCGCGCTACTGCAAGCTCAACGAGGGGCAGCGGGGGCTCTGCTTCGTGCGGGCGCGCTCGGGCGACCGGATGGTGCTGACCACCTACGGGCGCTCCTCCGGCTTCTGCATCGACCCGATCGAGAAGAAGCCGCTCAGCCACTTCCTGCCGGGCACGCCGGTGCTCTCCTTCGGCACGGCCGGCTGCAACCTGACCTGCAAGTTCTGCCAGAACTGGGACATCTCCAAGGCCCGCGACCTCGACCGCCTGATGGACCAGGCGCCGCCCGAGGTGATCGCCGAGGCGGCCCAGCGCACGGGCTGCCGCTCGGTCGCCTATACCTACAACGACCCGGTGATCTTCCTGGAGTACGCGGTCGACGTGGCGGAGGCCTGCCGGGCCCGGGGCATCCGCAGCGTGGCCGTCACCGCCGGCTACATCTGCGAAGAGCCGCGCGCCGAGTTCTACCGGCAGATGGACGCCGCCAACATCGATCTCAAGGCCTTCACGGAGTCCTTCTACAAGAAGCTCTGCTCCAGTAGCCTCGGCGCCGTGCTGGAGACGCTGGTCTACCTGAAGCAGGAGACCGACGTCTGGATCGAGATCACCACGCTGCTGATCCCGGACGAGAACGACTCGCCGCAGGAGATCGAGCGGCTGTCGGCCTGGGTGATGGACAAGCTCGGTCCGGACGTGCCGCTGCACTTCACCGCCTTCCATCCCGACTGGAAGATGCGCGACAAGCACAACACGCCGCCCGAGACCCTGCTACGGGCCTGTCGGATCGCCAAGCAGACGGGCCTTCGCTACGTCTACAGCGGCAACATCCACCATCCGCCGAGCCAGACCACCCATTGCCATGGCTGCGGCGCCGGGCTGATCGTGCGCGACTGGCACGAGCTGCAGGGCTGGGGCCTGGACGACGCCGGCCGTTGCCGGGCCTGCGGCACGGTTTGCGCCGGCCTGTTCGAGGGTCCGCCCGGGACCTGGGGCCGGCGCCGGCAGCCGCTCACGCTGAAAGGGCTTGCGGCGAAGATGCCGGCGGGCCCGCCGGCCTAGAGCGTTTCCCGATCGGACGGCACCGGCCCTCTCCCCCTCCCGGCCACCCAATAGGATACTGCCGTGGGTGGCCGGGAGGGGGAGAGGGCCGGTGCCGTGATTCCGCGTCAGCGGAAAACGCCCTAGATCAGATCGGGCAGCGTCGGGCTCAAGCGCGCCCGGTCAGGCGTCGGGCGGCCGCGGCATGCCGGCCTTGGTCAGGCCCTCCATGAAATGCTCGACCAAGGGCGCCTCGAAGCGCCACTGCGCCAGGTAGGCCCGCGGCCGCAGCGGGAAATCGGGTATCAGCTCGACCAGGCGGTCGAGGGCCGCCCCGGCCTCGTCCTGTCGGCCCAGTTGCCCGTAGACGACGGCCAGGGCGAAGTGCGTCGGCGGGTAGCTCGGCAACTCGATCAGGGTCGCATGCGCGAGGGCCGTCTCGTAGTCGCGCTTGCGATAGGCGTCGTAGACCCGGGGGAAGAAGTACCAGTCGGGATGGGCCGGGTTGAAGGCGATGGCGCGCTCCAGGTGGCCGAGCCCCTGGTCCCAGTCTCCGCTGAAGGCGAGCTTGAGGCCGAAGTCGGCCAAGAGGTCGCTGTCGTTGGGGGCCAGCGCGAGCGCCCGTTCGCCGGCGACTCTGAAGGCCTCCAGGTTGCCGGACATGAAGTGAACGGTGAAGAGCGCGCGCAGGGCGATCACGCTCTGCGGCGCCAGCCGGTGGGCCCGATCGGCCGAGTCCGCCGCGCGCATCAAGGCACCGTAGAGCTCGGGCCGAGGGTTGAAGCCGTAGCGGACCTCGTCCAGATAGGCGAAGGCCAGTGCCGCCCAGGCCTTGCCGAAGTCGGGATCGCGCTCGACGGACTGCTCCAGGCAGGCGCGGACCTCGGCGTGTTCCCCCGGCTCGAGCCGCCGGCTGTAGGCCTTGGCCCGTAGCAGGCACTCGTAGCTCTCGATGCTCTCCTCGAAGCTTTCCGGCTTTGCGAAGGTGAGCCCCCGGTGGTTCAGCTCCAACTCGAAGGCCCTGGCGATGTGGAAGATGATGCGCTCGGAGATCTCGTCTTCTATGGCGAAGAGATCGCGCGCCGAGAGGGCCTCGTCGTAGCTGCCGGCCCAGACGGTCTTGTGGGTCGTCAGGTCGGTGAGCTGGGCGGCGACCCGCAGCGTGCCGTCCGCCTCTCGTATCGTGCCGTCGAGCAGGTAGCGTACGCCGAGCAGGTCCGGGTCGAGCCGATGCGCATGAACGTGCTCGACCGTGTCCCAGGCCACGACCAGCAGGCGCGGGAAGCGCGTCAGGCCGCTGATGATCTCGTCGGCCAGGCCATGGCCCGGCGCGATCAGCTCGGCCTGCTCGGTAAAGGCCTCGAAGGGCATGACGGCGATCGACGGCAGACCCGGCGCGATCTCGCCGATCCTGGCGAAGGTCGGCACGTGGCCGGGTCCAGCGGCCGGGGCGACGGAAGGCGGCCCCGCCTGCCACGGCCCGAAGGCGGCGAAGACGAGGGCGACCAGCAGGACAGCACCGGCAAAGGCCGGCCAGCGACGGCGGCGCGTGGGGTCGGACGCGCTCGCGATCCTGCCGCTTGCCGCGTCGGCCGCGCCGGCAGAGCGGGGCGCGCAAGGCGCTCCGTTTCGGGCGCGAAAGCGCGGCAGGTAGCCGCCTTTGGGCAGCTCGACGATCACCGGGTCCTCGCGGCCTTCGCCGTCGTAGAACTGCTCGAGCTTCTGGCGCAGCCGGCGGGCTTCGACTCGAACGAGGGTTTCGCTGTCCGGGTTCTGCGCGGGTTCCCGGCCGAAGACATCGGCGGCGACCGTTGCGGCCTTCAGGCCCTCTCCGCGGCCGGCGAGCGCTTCTTCCACCACGTATCGGAGAAAGGCCTGCATGCGCTTGGAGCGGGAGAAGGCTTGGCTCGCCTCGATCCTCTCCAGCTGGGCGTAGACATCCGTGTTGCCGGGCTGTTCGGCCTCGGGGCGCTGGGCCATAGGGTGAACATCCTAGAAACAGCTAGAAGTCTAGCCTAACCCTCTCGGATATCCCATTGGGCAGGGGAAAATCGTAACAACGTCCCGAATTCCGTACCGTTAGTCGAAAAATCTTACCGTAAGAGACTTGCCCTCGGGTTATCCCGAATGGCATTGGTAGTCATGCAAGCGTGCTTCGGCCAATTGCGGCGACGCTCGCTGGATGGGTGGACGTGAATCGGCGGCCTAGGCCGCAGCTTCGCTCGGCGCACGGCTTCGGCAGTTGGGGGCCCTCGTTCGGAGGGTGCAGAGCGGTGGTTTGGGGGCCGCCGGAACCCGACTTGCGCGGTCGTACGCGAAACGCATCCGTTGACCTTGAATGCCGGCGCCGATTTCGGTCGGGCCGGTCTGGTTCGTACGGGTCCGCCGTCTCGGCATCGGGTGAGATGCGAACGGTCGGCCACGGCGCCGCCTCCTTGCGAGGCCTGGCGGCGCACCTTGGGGTGAAGTCGAAACATGAGATCTTCAGCGAGGTCCGGCAGGGTCGTCCCGCTTTTCGGGTGCTCCGCCTTTTTGCACAACCTGCTATCCGGCCTGCTCGGTCGGCGGGGCTGCTTGGCGGTGCCCGTCGAGAGCGTCTTCGAGTTGATCGAACTGACTCACCAATCGTCGCCGCGGGTCGCCTTCGTGAGCCTGGAGAAGCTGATCGATTGGAATCAGGACGGGCTCGTTCGGCTGAGAAACAGCAGCATGTTCACCGAGACCTACGTGGTGCCCTTTTCGGAGACCTGGCAGCGGCACGAGCTGCCCGACGTTTCCGGGCTGGAGTCGGGCGACGTGCTCTCCGTGCCCTTCGCCATCGACGATCTCGAGCAGATCCTGGATCGCTACCCGCTGGACGACCAGTCGCCCGACGGGGCCCGCGACGAGCTCGCGTCCTAGCAAGCGGCAATAGCTCTAGGCGGCGACGCGCAGCTCGGCGCCGAAGGTCTCCGTGCCGAAGCGGAAGAGCTGGAGCTGGTCGGACCAGTAGTCCTCGGCGAGGCCGGCCTTGGCCTTGAGGTGGCGCAGGAAGTCCCGCGCCTTGGGCAGGCTATCCCAGACTTGGGGCAGGAAGAGGCCGCGGCCTTCGGGGGCCTGGAGGATGACGCCGTCCCGGCCGGGCCGCAGCGCCGCCGTCGCCTCGTCCTCCGAGCCGAAGCTCATCGGCCGCGGGTGCGACAGGATCGACACCGAGAGCGACAGGCTGCCTTGGGCGTCGGTCAGCTCCTGCGCGGTCAGCGGCGAGAAGCGGCGGTCGCCGAAGGCGGCCTTGAAGGCATTGCCGACCACGTCGGTGACCACGGGCTGCTGCGGCTTCACGCTGCCGACGCAGCCGCGCAGCTTGTCGTCGATCTTGAGCGTGACGAAGCAGGCGCGCTGGGCGCGCAGCGGCCAGGGATAGCTCTCCAAGGCCACGTTGGGCGACGTGCCGCTCTTGAGGCCGTTGGAGATGGTCTGGGCCGCCGCCGTCAGCAGTAGCTGGCGCTGTTTCGGGCTCAGGGCCGCGCTCGCCGCCTCCTCGAAGGCCATGGCGGCGTAGCCGACGACCCGCTCGCGGTCGCCGCGCCCGGCCGTGTCGCCCGAGTTGCGGTAGTCGAGGGTCGTCGCCCGCAGGTCGAGCGCGCGGGCCCGGCCGAGCAGGCCGTAGATGCCGTGCCGGCCGCAGGCCTGCTCGTCCTTGAGCGCCTCCGGCGACAGGCACTCGATGGCGCGGCAGGCGGCCAGGTCGAGGTCGCGGGCCTGCTCGTAGGCCTTGTAGTGGCTGAGGTCCGAGCTGATGACGATCAGCGTCTCCGGGCCGCCCCAGACCTCGGCCAGCAGCCGATCGGTCAAGGCCATGGGCGCGGCGCCGACGATGATCGGCACGATGCTGAAGTCGCCGAGCAGGCGCTGCAGGAAGGGGAGCTGCGCTTCCAGGCAATGCTCGGGCAGGTGGGTCTCGTCGTTCTCCAGAATCCAGTCGTGCCGCAGCAGGCGCTGGATTGTCGCGCGGTCCAAGGGCACCGGCCCGAGCGGCGTCGCGAAAGCCTGGTGGCTCGGCACGGCGAAGCTGCGCACCGGCACCCGGTGGCAGGGCCCCAAGAGCACGACCCGGGTGATCTCCTGGCGGCGTGCCTTCAGAGAGGCGTAGGCACTGCCGGCGATCGGCCCGGAGTACTGGAAGCCGGCGTGGGGCGCGATGATCGCTTTCGGTGCGCCGTGGAACCGGGGCGCCTGTTCGAGGCAGTCGTCGACCATGCGGCTGAGCTGCGCCGGATCGGCCGGATAGAAGGTGCCGGCGATGGCCGGCGGCCGAACCTGCGCGACATCCAGAGCCATGGGACGATCCTTCGATTTCGTTGCGCGTTTCTTGTGGCGACAACGCCGGCCGGCGATTGTCGGGCGATCAGGATAAGCTTTCGTTACACCGCATCACAACGCTGTTGAGAAACGCTGTCGAGCCCGAGGGCGACAAGGTGTGAATGGGATTTGACCTCTGCTAAGAGTCGTCTCCATGTGCGGTCGCTACTCCATCACCACGCCCGTCGAGGGGCTGCGCCAGCTCTTCCTCTTCGAGGAGATGCCGAACCTGGCGGCGCGCTACAACGTGGCGCCGACGCAGGAGGTGCCGGCGGTTCGCTTGGAGTCCGACGGCGCGCGGCACCTGCGGCTGCTGCGCTGGGGGCTGATCCCTTCCTGGGCCAAGGACCGCAAGATCGCCTACAAGACGATCAACGCCCGGGCCGAGACGGTGGCCGAGAAGCCCTCGTTCCGCGGCGCTTATCGCAAGCGGCGCTGCCTGATCCTGGCCGACGGCTTCTACGAGTGGCGCAAGGAAGGCGAGGGCAAGCAGCCCTACCGGATCGTCATGGCCGACCGAGGGCCCTTCGCCATGGCCGGCCTTTGGGAGTTCTGGCGCGACCCGGCGGACCGGAGCCCGGTCGAGAGCTGCACCATCATCGTCACCGAGGCGAACGCCTACCTGAGCCGCCTGCACCACCGCATGCCGGTGATCCTGGCGCCGGACGACCACGCCCGCTGGCTCGACCCGGACGCCGACGGCGCCAGCTTGCAGGGGCTGCTCAAGCCCTTCGAGGCCGCGCCCCTGGTCGCCTTCCCGGTCAGCACCCACGTCAACAAGCCGGCCAACGACGACCCGGCTTGCCTGGAGGCGGTCGGCGAGGAGATCGCCGCCGCCTGACGCGCCGGTACCGGAGCGCTACCGGATTGGGCGGTTCGTTTCGATGTCGAAGGCTGCCGCGACGAGCGGCGGTCGCCGGAGCGGTGCCGTTTCACCCAAGCAGGGAGCGCCCTAGCGGAAGGCTGAGATGTCGGCGGGCAGGGCGTAGCGCTCGAGCAGCGTCTGGTACTTGCCCGTCGCGACCATCGCCGCCAGGGCGTGCTCCAGGGCGTGGAAGAGCTTGTCGTTGTCCGCCTTCAGCGCGAAGCCGACCTCGCGGCGGGGCTGGAAGGCGCCGGGCACGAGGCGGCTGCGCGACTGCGGGTCGAGACTGTTGGCGACGGCGCTACGGGTCTGCACGAAGAAGGCGGCGGCGTGGCCCATGGAGACCGGGAAGTGGGTGAAGCGCTGATCGGGCAGGGAATGGATGTGCATCGGGTCGCGCCCGGCCGCGACCTGGGCGTCGCTGATCGCATGGGCGTAGCGCTCGGCGCTGCTGCCCGAGGTGACCGAGACGGTGCGGCCGGCCAGGTCGTCGGGCCCCTCGATGCGGAAGGGGTTGCCCTTCAGGACCATCATGTGATCGCCGGTGACGAGGTAGGGCAGGCGGCGCAGCTCCGCCGGGTCCTCAGGTAAGGCGAGGGTGGCGATGGCATCGACCCGGCCGGCGGCGAGCGCCTCGGTCAGCTCGCCGCGCGGCATGCGCAGGAGCCGGAGCTCCAGACCGTGTGCCGCCGCCGCGGCCTCGGCGACCGCCACCTCGAAGCCCTGCAGGGCGCCGTCGCGGCGATAGGAGAAGGGGGCGCCGGCCAGCGCCAGGCCGACGGTCAGCCGGCCTTTCTCGACCAGCGCGCCGTCGAGCTTGACGTAGTGGGCGGCGAGGGGCGCGGCGGCGACGAGACAGAGCAGCGCCAGCCCGAAGGCCGCCAGCCTCGGCTGCGACCGCCGCCGGCCGGGCGCGCGCTCAGCGTTGCACGCCGACATTGCCGCGCAGCCTGTTCTGCCGAATGGTCTCTTCCATATGCCGGAGCAGCTCGCGAGAGGGCTCCGGCTTGCCGACCAGACCGTGGTCGCTCATGTAGCGGGCGATCAGCGCGCGCGTGCGCTCGCCGTACTTGCCGTCCAGCACGAGCGGCTCCGCGCTGTCGTAGCCGAGCGTCACCAGGCGGTCCTGGATCCGGTAGACGACGCTCTGCTCCCGGTCCTCGTCGCGCGCGGGCGCGGTGGTGCCGGTCACGGAGGCCGACTGCACGGCCGTCGGCGCCGAGCCGTCGCTGCGCACCGCGGGTGCTTCGGGAGCCTCGGGCAGCGGCGCGCTGGTCGAGGCGATCTTCGGCAGCGGCGGTGCCGGCGCGCTCGGCACCTCGGGCAGGCTCGGCCTCGTGTCCGCCGGGCTCGGCGCCGCGTCGCCGCGCTCCTGGAGTCGCGTGCGCATGTGACTCAGCAGGTCGCGGGTCGGCTTGGCGTCCTGGGCCAGGCCGTGGTCCCGCTGGTAGTCGCGGATCGCCACGCGGGTGCGCGGCCCGATCTTGCCGTCGACCTTGAGCGGGATCGATTGGTTGTAGCCGAGCTCGTTCAAGGCGGCCTGCACGGCGGCGGTCAGGGCGATGGACTGGACCTCCGCGCTGGGCAGGGCGGAGGCCGCCTTGGCGCTCTGGACGGCGGGCTTCGGGTCCGACTCGGTTTCGGCCGCGGGCGCCGCTGCAGCGCTTGCCGCGTCATCCGCCGTCTCGGCGGGCGGCTCGACCGTCGTCTTGGTCAGGTCGATCGTCGCGGCGGGCGCCTGGGCGACGCGCTTCGGCGCCGGCTCGGGCAGGGGCGCCGGCTCCGGCTCGGGCGCCGGCGGCGCGGCGGCGACCGCCGGTTCGGGATCCGGCGCCGCTGGCTCCGCCGTTTCGCTCGGCGCCGCTGCCGGCGCCGCTTCCGCCGCGGCGGGAGCAGGCGGCACGACCGCGGCCGGCTCGGCCTCGATCGCTTCAGCCTCGGCCGGCTCGGCCACCACCGGCTCGGCCACCACCGGCTCGGCGGCGGCCGGTGCCGGCTCGCTCTGCTCGGCCGTCGCCATGGCGGTCTCGGCCGGCGGCTCGGGCGCCGGGACGGCCTCTTCGGCGATGGCCTCGGCCATCTCTTCCGGCGCCGCGTCCCTGTTGTCGGGCTCGGCCGCCTCTTGCGGCTCGAGGCTCGCCAGGCCGCTGTCTGGCAGCGGCTCGACCAGCTCTCCGTCCAGGGTCAGGCTGGCGAGCTGCCAGCAGCCCCGGCGCTCGATGGCGCCGCAGGTCTGCTCGAAATTGGCGCTGACCCGGCGGTGGGCCTTCTCGCCGGCCGTGTCGGCCAGGAACATCTTGCCGCGCAGGCCCCACTGGCCGTTGTTGTCCTCGGGCGGCACCACGACGGCGCCGATCAGGCGCTGCCGCTTGGGCGCCTCGATGGCATCGGCCACGATCCGCTGGGCCAGGCCGACGAAAGCCTCCTCGCGGGCCTCGCGCTCGCGTTCCAGGTAGATATCGATCGCCATTGCCGACAGCGGAACGACGGCAAGCAGAAACAGCAGAATCCGCACCTAATGAGCTCCCGGGTCCCTGGCCGGCAGCGCGCGGCCGACTCCGTCTCTCGGGTACCGCCCTAGAATAGCAGATCGGCGCCCCGGATTGGACCCGCCCTAAGCGGATTTCCGCCGGCGGCCGGCCAAGGCGCCGAGATAGGCGTGGACGGCGCCTTCCAGGCCCAGCCAGAGCGCGTCCGCCGTGAAGGCATGGCCGATGGAGACCTCCTGCAGGTCCGGATGGGCGGCCAGGAAGGGCGGCAGGTTCTCCAGGGTCAAGTCGTGGCCGGCGTTGACGCCGAGGCCGCAGCCCGCCGCGGCGCGGCCGGCCAGGGCGTAGCGCTGCAGGGTCTCGGCGGAGTCCGGGCCGCCGAAGGCGACGGCATAGGGCCCGGTGTAGAGCTCGATGCGGTCGGCGCCGAGGGCGCGGACCTCGGCCATGGTCTCCGGCTCGGGGTCCATGAACAGGCTGACCCGCGGCCCGGCCTCGTGGAGCCGGGCGACGACGGTCGTCAGCAGGTCCCTCTGCTCGGCGACCGGCCAGCCGTGATCGGAGGTGCTCTGCTCCGGGGCGTCCGGCACCAGGGTCACCTGGTCCGGCCGGACCCGGCAGACCAGCTCGAGGAAGTCCTCCGAGGGATAGCCCTCGATGTTGAACTCGATGCCCGGATGCGCCTCGAGCAGGGCCGCCAGCTCGACAACGTCGCTCTTGCGGATGTGCCGCTCGTCCGGCCGCGGATGCACGGTCAGGCCCTGGACCCCGGCGGCGATCAGCGTCTCGGCGGCCTCGATCACGCTCGGGTAGCCGACATCGCGCTGATTCCGCAGCAGGGCGATCTTGTTCAGGTTGATGCTGAGATTGACCGTCTGGGGCATGGCAGGAGCGATTTCACGGTGCAGGGAAGCGACGGGCGGCGAAGCGCCGGACCGACTGTCGGGCAGCGGCCGCCGGCTGACCAGGGCAATGTTGTACCCGGACAATAGCCCAGCTCGCGGCCGGCGCCACCTCCCTCAGCCGTTGCAGCGGCAGCCCGTGACGGCGGTCTCGTTCAGGTGACCGAGGACCCGCGACCAGCGGCAGAGCAGCACGGCCGAGCCGAACGGGCGGCCGAACAGGCCCCGGATGATCTTGCTCGACGGACGGCGGGTGCCCCAGGGTTGGCTGTAGGGACTGCTGCGCATCAGGGTCGCGGTCATCGCTCTTCTCCTTCGGCCTGCATCGGCCTGACGATCGCAGACTGGCGGCCGTGGGTTTCCACGGCATTTCCCGCGTTAACCGACTTGGTTTCAATTGTTTCAGGCGGCGCGTCGCCGCCGGCCCGAAGACCGCTGTCAGCCGTGGTGTTCGGCGCCGAGGCCCTGGAACATGGCGCGGGCGTCGACCGTCGAGCGCTGGCCGAGGTGCTCGAAGTTCTCGTCGAGCCAGTCCGCGGCCGAGCGGCGGCCGATGTCGAAGAGGTGCTCCAGGAAGGCCCACTCGGCGTTGATCTTGGAGGAGGCGCCGAGCGGCATGATCTCGTCGTGCGACTCGACGATATGGAGATGCAGGCGCCGGTAGTCCTTGCCGTCGAGCTTGCCGTCGTCGAGCAGCCGCTGCACGAAGTCGATCGCGCGCAGCTCCTTCAAGAGGCTGCTGTTGAAGGTGATCTCGTTCATGCGGTCGAGGATCTCGCGCGCCGACTGCGGCGTGCCTTTGCGCTCCACCGGGTTGATCTGGACGATGACGATGTCGTCGGACTCGCAGGCCTCGTAGAAGGGGAAGAGCACCGGGTTGCCCATGTAGCCGCCGTCCCAGTAGGGCACGCCCTCGATCTCGACGGCGTGGAACAGCAGCGGCAGGCAGGCCGAGGCCATGACCATGTCGGCGGTCAGCTCGTGACGCTTGAAGACCTTGACGCGGCCGGTCTCGACGTTGGTCGCCGAGATCATGACCTTCAGCTCGTCGCAGGAGCGCACCAGGTCGAAATCGACGACCTCCTCGACGATCGCCTTCAGGGGATTGAAGTTGAGCGGGTTGAGGTCGTAGGGCGAGGTCACCCGGTGCAGCAGGTCGAAGAAGACAAAGCTGGGACTGTTATCGAGGCTCCAGTTGCCCATGAAGACGTCGATCGGGCCGCGCTGGATCGGGCTCAGGCGGCCGGCATCGCTGACCGCCTTCCAGAAGCGCTCCAGCGCCTCCCGGGCGCCCTGCCGGCCGCCGCGCATCAGGCCGTCCGCGACCACGACGGCGTTCATGGCGCCGGCCGAGGTGCCGCTCATCGCCTCGATCTTGATCCGGCCGTCCTCCAGCAGGCAGTCCAGCACGCCCCAGGTGTAGGCGCCGTGGGCGCCGCCGCCCTGGAGCGCCAGGTTGATCGCCTTCTTGTCGGTCTTGCTCGCCCGTTTGGCCATCTATCACTCCGCGCCCGGCGGGGCCTCTGCTGGCCGCCACCGTTAGGGCGAAACCTCGCGCCTTCGAAAGGCATCTGCAAGCGCGTCGGCGAGGCCTTTTCTGAGGCAGTGCCGATCGCCTCGGGCAGGGTTTCGGCGCCCCCGGAGGCCCTGACGGCCCCTTGTCGGCCTCCTGTCGCCTCTCTGTCGGGTCGCTGACATGGTCAGCCGATGTATAGTTCCCGAAGCTCATCGAAGCGGAACCCACGCGGCTAGGCGACAATTCACATGCTCGTTCGCAAGCTACGACTTGAGAGGGGATGGTCCCAGGAGACGCTGGCGGAGATCAGCGATCTCAGCGTGCGGACCATCCAGCGGATCGAGCGAGGCGGCAAGGCAAGCCTGGAATCGCTCTCGGCACTGGCAGCCGCCTTCGACGTGGATGTCGCGACGCTGTCCACGGAGACGAGCATGTACAGTCAAAGAAACGTCACGGAAGAAGAGCGCGAAGCCCTGGAATATGTCAGGGATATCAAGGGCTTCTACAGCCATCTTGTCGTCTATCTGGTCTCGGTCGCGGCCATGTTCGTGGCCGGCTTCTTCTTCCTCGAGAGCGACTATCCCTGGTACATCTGGCCCGCCCTCGGCTGGGGCATGGGGGTCGTGGCCCACGGCCTCGCGGTCTTCGAGATCTTCTTCCTGTTCGGCGCCGACTGGGAGCGGCGGCAGGTCGAGAAGCGGCTTCGGCGCAACCGGAGCTAGGAGCCGTTCACCCGACCGTACAGCGCGGACGGAGAGACCTAGCTCTCGTTTCGGGCTGCCAGGACGGCTTTCACCAGGTCCTCGGGCACGGCGTCGGGAAGCGGCCGGTCCGGGTCCTCGAAGGCGCGCTTCGAGACCTCGACGCTGCGCCGGTAGGCGGCCAGGTAGTCCCGGCATTCCCGGCAGACCTTGAGGTGCAGCTTGAAGACCAAGCGCTGCTTTTCCGGCAGCTCGCCCTCCAGGTAGGCCAGGAGGAAGGCCTCGAACTGCCGGCAGGTGATCATGAGCGGCATGTGATTGAGCATCATGCCGCGCAGCCATTTCATCGGCCCCGATCTCGGCTGTTGCGCCATCACGCCGCTCCCTTCACAGCGACTACAGCTTCGATGTTGCGAGCGACAGCAGGGATACGGACAAAGCGACTCCCGCGCGCCGCGTCGCGCGCAAGATTGTTGTGTGCTGAGGGCCGAATGGTCATCACAGCTCTCCCTTGAGCAGGGGCTCGAGCAGCTTCTTCAGGGCCGAGCGCGCCCGGTGCAGGCGGACCTTGACGTTGGCCTCGGTCAGCCCGAGGGCCTCGGCGACCTCCCGCGTGGTCAGCTCCTCGATGTCGCGGAGCTGCAGGACCAGGCGGTAGCCCTCGGGCAGCGCGGCGATCTTGGCCTGGACCAGCGCCCGCCGGTCCTCGCGCTCGTAGATCTCCTCGGGCGTCGCCAGGCTCTCCCAAGGGCCTTCGATACGGCAGGCACTCTCGTCGAAGGCGGGCAGCAGCGCGTCGATCGGCGCCTCGGCCTTGGCCTTCCGGGAGCGCAGCTTCATGAGGGTCTGGTTGACCACGATGCGGTGCAGCCAGGTCTTCAGGCTGGAGCGCCGCTCGAAGCGGTCGATCCGCTTGAGGGCGGCGAGGAAGGCTTCCTGCACGCAGTCCTCGGCCAGGGCCGCGTCGCCGGCGATGCGTCGGGCCACGGCCAGCATCCAGCCCCCGTGCTGCCGGACCAGCAGCTCGGCCGCCCGCGCCTCGCCCGCCTTGAGGGCCTCGATCAGCGCGTCCTCGGACAAGGCGGGCGGGTCGCCCGTTCCGACTCTCTCTGCGACCCGCTCGTCCACCGTTGGCGACCTGATTGTACGACGTCTAGGCTTGCCCGATGGAAGTCTAGCGGCAGCCCGAACGGCCCGGCAATGATGTCGGGGCGGCGGCTACGGGAGGACGGGTCACGGATCGAACCCTCTTCTCGTAGGGACCCGGTCCTATCGTTTCGGAATCAGTCTCGACCACTCGACAGAAGTCGGTTTCTCATCAGTCCGTCGGTTCTATGGGACTTCCATCTGCAGGCAAGCGCTTGAGCGTACGCAGCGTGTCGAGCAAGGGGTCGTCGCCGGCGCTGGACAGGGCCGCTTGGGCGGCCTCTCGGACCTTGGCCTGGGCCTTTTGCCAGGAAAGCGTCGCGCTGTTCAGCTTCGCGGTGCCTTTGCTGCTCAGCGCCATGCGCTTGAGGCGCATGTCCTTGGCCGGCTCGAAGATCACCCAGCCCTCGGCACGCAGGACTTTGGCGTTTCGAGAGATCGTCCCCTTGTCGAGGGCGACCTCCTCCGAGAGCTCCTGGACCGTCGCGGAGCCCATCCTGTCGAGCGCCCTCAAGAGCGCGAGCTGCGTCACGCGGATGTCGTCTTCCGTCAGCACGGCGTCGTACATGACGGTCAGCGCCCGTGCCGCGCGACGCAACTGTGTGCAATAGCAATCCGTGAACACCGCCTGCTCCAATTCCCAATGCTATCGACCGAGCCGGCGACATCGCGCCGGGCCAGCGTGGTCCAGCCCCAAAAGCAGGAAGGTCTGTTTGGGGCTAGTGGTTTGGTTATGCGCGCGTTTTTCTTGTTGTCAATGCAACGACCGTGAAATACCGTCGCACAACTTAGCCATTTCACATAAGCTCTGAGAACTAAAGCAACTAATTCGGGCGTGCTGCAGTAGTCGTTGTTTCGACTACTGGTAGTTCTCTCGATCTTGGGGAGCCGGGCGTGCGACTTGATCTTTGGGGACTCCGTCGCGGCGGCAGCTGCCGGAGAGAGCGGGGGCAGGGCTGCTTGCCGGGCCGAGCGGCCGTGACGGCTGGTGGCCTGGATCCATCGCCGGAATCGCCCTCGGCCTGGCCGCGCGGCGCGAGATCGCCGAGGTGATCGCGTTCGAGCTGCCCGCCCTCCACTTCCTTAGGGCTCTCGCGTTCGGTCGTGCCTGGAGGCCGGCATGAAGGAGTCCTTGGCGTTCGACTCCGTCCGGAAGGCCTACGGCGGTTTCTTCGCCCTCGACGACGTCAGCATCGATATCAAGGCGGGCGAGTTCATGACCCTTCTCGGCCCCTCGGGGTCGGGAAAGACCACGATGCTCATGAGCATCGCCGGCTTCGTCGAGCCGACGTCGGGGAGCATCCGGCTGGACGGCAAGGAGATCACCCACCTGCCGCCGGAGAAACGCAACTTCGGCGTGGTCTTTCAGGGCTACGCGCTGTTCCCGCATTTGACCGTGCGCGAGAACGTCTTCTACCCGCTGCGCGTCCGCGGGGTCCCGAAAGCCGAGGCGGACGCGAAGATCCGGTCCATGCTCGAGATCGTCCAGCTCGATCACCTGGCCGAGCGCTACCCCAAGCAGCTATCCGGCGGCCAGCAGCAGCGCGTCGCCCTGGCCCGCGCGATGGTCTTCTCGCCCGAGCTGCTGTTGCTGGACGAGCCCTTGAGCGCCTTGGACCGGGCCCTGCGCAAGGACCTGCAACGCGAGCTCAAGGATCTGCACGAGCGCCTGGGCACGACCTTCATCTACGTGACCCACGATCAGGAAGAGGCCCTGTCGATGTCGGATCGGATCGCGATCCTGCGCGACGGTCGGATCGAGCAGCTCGGGCGCCCGGAAGAGCTCTACGAGAAGCCGGCCAGCATCTTCGCCGCCAACTTCCTCGGCAAGAGCAACTTCCTGCCGGCGCGCCAGGTCGGCTGCGACGATCGTTTCGTGACCTATGCGGTGGGCGATCACCGGTTCCGGCTGGACCGCGACGGCGTGCGCTCCCTCGACGGCGACATCTCGATCGTGCTGCGCCCCGAGCGCTTGACCCTGCATAGCTCCGAAGAGGCCGCGCCGGACAACCGCATGGCGGGGCGCATCAAGGGAGTCAGCTACTTCGGCCAGCTCTACGAAGCGATCGTCGAGACCGAGGTCGCCGGCGATCTGCTGGTCAGCGCCGGCCTCGACGGCCCGGCGCCGCGCGCCGGCGAGACCGTCTGGGTCGGCTGGAAGACGAACGTCGGCGTTGCCCTGCCGGGCCGGCCCGAGGGGGCCGACGAAGCCTATGACTGACGTCTTTGCGCCTTCGGCCCGCGGCGGCAGCCTGTTCGGCGCGTCGGCGTCGTTCCGCAAGAACACGGCCTATTGGGTCATGGTCCTGGTGCCGGCGGTGTTCCTCGCCACGCTCTATCTGACGCCGGTGATCTCGGTGATGGTGCGCAGCTTCGTCGAGCCGACGGTCGGCCTCGATAACTACGCGACCATCGTCGACTCGGCGGCGATCCGCTCCGTCCTCGGCAAGACGGCCTACATCTGTTTCATGACGACGGCCCTGACCCTCGCCTTGGGCTACGTCACGGCCTACGCGATGACCCACGCGGGCCAGCGCGAGAAGTACGTGATGTTCTTTCTCGTGATCCTGTCGTTCTGGATCTCCGTGCTGATCCGCACCTTCGCCTGGATCGCCGTCCTGCAGCCCCAGGGCATCTTGAACGACATCTTGATTGGCCTCGGCCTGATCGAGCGGCCGCTTCGCCTCGTGCGCAACGACATTGGCGTCATCGTCGGCATGGTCCACTACATGCTGCCCTTCGCCATCCTGCCGCTCTTCGCGAACATGCAGACCATCGACCGCACGCTCGTGCCGGCGGCCCGCGCGCTCGGCGCCTCGGCGCGCTGGGCCTTCTTCACGGTGTTCCTGCCGCTCTCGCTGCCCGGCCTGGCGGGTGCGGGCATCCTGGTCCTGATCTTCTCCTCCGGCTTCTACATCACCCCGGCGATCCTGGGCGGCGGCAAGGTCGTGATGGTCGCCGAGTACATCAGCTTGCAGATGTCCGAGACCCTGAAATGGGGCCTGGCGACGTCGCTGGCGACCTGCCTGACGGTCGTCGTTCTCGCCCTGACCGTGGCCATGAGCCGCTTCATGGAAGTCGGCAGCGCCGGCAAGCGGGTCTGAGGCATGCAGTCGGAGCTCCGCCGCCCCACCGTCTCCTTCAGCCGCGTCGTCGGCTGGATGAGCGTCTGCTTTCTCATCGTCCCCGTGCTGGTCGTCGTGCCGGTCTCCTTCACCCCCAAGCGCTATCTCTCCTGGCCTGGGTCCGAGTGGTCGCTGCGGCACTACGAGGTGCTGGTCGGCGAGGGCGGCTGGCTGTCCAGCATCGGCGACAGCCTGATCGTCGCGACGGCCGCCGCCGTCTTGGCCCTCGCCATGGGCACCCTCTTCGCCGTCGGCCACTGGCGCTTGAACAACGGCGTGACCCGCAACCTGCGCCTGTTCCTGCTGCTGCCGATGATCGTGCCGCCGATCGTCCATGCCGTGGCCTTCTATCAGGCTTGGGCGGTGCTGAAGCTCCTCGACACCTACCCCGGACTGATCCTGGTCCACAGCATGAAGGCGCTGCCCTTCGTCGTCCTCAGCGTGTCGGCGAGCCTGATCAACCTGGACCCGCGGCTCGAGCAGGCGTCGCGCAGCCTGGGCGCGACGTCGCGCGAGACGCTCTGGCTGATCATCCTGCCGCAGGTCCGCCCCGGCATTATCGCCGGCGCCATCTTCGCCTTCGTGACCTCGTGGGACGAGATCATCGTCGCCATCTTCATCACGAGCCGTGAGGTCTACACGCTGCCGAAGCGCATCTGGGACGGCATCTTCGACAACATCGATCCCGCCATCGCCGCGCTCGGGACCGTGATGATCCTGCTGACAGCCATCGGGCTGGTTGTCAAAGACCGTTACGAGAAAGCCCGCAACATCAAGATCGGTGCTTCTTGACCGCGAGTTCGAAAGCCACATTCAAGAACCGGAGGAGAGCTCAGCCATGAGCGAGACCACGAAGAACACATCCAATTCCGACGCCATCGACGTCCACAGCGACGACTTCCAGAAGGACCTGATGAAGATCCTCATCGAGAAGTCGTCGAAGGATCCCGTGCCCCGGCGGCTGTTCCTGAAGACCGCCGCGTTCCTCGGCATCTCATCGTCGCTCTACAGCATGTCGCCGGCGTTCGCTGACGAGAACGAGATCGTCGTCGTCAACTGGGGCGGCGACGCCGTCACCGCGCACAAGAACGCCTGGGCCTCGCGCTACGAAGCGCAGAACCCCGGCATGAAGGCGATCGTCGACGGCTCGGGCCCCTCGTCGGGCAAGATCAAGGCCATGGTGGAAAGCGGCTCGGTGACCTGGGACCTCTGCGACCGCAACAACATCGCGGCCGTCGACCTGGGCCGCCAGGGCCTTCTGGAAGAGGTCGCCTACGACCGCGTCGACCCCGAGGCCGTCCCGGAAGCCTACCGGCTGAAGTACGGGCTGGGCTCCTACTACTACTCCTTCGCCCTGACCTGGGACACGACCGCCTTCGAGCGCACGCCGACGAGCTGGAAGGACCTCTGGGACCTGGAGAACTTCCCCGGCCCGCGCACCATGCGGAAGAACTTCGAGGGCCAGATGGAGTCCGCTTTGCTTGCCGACGGCGTGCCGCGCGACCAGATCTACCCCATCGACATCGACCGCGCGCTGGACAAGATCAAGCAGATCAAGGAGCACACGATCTACTGGGGCTCCGGCTCCGGCAGCCAGCAGATCATGCGCGACGGCGAGGCCCTGATCGGCAACCTCTGGCACACGCGGGCCTCGATCGTGAACCGCGAGACGGACGGCCGCGTCGACTACACCTTCAACGAGGCGATCCTCTTCGCCGGCTCCTGGCTGCAGCCGAAAGGCGCTCCCGCGGGCAAGAAGGCCTGGGACTTCGCCGCGGCGGCCCAGGACCCGGCATCGCAGGTCGAGGTCTTCGAGTTCATCGGCATGGGCCCGATCAACCCGAAGGCGGCCGCGCTGGTGCCGGACGACCTGCGCCACCGCGACGCCGGCAACCCGGACAATCTGGCGAAGCAGATTGCCGCCGACGCCGAGTGGTACGCGTCGGACTACGGCACCATCTTGAACCGGTACCTCGACGCCATCGCGTCCTGACGGGTCCGGAGACGAGCGGAACGGGCAGGGGCGCCGGCCCGCCGGCAAGCGGCCGGCGCCCCTCGGTCCCGCGCGTCAGGCGGGAGACAGCGGCGTGGCGAAGATCGGAGCGCCGGCGGGCAGCGGCGCGGACTTCCTGACCTGCCCCTTCACCTTCATGGGCGTGCCCTACGCCACGGAGGCGGCCGGCAGCGGCGCGGCCATCCTGGGTGTGCCCTTCGACTGCGGGACGCATCCCACGCGGATCGGCGCCCGCTACGGGCCCAACGCGATCCGCGAGCAGTCCGGCCTGGTCCGGCCCTTTCAGCCGCCGCGCTCGGACTTCAACCCGCTGGAGCGGCTGAAGGTCGTCGACTGCGGCAACGTGGCCGTCACGCCCTCTGTCGTCGACGAATCCTTCGAGAGCATCGAGCGGGCCCTCGACCACATCGTCGGCGCCGGCGCGATCCCCGTGACGATGGGCGGCGACGGCTCCGTGACGCTGCCGCAGCTACGCGCCCTGCATCGCCACCACCCGGACCTCGTGGTGCTGCACATCGACGCCCACACCGATACCTATCCCGGCGACGGCAACGCGATCCATCACCGCTACAACACGGCGACCACCTTCACCCGCGCGGCCGAGGAGAAGGTCGTCGACGCGGCCCGCTCGATCCACGTCGGGCCGCGCGGCACCGTGAGCATGCCGGGCGTCTTCGAGCACACCCGCGAGCAAGGCTATCAGCTCATCGACGGGGACGAGCTGTTCGGGCGAGGCTTCGAGAACGTCCTTGCGTCGATCCAGGAGCAGCTTGCCGGGCGGCCCGTCTACCTCTGTTTCGACATGGACTTCTTCGACCCCTCCTGCGCGCCCGGCGTCTGCACGCCGACCTGGGGCGGCGCCACCGCGCGCGAAGGCCTGTCGCTGCTGCAGGGCCTGGCGGGGCTGAACTTCGTCGCCTTCGACGTGAACACGGTGAGCCCCCCTCACGACGTCGGCGGCATGACGGCCTTTCTGGCCGGAACCGTAATGATCCAGTGTCTCGCCCTGGCCTGCATCGCCCGGGGCGAAGCCGATTGACCGAGCAGCGGGCCGGCGTCCGTGCGAGCCGGATGGCGCCGCTGAGCGAAGGAGAAACCGAGACATGAAGTGGCAAGAGCAGAGATTGACGGAGAGCGAGACGGCGAAGCTGAACGTGCCGACGGCGCAGTGCGAGGGCTTGCCCGGACGGGTCTACGTCGACCCCGAGTTCTACGAGCTCGAGCGCCAGACCCTGTTCCGCAACGGCTGGGTGGCGGCCGCCTTCGAGCAGGACATCCCCGAGCCGGGCGACGTCTTCCCCGCCTCCGTGGCCGGCTGGGAGTTGCTGTTCGTGCGGACCCGCGACAACGCGGTGCGCTGCTTTCACAACATCTGCCGGCACCGCGGCATGAAGCTGGTCCGCGAGCCCGCGAAGGACGCCCGGACGCTGATGTGCCCCTGGCACTGCTGGACCTATTCGCTGGACGGCGCCCTGGTCGGCACGCCCAACCTCGGCGGGCCGGAGGTCGCGGAGGTCGAGGGGATCGACAAGAGCACGCTGGGCCTGGTCGAGGTCCGCTGCGAACAGTGGTGGAACTTCCTCTTCGTCAACATCGACGGCAACGCGCCGCCGCTGAGTGAGCACATGGCGCCGCTCGATTCGCGGACGGCGCACTTCGACCGCAGCGAGCTGGCTTGCAGCGGAGAGGGCTTCTCGTTCGCCTATGACGGCAACTGGAAGGTGCTGATCGAGGGGGCCATCGAGGACTACCACTTTCCCTGGGTGCACCCGCAGCTCATGCCGCAGGGCGTCTTCAGTCCGGAGATCGGCGAGCACTGCTACGCCGGGATCTCCAGCCGGCCGCAGAAGCCGGGCGATAGGGCCAAGATGGTCGGCGGCGAGGACGACGGAACCGCCGGGCCCTTGCTGCCGAAGTTCAGCTACACGGCCGACCAGACGAAGGTCGAGATGGGCGTCTACATCGCCATGCCGAGTGCCGTCGTCGCCTTCAACCAGGACCATGCGGTGACGTCGCTGTTCACGCCGGTCAGCCACGACCGGACCGTCGCGCGGCGGCTGTTCCACTACATCGGTGCCGAAGCGGCGCGCGGGCCCGAGTACGAGAAGCGCCGCCAGCGCATCATGGCGGGCTGGCGCACCGTCGGCGAACAGGATGCGGACTATGTCGACGAGGTCCATAACCTCTCGAAGATCCGCCAGGATCTCGGCATCGGCATCCGCCTCTCGCCATTCTGGGAGCCGGCCGTGCACCACTTCCAGAAGATGGTCGTCGAGAGAACGGATCCCTGCGGGTCCCCGTGACACTTCGCGCCGCCGCGCGCGATCCGGCAGCAAGAGCCATGACGCAGGGTCGCGGACGGCCTCTTGCGCGCGCTTGACGAGGCCTTTCGACGCGCGGGTATCGGCGGGCCGAGCGCGACGCCGCTCGGGTCGTTCGTCGCCGACACGCTGGCCGGCGTCGCCCAGGTGCTCTTCCAGCCCTCGCCGGCCGCCGGCGCGCTTCTGGTCGTCGCGATGCTCATCAATTCCCCGGGCTTGACCGGCTTCGCCCTGGTCGGCGCCCTGTCGGGAACGCTCTGGGCGCGCGTCAGGCGCTACGACCCCGGTCGCGCCGCCGACGGCCTGTTCGGCTTCAACGGTGCCTTGGTCGGCCTGGCCCTGGGCTCCTTCTATGCCCTGGAGCCCCTTCTTCTGCTGCCGACGGTGGCCGGCGGCATCGCCACCGCCGTCATCGTCGAGCGCGCGCTGCGTTCGGGCCTGATTCCTCTAACGGGCCCCTTCGTGGCCGTGACCTGGACAACGCTGATCCTGCTGACGGCTGGCGGCTATCCCATGGCTGCGCCGGCAAGCGCCGCTGCCCCGCCGACGATCCTGGTCTTCGACGGGTTGGTCATGGGGATCGGCCACATCCTGTTCCAGCAGGCCATGGCCAGCGCCCTCATCGCGACCGCCGTGCTGCTGGTTTCGAACCCCCTGCAGGGCGTCGGCGCCCTCTGCGCCGCCGCCTTCGCCGTCGGCTACGGCTGGCTGTTCGACGTTTCGCCCTCAGCGGTCAACCTGGGCGTGCTCGGCTTCAACGCCGCCCTCTGCGCCATCTTCCTGGCCGGCACGACGGCCGTGGCCATCTTGTCCGTCGCGCTCGCCGTCATCTCTGCCACCGTCCTCTCCAGCCTTTTCATCTCAGTTGGCTGGCCACCGCTCGCGTTCCCCTTCGTCGTCAGCACCTGGCTGGTGCTTTGGGGGCGCCGACGGCTCGTTTCAGCCTGACCGTCCATGTGAGGCGCGAGGGTAGGGGAGCAGAGTACACCTGGGCGTCTGGAGAGCTCTCGGCCCTAGAAGAAAGTGCCGTCGTGTATTCACTTTGCCCGATCCACTATGCCTGTAGGTCGTGAATCTCGGGGATGATGTGCGCGATTCAAGACCTACCCCCGTACCTCTCCGATTCGATCTGGAACGTGCTTGGGTCGAGGGTCGGGTCCGGCACGCCGTTCTCGTCCAAAAACGGATCTGAAGGAACGTGATGCCGCCCGCCGGTGGCGAGATGGGACCTGCGCCTTCGACCTGCTGGTAGGTTGGGTCGTGACGAGCACGGCCATGGATCATCTCCGGACCAGGAATGGCAAAGCCCACCATTCTGCCTGTCGCTTGTCACCGCGACTTCGGATTCACTGTGACTCCGACCGTGTGAATAGCTGGCGGAAGAGAGCGTCACTGCGCTTCAAACCGTCATCGCTCAGGACCACCGATTTCGCCTTGTTTACCGGGTTGTCGATCAAGCCCTTGCGGTACAGCCGTTCCATGACATCCCAATCGAAGGTCTTCCAGGCACGCCGTCCGTCGTGCAGCGTCAGTTGGAGCAATGCCAATACGGTGTCATCGATCTTGTCATCATCGATTTCCATGTTCGTGCTCCATCAAAAGGGATGCAATGCGGGCACCAAGATGGGACTCGCCCATACGAACGGTTCCGTCATTGCTCACCAAGACCTTTCAAACGCTCAAGGAACCGCTCCTTGCGCGAATGGCGGTCGCGGATCCCGGCAAGCCGGCGCGTGAAATCGGCCTCCGCGCCGTCCTCGATGGCGATCGCCTCGAGATCGAATAGCAGCGCTGCTGCATGCTCGTAGCCCGATGCATTGCGCCGGGCGATCTCGGTTTCCACCTCGGCCCAGACCGCCTCGCCGCGCTGCACTACCTCGTCGAGACGCTTGCGGCGCGTCCGCTCCGCCAAGGCCGCCTGGCGCCTTTGTTCGTCAGCCCGTCGCTCAGCTTCGGCACGCTCGCGCGCTCGTGCCAGGGCTTCGGCACGGGCCGTAAGTTCCTCGACGGTGCGCGGCGCGGCGCCGGAAGCGGGTTTCCCAGTCCGCGCAGCCTGCCTCAACGCCGCTCCAACATGCGGATCGCCTTCGCTGACTCGCACAAGGAGCTCGGTCTTGGCCGCATCAGATAGTCCGGCGATCGTTGACTGCATTAGACCGTCCAGCTCCGCAGGATCGGGAGCGCCGGGACGCTCCGCGGCGGCATCGAGCAGATCCCGGTCGATACCGAAAAACTCGGCCGCTGCCTCGAGCGCGTCCGTCAAGGGTCCGAGGCCTGCAAGCGGCTCGCTCTCGGCCGCCTCGACTACGCCGTCTTCCAATGCCGTCAGCCACAAGAGGTAGAACAGCCTCAGGTCGCCTGAAAGCACGTCGGCGCGGAGTGGCGCCAATCTGTCAAGCCAGCCCGAGCCGTCGTCCCAGTCGCTATAGCCCTCTTCGACCTCATCGCGGCACATGTCGACGATCAGCTGTTCGCCTAGCTCCCAAACCTTCACCCAATCCACCTCAAGCAGGAATACGTGCAGCCGCTCCCGCGCCATGAGGCGCTTGGGCAAGCGCATCATCAGGCGCCGCGTGCCCCAGTTGGCCAGATAGAGGTGCAGGTCGAACCAGCGCTCCACGAGCCGCCGCGGATCGCCCTTGAAGTCGCCCCACTCATAGTGGTTGGTGAAGCTCGTCGACGTGATCCGCGCCCTGCTGGACAGGGCTCTGAGCGCCTCCTGGTCCGCCTCAGCGAGTGGCCGGTCGATCGCTTGGAATTCGTAGTACTGATACTCGCTCACCGGATCTTTCTCGCCCCTCACACGACCGGATGATAGACGTCCTTCGTCTCAAGCATTGCAAGTGCCTCGTCTAAGGTCGGACCACGATCGACTGTCCACCATCGTTCGGTGTGGCGGAATTGGGGAGATCGAAACGCTCGCAGGCCGCGGTGATCGCGTGCTCCTCCACATCCGAAGGCTTGTTTCCGGCCTGCCGGCCCGCACGGACCCATTGCTTGCGTGGCATGCCTTCCCAGATCCCGGTCGCGTCGCCGTGAGGCATGTTCGCATGGCTGTCCGGTGGTGACTACCGGCAGCCTCATGGAAACCAAGAACCCCTGAGTCGTCGCTCGCCGACTTGCGGGCACAAGGCAATTTGAACCTGCAGGCGAAGCCGTTGATCCCAGATTGAACGACGACGGCGAGCTTTCAGCCCACCTTCATTGGTCTCTGATTCGATCGGAATGTCTTGGCGCAAATTGCTTGCGGTGGCAGGACTCGGATTCCATTGGCTCTGCTGAGCCAAACAGTTCCTTCCGTCACGCTATCGTTGGGTCTCAACTACTCAGCAATCCAGCTCTTTGCAAATGGCTCATTGCAGAGTGTTTGCTGGCGGCTTCCGCAGTTGGTGACGCTGCTGTCCGGGCTGTTCTCTCGGCTCAGTTCGCCCCGGTCGTCCGGGGAACGGCGTAGCGGTGCCGAGCTGTGCTCGAGTCGCGGTTTTCGGCTTTGGACCAAACCGGGGCCCTGCCGCCAACAAGGAGAAGTCGCACGCCAGCCTTGGATTTTCACAGGGCCGGCGGCGGAGCCCACATCTTTCTGCCCGGGGCTCCGCCAGCTCTCTTGTTCTTCAGCCGTGGCAGACGCAGCCCGTGTGTTCGCAGCCAGCGCCCTTGGTGTGACCCTCTGCGCAGGCGTCACTGCAGTAGTTGCGCTTGCCCTTCTTCACGGCGCTGTTGACGTCGACAATGCAAACGCAGTCGGCACAGGCACACTTTTGCTGTGTTACGGTCACCATTAGGTCTCTCCTTCTTGCGACTCGTCGGAGCCGTCATGTTCGTGGACGAAGAGGTGGTCGATCATGATCTTGAGAACGTCGTGCACGCAGGCGTCCGCCATCGAATAGAAGACCTGCTTGCCCCGTCGCTCCGCCCGCAGCATGCGCGCGGCCCGCAGGAGCCGAAGGTGGTGACTGACCAGCGAAGCGGAGAGGCCCAACTTGTCGGCGATGTCGCCGGCGGGGATCTCGCGTTCCATGCAGACCATCACGATCGACAGGCGGGTCGGATCCGCCAGCAGCCCGAAGGTCTCGGCGAGCTGGGCAGTCTGGTCGGGATACAGTTCAACATCCTGCATGAATGAACAATTAAATAGTTGTTCAATCATTGTCAACAGGCCTTGATCAGATAGCTCTTCCGACGGCCGCCTTGCTGCCGTCGGTTATGCGTTGCGGCGTGCCGAGGGGGCGGCGTGGATGCGGCGCTTCTCGTCGTCATAGACCGGCGTCTAGGGCGTGCCGGGTCCGCGGTCGTTCGCCGCGACCGCGTCGTCGGTGAAGGAGCGCGTGGTGCTGCCGTCACCGGTCGCGTTCAGGCGATTGCTGATGGAGGCTGTTGCCGTGCTCGAAGCCGATGACCAGCCCAAAAGGGGTTGTCGGTAAAGGCGATGGAGCCGCTGCCGTCCTCGATCTTGGTCAGGCGCCCGACGCCTTCGTTGCCGCCGGTCGTCTCGTCGTAGCTGTAGGTGACGTCGTCGGCG
>JANQLT010000111.1 GCA_028280455.1 Kiloniellales bacterium
CCGGCGGCCGGCGGGCGGCCAGCACCCTGGTGATCGGCGTTGCCAACCGCGGCGGGGTCATCTCCGAGGCCTGGATCGCCGTGCTCGAGCAGGCCCTGCGCCTCGGCTTCGACCTGGCCTCGGGCCCGCACAACAAGCTGGCCGACGTGCCGCGCCTGGCCGAGCTCGCCGCGGCCGAGGGCCGGCAGCTCTTCGACGTGCGCCACCCGAGCCAGACATTCGAGGTCGGCAGCGGCAAGAAGCGGGCAGGCAAGCGCCTGCTGGCCGTCGGCACCGACTGCTCGGTCGGCAAGATGTACGCCACCCTGGCGCTGGAGCGCGAGATGAAGGCGCGCGGCCTCGACGCCGACTTCCGCGCCACCGGCCAGACCGGCATCCTGATCGCCGGCGACGGCGTCTCGGTCGACGCCGTGGTCGCCGACTTCATCTCCGGCGCGGTCGAGTGGCTGGCGCCCGACAACGAGCCCGGCCATTGGGACCTGATCGAGGGCCAGGGCTCGCTGTTCCACGCCTCCTTCGCCGGCGTCTCCATGGGCCTGCTGCACGGCGCCCAGCCGGATGCCATCGTGCTCTGCCACGAGCCGACCCGGACGCATATGCGCGGCCTGCCGCACTACCCGCTGCCCGAGCTGGAGGCCTGCATCGAGGCCAACCTGACGGCGGCCCGCCTGACCAACCCGGAGGTGGTCTGCATCGGCGCGGCGATCAACACCGCCGCGCTCGAGCCGGCCGCCGCCGAGAGCCTGCTGGCCGAGACCGCCGACCGCCTCGGCATGCCGGTGGTCGATCCCGTGCGCAGCGGCGTCGGCGCCCTGGTCGACGCCCTGCCCTGACGGCGCCGCCCCCGTGACGGAGCTGCCCCGGTGACCGAGCTGCCCCAGTGACCGAGCTGCCCCAGTGACCGAGCTTAACGTCGGCGCCGAGTCCTGGCCGGTCGAGGGCCACTGGACGATCTCGCGCGGCAGCGTCTCGGCGGTCGAGGTCGTGGTCGTCACGCTCAGCCGCGGCGGCTTCGTCGGCCGCGGCGAGTGCCGGCCCTACGGGCGCTACGGCGAGACCGTCGAGGGGGTGATCGAGGCCATCGAGGGCCAGCGCAAGGCGCTCGCTTCGGGCCTCGAGCGCGAGGCCCTGCAGCTCGCCCTGCCGTCCGGCGCCGCCCGCAACGCGCTCGACTGCGCGCTGATCGACCTCGAGGCCAAGGAGGCCGGCCAGCCGGCCTGGCAGCGGCTCGGCCTGCTCGAGCCGGCCGCGGTGACCACCGCCTACACCCTGAGCCTCGACAGCCCCAAGGCCATGGGCCGCGCCGCCGCCAAGCAGGCCGGCCGGCCGCTGATCAAGATCAAGACCGGCGGCGAGCAGGACCTGGAGCGCATCGCGGCGATCCACGAGGGCGCGCCCGCGGCCAAGCTGATCGTCGACGCCAACGAGGCCTGGAGCCCCGAGCAGACCGCCGAGCTGCTGCCCGCGCTGGCCAAGCTCGGCGTCGCCCTGGTCGAGCAGCCGGTGCCGGCCGGCCAGGACGAGACGCTCGACGGCCTGGAGCGCGCGGTGCCGCTCTGCGCCGACGAGTCCTGCCACGACCGCGCCAGCCTGGCCGCCCTGATGGGCCGCTACGACCTGGTCAACATCAAGCTCGACAAGACCGGCGGTCTGACCGAGGCCCTGGCCCTGCGCGCGGAGGCCGAAGCCAGGGGCTTCGGCATCATGGTCGGCTCCATGCTGGCCACCTCCCTCTCCATGGCCCCCGCCGTCCTGCTCGCCCAAGGCGTCACCGTCGCCGACCTCGACGGCCCCCTCCTGCTCGCCGAGGACCGCGACGACGCCCTGGTCTACGACGAGAGCCTGCTGCACCCGCCGACGGCGGCCTTGTGGGGGTGAGCGGATAGGGCCCAGCCCACCGCCACCGGGCGCCAATCGATGGAGGCGCCATGGTTGAAGTGGCGTGGCTAAAGCTCCAACTGGGAGTCATGCCGCTGCCGCCCGATCTGCCCCCGACCATTGCGCTGCTGCTGCTTGCCGCGACCGGCGTCTACCTGCTGCCCGCCATCACCGCCTACGCCCGCCGACATCCCCAACGCCGAGCCATCGCCGAGCCATCGCCGTGATGAACGTCCTGACGGGCTGGGCCGTGCAAAGCTGGTTACAGGCGCTCATACCGTCCTTGTCCAAGAAGGACCTGCCGCCCTCGCGCTAGGGGCCTGACCGTCGCCACGACGTCGGCGCTGTCGTGGGTCAGGGCCTAGGGATGAGGTGCCGCCGAAAGCGCCGAATGGAAGGGGCAAGCCGATGCCCGCTTTCGCTGGTCGAGTCGATTTCACACAGCAAAACCCCTTTGCGAACCATCGCTGTGACCGCAGTCTGCTTGCTGCATGGCGGACATTGAATGATCGAGGGGCGCTGTCCGGCGTCTTTCGCTTGCGTTGCGACCGTCTCCGCGTGGTTGCTTGGACCTGAGAAAGCTGGGAATGCCTCGATGAAACAGCGTTTCGGACTCTTCGCCGGCCTGCTCGTTATTGGCTTGTTGGCCGGCCCACCGCTCCAGGCCCAGCAGGAGGCCGGCCAGATCGAGCGCCAGAAAGGCGCGGCCAGCCGCAGCGCGGCCGGCGCCAGCAGCGACTTGGCGCAGGGCGCGCGCGTCTTCGTCGGGGACGAGGTTCGTACCGGCCCGGGCGCGCGGCTGCTGATACGATTCGACGACCGGTCGATGCTGACCTTGGGCGAAAACGCCCGGATCACCATCGACCGCTTCATCTATGCCCCGGGCGGCGAGTCCAATCAGGCCTTGAACATCTTGCAGGGCGTCTTCCGCTTCGCCACCGGACAGATCGCCGACAACAGGCCGCGCGACGTCGCCTTCACGACCCCGGTAGCGACCGTCGGCATCCGCGGCACCGTCTTCGTCGGCGGCGAACTGACGGTGGGTATGCCACCGGGCCAGCCGCACTACGGCTTCCAGATCACCGAAGGCGCCATCGAGGTCACCTCGCCCGCCGGATCGGTGGTGCTGGACGAGCCCGGCGAAGGAACCTTCCTGCCGCTCACCCGCGTCGCCGCACCGACCCCCGTTCGCCAATGGACGGAAGAGGAAGCCGCCGAGGCCCGCGACGCCCTGGCGTTCTAGGGCCAGAGTCCAGCTTTCGGGTAACCGCGCGGCGGCCTCGACGGCCCTTCTTGCTCGCTGAGCATCGGGAAGACGCGCCGGACTACGAGGAGTGCCTGCTGCACCCGCCTGCGACTGCATAGTCGAGGTGAGGGCTGAGGTTCGGCACACATAGCTGCGACTAGAATCGAAGGGGCGGGCCGAAGCCCACCCCCGATCTTGTGCCTATAAGGCTTGTTAACGGGTGGACCGCGTTTTCTGATCGGCTAAGACAGATTGGTAGTCACCCGGAGACTCAGAGTCGCAGAAAACAGCGCGCCTTGTCAATTGCATAGTCTGATGTGACTATCTTGCGCACAACAAAAAGTTGCGGTGCTCCGCGGCGGAAGAAAATACCTGGAGGGATCGGGGATGGCGACCCGTTTGGGCATCGACATCGGCAGCAACTCGCTGGGCTGGTGGCTCCTGCGCCTGGATTCCGCCGGCGAGCCGGTCGAGTCGCTGGATGGCGGGGTCATGGTTTTTCCATCGGGCCGCGACCCGCAGAGCGGGACGTCGCTGGCCGTCGACCGGCGTGTCGCCCGGGGCATGCGGCGGCGGCGGGACCGCTACTTGCGCCGGCGCACCGACCTGATGAGTGTCCTGGTCGCTCACGGCCTGATGCCCGTTGCACCGGCCGAACGGAAAGCGCTGGAGTCCTTGGACCCCTACCTGTTGCGCGCGCGAGGCCTGGACGAGGCTCTGACCTTGCACGAGCTCGGCCGCGCGCTCTTTCACCTGCACCAGCGCCGCGGCTTCAAGTCCAACCGCAAGACCGACAAGGCGGCCGACAAGGAAGCCGGCAAGATCAAGGAAGGCACCGCCAAGCTGCGCGAGGCCATGACCGCGAGTCAGGCACGCACCCTCGGCGAGTTCCTTGCCCAGCGGCATGCCGAGCGGAAGACCGTCCGGACCCGCTTGACCGGTCAAGGCAAGGACGCCAGCTACGACTTCTATCCGAAGCGCGATCTGGTCGAGCGGGAGCTCGACAGGCTCTGGGACGAGCAAGCACGCCATCACGCCTCCCTGACCGATAGCGCCCGCGATGCCGTCAAGGCCGTCTTCTTCCGGCAGCGCCCGCTGAGACCCGTCGATCCCGGCAAGTGCACGCTCGACCCGAGCGAGCCGCGGGCACCGCGCGCCCTGCCGCTGGCCCAGCGTTTTCGCATCTTGCAGGAGACCGCCAACCTGCGGATCGCCACGCCGGGCCTCGGCGAGCGCCCGATCACCAAGACCGAGCAGACAAAGCTGGTCGAGCGCCTGTCGCGCAGCAAGGAAGTGCCCTTCAAGACCTTGCACAAGCTGCTGAAGCTCGAACCGGACGAGACCTTCAATATGGAATCCGAGCGGCGCAAGAAGCTCAAAGGCGACGAGACGGCCGCCACGCTTGCCCACAAGGATCGCTTCGGCAAGGCCTGGCACGAGCTGCCCTCCGAGCGACAGAACGCGATCGTCGAGCGTCTGCTCGAAGAGGAGAGCGAAGAAGCGCTGGTCGCCTGGCTGCGAGAGGAGTGTGGCCTGGCCGAAGCTCAGGCCCTCGGCGCGGCGAACGCCAGTCTCCCCGAGGGCTACGCCCGGCTCGGGCGTCGCGTTTTGGAGAACCTCGTCGCCGTCTTCGAAGAAGAAAGCAAGGAGCTCCAGAGCGCCGAGACCGGTGAGATCGTCGCGGTCCCGGTGACCTACGACGAGGCCGTGCAGCGCGCGGGCTACGAGCATCACGCCGACTTCCGGCCCGGCGAGTTGCTCGAACGCCTGCCCTACTACGGCATGCTTCTGGAACGGCACGTCAGCGGCACGGGCGAGCCGACGGACCCGCAGGAGATGCGCTACGGCCGCCTCGCCAACCCGACCGTGCACATCGGCCTGAACCAGCTCCGCAAGCTGATCAACGCGGTCGTCAAGGAACACGGGAAGCCGGACGAGATCGTCGTCGAGCTGGCCCGCGAGCTGAAGCTGTCCCATGACGAAAAGCGCGACATCGACCGGCAGCAGACCGAGAATCAGCGCAAGAACGACGACCGGCGCCAGACTCTGTTGGACCTGGGCGTGCCGGACACGGGCGAGAACCGGATGCGCCTCAGACTCTGGGAAGAGCTGACCAGCGGCGAGTCGCAAGTTCACTGCTGCGTCTACACCGGCGAGCCAATCGGCCCGAGCACGCTCTTCAGCGACGCCGTCGACATCGACCACATCCTCCCGTTCTCGAAGACCCTCGACAACAGCGCGGCCAACAAGATCGTCGCCCTGCGCCGGGCCAACCGTGCGAAGGGCAACCGCTCCCCCTACGATGCCTTCCACGACGGCAGCATCGGCAATTGGCAGGAGATCTTGGCACGAGCCGCAAAGCTGCCGCGCAACAAGTCCTGGCGCTTCCAGCCGGACGCCATGGAGCGCTACGAGGGCGAGCGCGGTTTCCTCGACCGTCAGCTCACCGACACCGCCTATCTGGCGCGGCTGACCCGCGAGTACCTGCGCCATATCTGTCCACAGGTCTGGGTCACGCCGGGCCGCCTGACCGCCATGCTGCGCGGCAAGTGGGGCCTGAACGGTTTGCTGCCGGGCCACAACATCGCGCCGCCCGAAGAGGTCGAGAGCGAGTCCGAGAAGCCCCGTCGCCGAGGTGGCCCCAAGCGCCGCGGCGACCACCGCCACCATGCGATTGACGCCTTCGTCATGGCCATGACCTCGCGCTCCCTGCTGCAGCGCATTGCCCGCGAGAATGACGAGGCGCGCGAGCGCGTGCTGGTGCCCGAGCTGAGTCCCGAGCTGCGCGCTGGCCTCCGCGAAGGTCTCGCGCAGTTGCTGGTCTACCACCGTCCCGACCACGGCCGCGCCGGCAAGCTGCACGAAGAAACCGCCTACGGCCTGGTGGACGACCCGGCCGCCGAGGAAGGGCACAACCTGGTTTATCGCAAGCCGCTCCTGGGACTGAACGAGAACGAGATCGATCGGGTACGTGACCGCGATCTCCGACAGGCGCTGCAAGAGCACGTCTATGTCGCCAAGGCCAATGGCATGAAGCTCGCCGACGCTCTGGCCGACTTCAACCGAGCCCGGGAGAGCAAGAACCTGCCGCCCGTCCGCCGCGTGCGCCTGCTCAAGAAGGAAAAGGAGGTCATCGCCATCCGTGACGACGAAGGCGGCGCCTACAAGGCCTACAGTCCCGGCGACAACCACTGCATCGAGATCTACGCCGTGCCGGACGGCCGCTGGCAAGGCGAGGTCGTCACCGTCTTCCAGGCGAACCAGTGCGGCCATCGGCCGTCTTGGCGGGAGAGCCAGCCGGAAGCCCGCCTGGTCATGCGCGTCCGCAAAGGCGATCTGTTGAAGGTTCTGGACCGCGGTGAGGAATGCGTCATGCGCGTGTGGTGGTTGAACGCAAAGAAAAACCGCTTCTACCTCGCCCCACACAATGAGACCGGCGACTTGCAAAAGCGCCACGACGACCCCAATGACTTGTTCCGCTGGCGCCTAACTCCTTACAGCAAGCTGCAGGAGCTCCGCGCCAGGCCGGTGCGCGTCGACGTGCTCGGGCGCCTGCATGACCCGGGCCCGATCGCGTGATCGGCCGCGTCGTCGAGGTCGCCGAGGACGGCCGGCACCTGGCCGTCAAGCGCGGCTTCCTGGTCGTCTCCGAGCGCGGCGAGGAACTGGGCCGCGTGCCGCTCGACGACATCGCTGCCGTGGTCGCCAACGCCCACGGGCTGACCTACAGCAGCAACCTGGCGCTGGCCCTGGCGGAGCGCGACGTGCCCCTGGTCTTCTGCGGCCCGAACCACAACCCGGCGGCGCTGCTCTGGCCGGTCGAGGGCCATCACCTCCAGTCGGCGCGCATGCGTGCGCAGATCGACGCCGGCAGGCCACTCTGCAAACGGCTCTGGCAGATCCTCATCAAAGCCAAGATCGGGCTGCAGGGTGCGGTTCTCGAGCAGCGCGGCCAGCCGGCCGGCGCCTTCGAAAGGCTCGTCCGCGACGTGCGCTCGGGCGATCCGGACAACCTGGAAGCCCAGGCCGCTCGGCGCTACTGGCCGCTCCTGTTCGGCGAGGACTTCAGGCGGGACACGGCCGAGCCGGGCCTCAATGGGCTTCTCAACTACGGCTACGCGATCCTGCGCGGGGCCACGGCGAGAGCGGTGATGGCGGCCGGCCTGCATCCGACTCTCGGGATCCACCACCACAACCGAAACAACCCCATGTGCCTGGTCGACGATCTCATGGAGCCCTTCCGGCCGATCGTCGATCTCTGCGTTGCGCGGCTGGTCGATGAAGGCACGCTGGAGGTCGACCGCGAAGCCAAGACGCGGCTGGCGGCGATCACCCAAATGGACATGCAAAGCGAGCAAGGCGTGACACCGCTTGCGAGCTGCCTCGAGCGGCTCGCCTTGTCCCTGGCCCGGGCCTATGAGGCCGGCGAAGCCCGCCTCGACCTGCCCCTGCAACCCCTGCCGCTCGACCTCGCGGCGCCGGCCCTGACCCGGACAGACTAGATGGCCCTGAGCGGATACAGAATCATGTGGATGATGGTGATGTTCGATCTGCCGGTCGGGACCCGCAAGGAGCGCAAGGCGGCGACCAAGTTCCGCCACTTCCTGCTGGATCAAGGGTTTGAAATGGCTCAGTTTTCCATCTACCTTAGGTTCTGTGCCGGCAAGGAGCAGGTCGAGGCCCATGCGAAGAAAATCGAGAAGAACCTGCCGCCGCGCGGCGATGTCCATCTTCTCAGCTTCACCGACAAGCAGTATGAGAACATCATCTGCTTCATGGGCCGGGAACAGACGGAGAGCCCAAAGAATCCCGACCAGCTCGCGCTGTTCTGAACCAACGCCGGCGCCTTTTCCCACGCTTTGGTCACAAGAAAAGCGCCCTGGAATCAGGGCGCTAGTTCAGGATCTACTCTAGCCGATCAGAAAACGCGGTCCAGCCGCAACAAGCAGCGCGGCGACCGCCGGGGCGCCGAGACTCTAGCCGATCAGAAAACGCGGTCCAGCCGCAACGCGCTGACGGACCTGAAGCTTCGGCAGCTTACTCTAGCCGATCAGAAAACGCGGTCCAGCCGCAACTGCCGTTGAGCTGCGGCTTGATCGGGTGCACTCTAGCCGATCAGAAAACGCGGTCCAGCCGCAACCCGAGACGAGCAGCGCAGCGCGAGCGGCCGGACTCTAGCCGATCAGAAAACGCGGTCCAGCCGCAACGAAAACGAAGTTGTCCTCGCCGTGCGGCACACTCTAGCCGATCAGAAAACGCGGTCCAGCCGCAACCAGATCGCGCGTGCGGTTGTCGGGGCGAACACTCTAGCCGATCAGAAAACGCGGTCCAGCCGCAACTTCCCACAGCGGCGGCTCCAGTGTCAGTTGACTCTAGCCGATCAGAAAACGCGGTCCAGCCGCAACAAGCAGGGCGGCGACGGCCGGGGCGCCGAGACTCTAGCCGATCAGAAAACGCGGTCCAGCCGCAACCGCGATGTCGTGCAGGGCGGGCAGGAAGGCACTCTAGCCGATCAGAAAACGCGGTCCAGCCGCAACCTCTGACGGATCTTTGTAGCGCAGCTCACGACTCTAGCCGATCAGAAAACGCGGTCCAGCCGCAACGACGCGACCAACAAGCGCATAGCCGAAGCGACTCTAGCCGATCAGAAAACGCGGTCCAGCCGCAACTGTCGTGGTGGTGGATCGCGTTGTAGGCGTACTCTAGCCGATCAGAAAACGCGGTCCAGCCGCAACTGCGATGGCCAGGCGATGCCTCTAGGGTCAACTCTAGCCGATCAGAAAACGCGGTCCAGCCGCAACTCTATGTGGCGAACTACGCTAAGGGCCGTTACTCTAGCCGATCAGAAAACGCGGTCCAGCCGCAACTGCCAACTGTAAACGCTACTGCCGCACGCCACTCTAGCCGATCAGAAAACGCGGTCCAGCCGCAACACCATCTACTTCGACGACCAGGCGATCACCACTCTAGCCGATCAGAAAACGCGGTCCAGCCGCAACCCGGTGCTCGGACTGCCGGGAAAGCTGGTGACTCTAGCCGATCAGAAAACGCGGTCCAGCCGCAACGTGGTCGGCGACAAGGTGTCGCGGTCGCTGACTCTAGCCGATCAGAAAACGCGGTCCAGCCGCAACGTCCGCGACGTCGCGGACCTGGCAGGGCAGACTCTAGCCGATCAGAAAACGCGGTCCAGCCGCAACCCAGGTGGAGAGGTTCAGGCGAAAAAGAAGTACTCTAGCCGATCAGAAAACGCGGTCCAGCCGCAACCCGGTGCCCGAGGGCGAGCAGGCCTTTAGGCACTCTAGCCGATCAGAAAACGCGGTCCAGCCGCAACGGCTGCGTCTTCCGCCTTTGCGGAAGGGACACTCTAGCCGATCAGAAAACGCGGTCCAGCCGCAACGTGGCCGGCTGGTGAGCGGCCCGGCCTGGAACTCTAGCCGATCAGAAAACGCGGTCCAGCCGCAACACAGAAGGCTGGCATTCGACCGCCGGCGCGACTCTAGCCGATCAGAAAACGCGGTCCAGCCGCAACTGGATCGCCGGGCCCCAGTTGCCACGGGTGACTCTAGCCGATCAGAAAACGCGGTCCAGCCGCAACAAGTCCATCCAGCGGGCGGGCATCTCCGAGACTCTAGCCGATCAGAAAACGCGGTCCAGCCGCAACAAAGGGCAGGCCGACCAGAGCGCGGCGCGGACTCTAGCCGATCAGAAAACGCGGTCCAGCCGCAACAGTGAGGACCCGGCCGGCAGCCCCGAGGAGACTCTAGCCGATCAGAAAACGCGGTCCAGCCGCAACCGCCCAAGGTGATGCGCCGGGTGCTGAAGAACTCTAGCCGATCAGAAAACGCGGTCCAGCCGCAACTGGCATGCCGCAGCGCCCGACAACATCAAGACTCTAGCCGATCAGAAAACGCGGTCCAGCCGCAACGGACAAGCTCCGCGAGGAGGCGCGGCTCTTACTCTAGCCGATCAGAAAACGCGGTCCAGCCGCAACTCGCCGCACTGTGCGCATAAAGGCGCATGGACTCTAGCCGATCAGAAAACGCGGTCCAGCCGCAACAGCACGACCCAGGCACCGCTCCAGTCGTGAACTCTAGCCGATCAGAAAACGCGGTCCAGCCGCAACTGATCGGAGCGAGGCTGATTTGTCGGGCCGACTCTAGCCGATCAGAAAACGCGGTCCAGCCGCAACCTTGACGTTGCTCAAGCGCATGTTGGGGAAACTCTAGCCGATCAGAAAACGCGGTCCAGCCGCAACTGGAACGTCGACGTCGAGCACCTGGTCGCCACTCTAGCCGATCAGAAAACGCGGTCCAGCCGCAACACCGACGCGCTCGCTCACCTCGTTGAACTTACTCTAGCCGATCAGAAAACGCGGTCCAGCCGCAACTGCCTCCTCGCGGCCGGCGCTGATGGCTTCACTCTAGCCGATCAGAAAACGCGGTCCAGCCGCAACGTCGCGCGATTGCGCCTTGTGCCAGGCGGCACTCTAGCCGATCAGAAAACGCGGTCCAGCCGCAACTGCACGGCCAGCGCCCAGGCTGAGGGGTGGACTCTAGCCGATCAGAAAACGCGGTCCAGCCGCAACTCCGCTCCCGGCATGCCGGCGGCATAGGCCACTCTAGCCGATCAGAAAACGCGGTCCAGCCGCAACGTTGCGCAGCACCTGCCGGTGGTCGCCCTTACTCTAGCCGATCAGAAAACGCGGTCCAGCCGCAACACGGAACCGCTTCCAGGCCTGCGGATCCATACTCTAGCCGATCAGAAAACGCGGTCCAGCCGCAACGGCCTTCTTCTCCTCGCGTCGGCGCGCGAGACTCTAGCCGATCAGAAAACGCGGTCCAGCCGCAACCACGCCGCCCGCCGGCAGCTGCTCGGCCTCACTCTAGCCGATCAGAAAACGCGGTCCAGCCGCAACTGCCCCGTCGAACATCCCCATGAGGTTGCGACTCTAGCCGATCAGAAAACGCGGTCCAGCCGCAACAGGATCGCCAGCAGCTCGGCCGCCGGCCCGACTCTAGCCGATCAGAAAACGCGGTCCAGCAAGGGCTCAAGACCGTTCGTCGCCGAGCGTCGTGCCGTCATCCGCGTCACTGCCGACGGCCTCCTCGCCCGCACCCACCTCCCCTGCCGGCTCGAGCAACAACCGCGTCAAGCCCGCCAGCAGCAGCACCATGACCGCGGGCTCGCTGTAGAGGGCGGCGGCGCGCGGTGGGTTGCCGAGGAGGGCGGCCATGAAGACGTTGGTCAGGTGGAACAGCAGGACCGTGCCGAGCACCAGGGAGAGCGCGTCGCGGCGCTGGATCTGGACGTAGCCGACCAGGCCGAAGGCGGCGAGCAGGAAGACCGTCGGGTAGAAGCCGCCGAAGCCGTAGATCATCGAGTCGAAGGTCAGCGAGAACCAGGCGGCGGGCTTGTCGCGCAGCAGGCGCCAGCCGATGGTCCGGGTCACCTCGTCGATCTCGAACCAGTTGCGCCGGCCGCGCTGCTCGAGGATTGGCAGCACGACGTCGTGCATGATCGGGCTGTAGGAGGCCTGGTAGTGGCCGACCAGCTCGGGCGCCGGCACCAGGCCGTTGACCGCGTCGACGCGGCGCAGGTTGCGCGCCGCCATGCGGCTCTGGAAGGCATGATAGAGCGCCCGCAGGCGCGGCTCGCCGAGGAAGAGCTGCTCGTCGGCGACATCGGAGAGATAGAGCGGCGCGACGATCTTGTGGATGCCGGAGACCGGCGCCGGGGCGAAGCGGCCGCGCTCGGCGAGATTGACCAGCCGCTCCAGCAAGAAGACCGAGACCAGCGCCGCGATGAACAGGCCGAGCAGGGCGAGCTTCGGGCCGCGCGGGCCGGGATAGCCCTTGAGCAGCCAGGCCAGCACGACCAGGAAGGCCGGGCAGAAGAAGACGAAGGGCTCGGCGCTCAGCATCAAGGCCGGCATCAGCAGCAGGAAGCCCATCAGCCGGCGCCAGTCGCCGCGCGCGAAGCCCTGCAGCAGGAAGCAGAGCGAGACCAGGTAGAGCGGATAGGCCAGCGCGGCGATGCCGATGGTGTTGCCGAGCGGCACCGGGCCGAAGAAATAGGGCAGCAGCAACAGCAAGGCGGCGGCCGGCGCGCCCCAGGTCGGCAGCGCGAAGCTCTCCCGCAGGCAGCGGCCGAGCCACCAGGCGGCGGCCATGCCGCCGAGGATCTGTAGGACGACCAGCAGGTTGTAGTGGCCCGGCGTCTGCAGCGGCCAGTAGCCGCCGGCGATGCCGTCGTAGGCCCCGACCAGCCAGCGGTAGAGCGGCAGATAGAAGGGCTCGTTGGCCGCCAGCCCGGCGGTCTCCAGGCCGATGTTGGCGCCGCGCGAGGCCAGCAGGGCACAGAGCACCAGGCCGGCGACGACCGAGGTGCCGTCCTCGCTCAGGGCCGACGGCAAGCGCGCCTGGAATCGCCGCAGCAGCGCCCGGCCGCGCGCGGCCCCGGCGAAATCGGGGGTCGCCCCGGATGCCGGCGCCGAGGCCGCTTCGGCCGGCGCCGAACCGCCGTCCGCCGGCTCGGCCTCCTGCGGGCCGGGGGTCTCGACCGGCACCCTCTCGGCCTCGGTTGAAGGCACACTGGCCAGTTGCTGCAAACTCCCACCGATGCTGCCGCGGCCGCCCTTTCGGCCGCCGACTCCAGGCCACCCCACCATCGACTCAAGCCTCCGAGGCTAAGCCGATCAAGGGGTAATGAGTCTTTCCGTGGTCCCTCAGACGCCTGCCTGCGCGAAGCCGAGGCTTCGCTTCGGCGAAGGCAGGCCGGGCGGGCGCATCCGCGCCCTTGGCTTCGCGCCCACGGGGGCGCGGGGCCTCAACGGCCCAGGGTAAAAAAGAGTGCCGAGACCGACCGCCGAGACCGCTAAAGGCAGAGGCTTGGCCTTCTCAGTCCGCCGGGGATCCGCGGCCGCGGCGGCCGCCGCGGCGGCGGGGCGGGCCGGCGCTGGGGCGCTGGCCGGAGTCGGCGGCCTCGCGCAGCAGGGCGACCAGGCGGCCGATCGCGCCCTCGGGCAGGGGCCCCGCGTCGAGGCCGTGGGCGGCCAGCAGGCGGCCGGCCGCCGTCGCGGCGTCGCGCTCCGGCGCCAGGCGCAGGCTCCAGGCCAGCAGCAGGTCCTCGGCGGGCCCCGGGAAGGCCGGCCCGGCGGCCAGCGCCTCCTGGATCAGGCCGCCGGGGTCGTCCTCGCTGTGGTGCTTCGAGACGTAGCGGATCGCCATGGTCGCCCCTCACAGCCGCTCGAGCAGGTTGAGCCGCGTCGGGTAGTCGAGCCGGTAGCCCTGCTCCAGGCGGACGGCCGCGGCCTCGAAGGCCGTTTCCCATTCCGGCCCCCGGGCCTCGAATTCGGCCTCGACCGCCGGCCGGCGCCGCGGGTCGACGTCGATCACGCCCTGCCGCCAGGCGGCGAAGGACTCGACCCTGGTCGGCGCCAGGTAGTGCTCCTCGGTCCGCGCCTCCAGGGCGGGCCCGGCGGCCGCGGCGTGGATCGCCTCGTAGGCCCGGGCGCGCACCTCGGTCTCGTCCTCCACCGGCCGCATCAGGGCGTGGCTCGGTCCCTCGGCCAGGGGCTCGACGACGAAGAGCGCGCCGCCCGGGCAGAGCACGCGGGCGCCCTCGGCCAGCGCCGCCTCCTGCAGATCGACCGGCACGTGGTGCAAGCTGTTGAAGAACAGCACCACGTCGAGCGCGCCCGCCGCGAAGGGCAAGGCCTCGCCCCGGGCGCAGAGCAGCGCGACGCCGGGCCCGGGCGGCTTGGCCTTGGCCCGCGCCAGGGCCCGCTCGGAGATCTCCAGGCCGATCGCCCGGGCGCCCTCGCGCGCCAGGAAGCCGAGCAAGGCACCGCCGCCGCAGCCGACGTCGAGCACGCGGGCGCCCTGCAGGCTCAGGTGGGCGCGGATCACCGCGCTGTGCTTGCGCTCGGGATAGGCGGTCATGGCGCGCGCAGTCTGGCCCGACGACGGGAAGCCGCGCAAGCCGCTGGACGCGACGCGATTGCGTACTAGAGCGATTTCCGATCGGACGGCACCGGCCCGCTCCCCCTCCCGGCCACCCAATAGGATACTGCCGTGGCTGGCCGGGAGGGGGGGCGGGCCGGTGCCGTGATTCCGCGTGAGCGGAAATCGCTCTAGTGTTGCGGCGGCTTGATCATCCGGCCGAGGTCGCCGCCGCCGAAGATGTGGACGTGGAAGTGCGGCACCTCCTGGTGGGCGTCGCGGCCGTGGTTGGCAAGGATCCGATAGCCCGGATCGACCAGCCCTAGGTCCCGCGCGATCGCCCCGACCGCGCGCACGAAGGCGGCGATCTCCGTATCGCTCGCCTGCGCGGCGAAGTCGTCCGAGGAGACGTAGCGGCCCTTCGGAATCACCAGGACGTGGGTCGGCGTCTGCGGCGAGATGTCGTGGAAGGCGAGCACGTGCTCGTTCTCGAAGACCTTGTTGCAGGGGATCTCGCCGCGAATGATCTTGGCGAAGATGTTGTCGTCGTCGTAGGTCGCGCTAGCCATCACTGCCCCCTTGTCTCAAACCTTCGCTCGGCATGCTCCGGTCCCGGGCCGGTCTATCCTTGCGACAAGCCTTTGTCGCCTGCCCGATTTGCAAGAACCGACCATACCTCTGCCGGAGTCAGGCCGCGCGCGCTCCACAGCACCAGCAGGTGATATAGCAGGTCGGCGCTTTCCTCGGCGAGCTTGTCGGTTCCGCCGGCGACACCTTCGATCACGGTCTCGACCGCCTCCTCGCCCACCTTCTGGGCGATCTTGGCCGGGCCGGCGGCGAAGAGCTTCGCCGTCCGGGAGGTCGCGGGATCGCCGTCGCGCCGCGACTCGATGACCTCATAGAGCCGGTCGAGCAGGGCACAGTCGAGCGCCACGTTGCTTTGCTGAGTCATGTCGCCCTGCCTTTCGTTCCTCGCCCGCGTCGTCGAAGCCGCGTCACAGCCGCATGGGAATGCCGGCGGCGGCCATGTGCGCCTTCGCTTCGGCGATGCTGTGCTGGCCGTAGTGGAAGATCGAGGCGGCGAGCACGGCGCTGGCGCCGCCCTCGCGCACGCCCTCGACCAGATGGTCCAGGCCGCCGACGCCGCCCGAGGCGATCACCGGGATCGGCACGGCGTCGACCACCGCGCGGGTCAGCGCCAGGTCGTAGCCGTCGCCGGTGCCGTCGCGGTCCATCGAGGTCAGCAGGATCTCGCCGGCGCCGGCCTCGGCCATGCGCCGGGCCCAGGCGACGGCGTCGAGCCCGGTCGCCTTGCGGCCGCCATGGGTGAAGACCTCGAAGCGCTCCGGCGCCACGCGCTTGCCGTCGATGGCGACGACGATGCACTGGGTGCCGAACTTCTCGGCGGCGACGCGCACGAAGTCCGGCTCGGCCACCGCCGCCGTGTTGATCGAGACCTTGTCGGCGCCGGCGACCAGCAGCCGGCGGATGTCGTCGGTCGTGCGCACGCCGCCGCCGACGGTCAGCGGCATGAAGCAGGCCTCGGCCGTGGTCGCGACCACGTCGAGGATGATGTCGCGGCGCTCGTGGCTGGCGGTGATGTCGAGGAAGCAGAGCTCGTCGGCGCCGGCCGCGTCGTAGAGCGCGGCCTGCTCGGTCGGGTCGCCGGCATCGCGCAGGTCGACGAAGTTGACGCCCTTGACGACCCGGCCGTCCTTGACGTCGAGACAGGGGATGACGCGCGCCTTCAGCACGCCGCCTGGCCCTCCGCCGCCTCTTGGCCCTTCGCCACCAGGGCCAGCGCGGAACGCGCGTCGATGCGGCCGTCGTAGAGCGCGCGGCCGATGATCACGCCTTCGATGCCGGTCTCTTCGCGCTGCTGCAGGGCGGCGATGTCGTCGAGGGTCGAGACGCCGCCCGAGGCGATCACCGGCAGCGAGACCTGCTCGGCCAGCGCGGCCGTGGCGGCGAAGTTGACGCCCTTGAGCGCGCCGTCGCGCTCGATGTCGGTGTAGACGATGGCCGCCGCGCCGGCGTCCTCGAAGCGGCGCGCCAGGTCGAGCGCCGGCAGGTCGCTCTCCTCCGCCCAGCCTTCGATCGCCACGCGGCCGCGGCGGGCGTCGATGCCGAGCGCCACCCGGCCGGGGAAGGCATGGCAGGCGGCGCGGGTGAAGTCCGGGTCCTTGACCGCCGCCGTGCCGAGGATCACCCGGCGCACGCCCGCCAGCAGCCAGTGCTCGACCGTCGCCATGTCGCGGATGCCGCCGCCGAGCTGCACCGGCAGGTCGACGGCGGCGAGGATCGCGCGCACCGGCTCGGCGTTGACCGGCCGGCCTTCGAAGGCGCCGTTGAGGTCGACCAGGTGCAGCCAGGTGAAGCCCGCCGCGGCGAAGTCGCGCGCTTGCGCCGCGGGGTCCGGGTTGAACACGGTGGCGGTGCCCATCTCGCCGTGCAGCAGGCGAACGACGGCGCCGTCCTTCAGGTCGATGGCGGGATAGATCTGCATGGCCTTGCGTCGCGCTCGCGGTCAGTCGAGCTGCCGGGGCTCGGCCAGCAGCTTGGAATAGAAGTGGCCGGCGACCCAGCCGCCGTTGATCCAGGCGTAGTAGGGATTGCTGCCCCAGCGCTCGAAGCCGAGCTGCTCGTAGACCTGGATCGCCCGGCGCTGCGTCTCGCGGACGTCGAGGTTGAGCACCACCATGCCGGCGTCGCGCGCCGCTTCGGTGACCAGCTCGGTGAGCTGGCGCGCCAGGCCGTGGCCGCGCGCCCAGGGCGCGATGAAGAAGGTGGTGAGCTGGCCGTTGCGCGCCTGCGCCTCGTTGTTCTTCTGGGCGCGCAGGAGCTGCGCCGAGCCGCCGATGGTGCCGTCGAGGCGGGCGACGAAGAGCTCGCGGTCCGGCACCAGCAGCACACCGCGCCAATAGTTCTCCATGACGTGGCGCGGCGGCGGGGTGAGCCAGCCGAAGCCGCCGCCGTCGAGGATCGCCGCCTCGGCCGCGTCGCAGAGGTCGTGCAGGTCGTTGCCTTCCAGCTCGGTCAGCCGCTCGACGGCGGTCACCGGCGTGAGGGAGCCGGTCTCGGTCATCATGGGCGCCACCTCAAGAAATTGCCGAGCAGGCGCAGGCCCGTGGCCTGGCTCTTCTCGGGATGGAACTGCGTGCCGGCCAGATTGTCGCGGCCGACTGCGGCGACGATGAGGCCGCCGTAGTCGACTTCGGCCAGGACCTTGTCCGCCGCCTCCGGCGCGAAGCGATAGCTGTGCACGAAGTAGGCATGGTCGCCCGTGGCGATCCCCTCGAGCAGCGGATGCGAAGAGTCCGTGACGACGAGATCGTTCCAGCCCATGTGCGGCACCTTGAGCGCGGGGTCGCTCGGCTCCAGGGCGACGACGTCGCCGTCGAGCCAGGCCAGGCCCTCGTGCAGGCCGTGCTCGTGGCCGCGGCTGGCCATGAGCTGCATGCCGACGCAGATCCCCAGGAAGGGGCGGCCCCTCTGTTCGACCGCTTCGCTCAAGGCCTGCTCCATGCCGTCCAGCGCCGCCAGCCCGCGGCGGCAGTCGGCGAAGGCGCCGACGCCCGGCAGCACGATCGCGTCGGCCCCGGCCACCGCGTCGGGCTCGGCCGTCACCCGCACCTCGGTCTTCAGGTGCAGGCTGTCGGCGCAACGTTTCAGCGCCTTGGCGGCCGAGCGAAGATTGCCCGAGCCATAGTCGATCACGGCGACGGTGTGACTCACAGCGATGCTCCGCGGTCCGGATGCCCGCGCCTCTGGTCTGCCTGGCCCGATCCGGTTTTCGTGGCCCGCCGGTTTTCGTGGCCCGGTGGAGCGTCAGAGGCTGCCCTTGGTGGAGGGCACGGCGTCGGCGCTTCTGGGGTCTATCTCGATCGCCTGGCGCAGGGCGCGCGCCAGGCCCTTGTAACAGGATTCCGCTATATGGTGGTTGTTGGTGCCATAGAGGGTCTCGACGTGGAGAGTCAAGCCGGCCTGCTGGGCGAAGGCCTGGAACCACTCCTTGAACAGCTCGGTGTCCATCTCGCCGAGCTTGTCGCGCGAGAAGTCGACCTTCCAGATCAGGTAGGGGCGGTTCGAGGCGTCGAGCGCGACGCGGGTCAGGGTCTCGTCCATGGGGATCGTCGCCACGGCGTAGCGGACGATGCCGCGCCGCTCGCCGAGCGCTTGGGACACCGCCTGGCCGAGCACGATCGCGCTGTCCTCTGTGGTGTGGTGGTAGTCGATGTGCAGGTCGCCCTCGGCCTTCAGCGTGATGTCGATCAGGCTGTGGCGCGAGAGCTGCTCCAGCATGTGATCCAGGAACCCGATGCCGGTGGCCACGTCATAGCGGCCCTGGCCGTCCAGCGCGACGCTGGCGGCGATTCGAGTCTCCTTGGTCTTGCGCTCGACCTGCGCGCTCCGGCCCATGGCGATCGATCCGTTGCTTCGGGAAAGGCGCGGCCTTTTAACAGCTTGGCCCGGCCGGGGCCAGTGCCCCGCACGAGGCAAGCATCCGCAGCTCGCGGCAGGCATGGGGGCAGGCTTGGCCGGGGCCCCGTCGAATCGCTTGAAGCTTCCGGCGTTTCGGCCCATGTCTCTGCCCATGGCGGACCAAGGGCCCCAGGGCTGGCACGGCACGACGATCCTCTCGGTCCGCAAGGACGGGGCGGTTGTCGTTGCCGGCGACGGTCAGGTCAGCTTCGGCCAGACCGTGCTGAAATCCAATGCGCGCAAGGTTCGCCGGCTCGGCAAGGGCGACGTCATCGCCGGCTTTGCCGGCGCAACGGCCGACGCCCTGACGCTCTTCGAGCGCCTCGAGGCCAAGCTGGAAACCCATCCGGGGCAGCTCACCCGGGCCTGCGTCGAGCTGGCCAAGGATTGGCGCACCGACCGCTACCTGCGCCGGCTCGAGGCCATGATGGCCGTGGCCGACGCCGAGACTTCGCTGGTGCTGACCGGTACCGGCGACGTGCTGGAGCCCGAAGACGCCTTGATCGGCATCGGCTCCGGCGGTTCCTTTGCGCTGGCCGCCGCCCGCGCCTTGATCGATCAAGAGGGGCTCGGGGCCGAGGAGATCGCCCGCAAGTCCATGTCCATCGCCGCTGGGATCTGCATCTACACCAATGACAACATCGTCCTCGAAAGCATCGGTCTTGACTGAGGCGCGGGTCGCGACCCGCGACGAGGAGACCCCGGCAGACGCCGCCGCAGCGATGAGCCCGCGCGAGATCGTCTCCGAGCTCGACCGCTACATCATCGGCCAGGACGACGCCAAGCGCGCCGTGGCCATCGCCCTGCGCAACCGCTGGCGCCGCCGCCAGCTCCCCGAGGAGCTGCGCGAGGAGGTTCTGCCCAAGAACATCCTGATGATCGGCCCCACCGGCGTCGGCAAGACCGAGATCGCCCGGCGCCTGGCCAAGCTGGCCCAGGCGCCCTTCATCAAGGTCGAGGCCACCAAGTTCACCGAGGTCGGCTACGTCGGCCGCGACGTCGAGCAGATCGTCCGCGACCTGGTCGAGGTCTCGATCACCATGACCCGCGAGCGCATGCGCAAGGAGGTCAAGGCCAAGGCCGAGCTGGCCGCCGAGGAGCGCCTGGTCGACGCCCTGGTCGGCGAGGGCGCCCGCGACGATACCCGGATCGCCTTCCGCCGCCGGCTGCGCACCGGCGAGCTGGCCGACCGCGAGGTCGAGATCCAGGTGACCGATTCCAGCGGCCTGCAGTTGCCGATGATGGACATCCCGGGCATGCCCGGGGGCCAGATGAGCATGATCAACCTCAACGATATGTTGGGGAAGGCTTTTGGCAAACGCACTAAATCTAGGCGTTTGAAGGTCGAGGAGGCCCTCGAGATCCTGACCGCCGAGGAGTCCGACCGGCTGATCGACGACGAGGCCATCGTCGCCGAGGCGATCACCAACGTCGAGCAGAACGGCATCGTGTTCCTCGACGAGATCGACAAGATCACGGTGCGCTCCGACCGCATGGGCGCCGACGTCAGCCGCGAGGGCGTTCAGCGCGACCTCTTGCCGCTGATCGAGGGCACCACCGTCGCCACCAAGCACGGCGCGGTGAAGACCGACTTCATTCTGTTCATCGCCTCCGGCGCCTTCCACCTGGCCAAGCCCGCCGACCTGCTGCCGGAGCTGCAGGGCCGCCTGCCGATCCGCGTCGAGCTCAACGCCCTGACCCGCGGCGACTTCCGGCGCATCCTCACCGAGCCGGAGAACAGCCTGATCCGCCAGTACCTGGCGCTGATGGCGACCGAGGACGTCACCCTGGTCTTCACCGACGACGCCATCGACGCCCTCGCCGACCTGGCGACCGAGATCAACGCCTCGGTCGAGAACATCGGCGCCCGCCGCCTGCACACGGTGATGGAGAAGCTCCTGGAGGAGATCTCCTACACCGCCACCGACCGCAGCGGCGAGACCATCACCATCGACGACGCCCTGGTCCGCGAGCGCGTCTCCGAGCTCGCCAAGGACGCTGATTTGAGCAAGTTTATTCTTTAGCGACGGCCGGCGCCCGGCAGATTCCGGAGCACAGCGGACCAGGTCTGCAGCTCTTCCTCGGGCAGTTCGCCGATCCGATCCGCCAACAGGTTCGCGAACTCCGTGGCTTCCGGGCTGAGGCCGGCGGTGTCGACGGTGACGCGGGGGTGGGAGCGGTCGGCGAGGGTCTGGAGGGCTTCGGCCTCGTCCCAGATGATGCCGAAGTACTGGCAGACCTGGTGGACGAAGCGGCGGTTCGGGCGGCCGCGGTGGCCGTGCTCTAAGGCGGAGAGGTAGGCCGGCGAGACGCCGAGGGCCTTGGCCATGTCTTTCATGGCGACGCCGCGCTCGGCGCGCAGGGCGCGGAGTCGCTGGCCGAACGGTGTCATCGCCGGGCTTCTTTGCGCTGGGACCGGTGGGATACAAGATGGGCTGTTTTCGGCTCTGGCTTTGTCATCATGCTGTGTTCTGGTGGGTTGCCGTCGAGGCTTGCAGAGAGTGGTGTCGGCATGACGGGCTGGCTTGGGCGATCGCTGGGGCGTGGTTGCGCGCGGGCGCTTGCGCTCTGGGATGTCATGCTGTCTCCGGCGGCAATCGACGGCAGGCGGCACGATTAACCTGATTCGAGTTGATGGCGCAAGCCCTCACGGTAAACGAATGGTTAACTATCAGCTCATTATGGACGGTTGCGTTTGAGCAGGACATAGAGCGCGCCGTCGCCGCCGTGCTTGGGCTGGGCCCAATCGAAGGCGAGGACGCGGCGGCGGTTGGCGGGCTCGTTCAGCCAGCGCGGCACCTGGGCGCGGAGCACGCCGCCGGCCGTCTTGCCGACGCCGCGGCCGGTCACCACGAGGACGCAGCGCTTGCCGGCCGACTGCGCCTCGGCCAGGTAGCGGGTCAGCCGGTCATGGGCCTCGGCCTGCGTGAAGCCGTGCAGGTCGAGCCGGCCGTCGATGGCCAACTGGCCGCGCTTCAGACGCTGCGCCTGGCGCTTGTCGAGGTCGGCGACGGCGCCGCGCTCCAGCTCGGGCAGGGCCTTCTTGGGGGCCGCGGCCGGCTGCGCCCGCAGGGCCCGCGCCGACTCTGGTCGGCTACTGGTCTCACCGCTTTTCCTGTTTTCTTGCAGAGGCTTGTCCGAGTCTTGCCGGAGCGGCTTGAGGTCGGATGTGACGCTCAGCCAGAGCGCGCGCTCTTCGTCGGAGAGCCCGCGCGGCGGTCTACCGCGGCGCCCGGTCAAAGCACGTGGTCCCGGGAGTCGACGCAGCCGACACCCGCGTCGCCGCGGGTCGCGCCGGTCGTCTCGGTCGGTCTGTGGGTCCGGGCGAGGGGGACGTCTGCGCCCGGCGAGACGCGGTCGGACGCGCCGCTGCCAAGTGCCATCGACGCGCGTCGATTGGTCTCGTCGGGCAAGCCGACCTGTTCCCGCCGACGGCGGCGGGATAAGTATCCGAGCGACACGCGACGTGCCTGCTTTCTGCGAAATTGGATAGGTGGAAACGGTACTGCTTGTCGCTGCTGAGCGACCTCGCCGGACAGAGGTGGGCGGCCGGTCGACTCACGAGGCCGACTCGTCCCGGTCGTCGATCAGCAGGATGTGCAAGCGCCGGGGTCCGTGGGCGCCGAGCTGAATCGTCTGCTCAATATCGGCAGTGCGGGAGGGGCCGGTGATGAAGTTGACCGTGCGCGGCAGGCTGCCGCGGCCGTTTCGGGCCCGCAGGCGCTCCCAGGCGGCCTCGTAGGGCCCGACCACGTCCGAGGCGCGCAGGACCACGATGTGGTTGTCGGGCAGGAAGTTGAGGGTGGTCGGGCCGGCGGGCCCGGAGAGCAGCATCAGGGTGCCGGTCTCGGCGATCCCGGCGAAGGCGCCGGTCACCGAGACCTGGTCGCCGGGGTCGGCCGGCCCGGCCTCGACCGAGAGCAGCGGCTCGCTGTCCCAGGGCAGGGCCTGCAGATCGTCGGCCGGCGCCAGGCGCAGCGCGGCCGGCAGGTTGTTGGCCTTGAGGTAGCGGGCGACGGCGCCGGGCACCGCCTCGGAGTCGGGCAGACGCTCAAGCGTCGCCGCAACTTCCGCGGCCATGGACTCGAAAAGATCGATCGGCAGCGCGTGGTTAGCGCGCGACCGGTCGGGCACCGGTCCAACCGGCGGCCCGGCAAGGCGCGACTCCAGCTCGGCCCGGGCGTCACCGCTCAAGGCGCCGCGTTTGAGGCCCCGGCGGATGCCGGCGAGGATCGCCGCCCGGGCGCCGCTCACCGCTTGCCCCCCGATGTTCCTCCCGGCGTTCCTCGCTGCTCGGCCCAGAGCGACTGGAAGGTCGGGCCCTCGGGCGCCGGCATGTCGCGGAAACGGGTCCAGCCGCCGGCGAGCGGCAGGCTCTCGAAGCGGCCGCGCTTGCCGAGCCGGCCGAGCAGGGCGCTGCCGATCCTGGTCAGCGCCTGGTAGAGGCGCGGCCGGCGGGCGAGGGCGGCCCAGAGGGTCAAGCCTGTGCGCACGCTGGCCGGCGTCAGGTGGCGCTCGAACTCCTTCTCCCGCCAGTGGCGCATCATGCGCGGCAGCGGGATGCGCATCGGACAGACCGATTCGCAGCGGCCGCAGAAGGTCGAGGCGTTCGGCAGGTGATGCGCCTCCTCGATGCCGATCAGCCCGGGGTTCAGCACCGAGCCGATCGGCCCGGGATAGACCCAGCCGTAAGCGTGGCCGCCGATGGCGTGATAGACCGGGCAGTGGTTCATGCAGGCACCGCAGCGGATGCAGCGCAGGGCCTCGTGGAACTCGCTGCCGATCATGGCGCTGCGGCCGTTGTCCAGCAGCACCACGTGATAGGCCTCGGGCCCGTCCGGGTCGCCCGGCCGCCGCGGCCCGGTCGAGAGCGTGGTGTAGGTCGACATCTCCTGGCCGGTCGCCGAGCGGGCCAGGACCCGCAGCAGCACGTTCAGGTCCTCCAGGGTCGGCACGAGCTTCTCGATGCTGGCGACGACGATGTGCACCTTCGGCAGGCATTGGGTCAGGTCGCCGTTGCCCTCGTTGGTGACGATCACCGAGGAGCCGGTCTCGGCGACGAGGAAGTTGGCGCCGGTGATGCCGACCTCGGCTTCCAGGTAGCGCTGGCGCAGCACCTGCCGCGCCTCCGCCACCAGCTCCGCCGGTTCGCTCAGCGAGCGGCCCTCCGGGAGCTGCTTGTGGTGGGCGCGGAAGTCGGCCTCCACGAGATCTTTGGTCAGGTGCACCGCCGGCGCGATGATGTGGCTGGGCGGCTCGCGGCGGAGCTGGATGATGTACTCGCCGAGATCGGTCTCGACGGGCGTGATGCCGTTGGCCTCGAGGTGGTCGTTGATGGCGATCTCCTCGCCGATCATCGACTTGCCCTTGGTCACCGTCCGCGCGCCGGCCTGGCGGCAGATCTCCAGGATGGCGGCGCGGGCCTCCTCGGCGGTGGCGCACCAATGGAGCCGGCCGCCGGCCGCGGTCAGGGTCTTCTCGTAGTGCTCCAGGTAGAAGTCGAGATGGGCCAGGGTGTGGTCCTTGATCTCGCGCCCGGCGTCGCGCAGCGCCTCGAACTCCGGCAGCCGGGCCCGCGCCTTGGCGCGCTTCTCGATGAAGCCCTTGCGGACGTGGCCCATGGCCCGCTTGAGCTGCGGATCCTCGACCGCGCGCTTGGCGTTCTCGGTGAAGGCGTGGGCGGTCGAGCGCAAGCCGGTCAGCTCCCCCGGCTCTCGCCGATCGCCGGCAGGTCGCGCTTGCCCGCCAGCACCTCGGCGACATGGCGCACCTGCACGCCGGAGCCGCGGCGCTTCAGCTTGCCGGCCATGTTGAGCAGACAGCCCAGGTCGCCGGCCAGCAGGAGATCGGCGCCGCTGGCCTCGATGGTGTCGGCCTTTTGCTCGACCATGCTGTTGGAGATCTCCGGGTACTTGACGCAGAAGGTGCCGCCGAAGCCGCAGCAGACCTCGGAGTCGGCCATCTCCTTCAGCTCCAGCCCCGCGACGCTCTCGAGCAGCCGGCGCGGCTGCGCCTTGACGCCGAGCTCGCGCAGGCCCGAGCAGGAATCGTGATAGGTGGCGCCGCCCGGCCAGGTCACCGCCACGGCCTCCAGGCCGCGCACGTCGGTCAGGAAGGAGATCAGCTCGTGGGTCTTGTCGCCGAGCGCCTGCGCGCGCGGCCCGAGCGCCGGGTCGTCGGCGAAGAGGGCGGGGTAGTGGTCCTTGATCATCGCCCCGCAGGAGCCCGAGGGCGCGACCACGTAGTCGTAGGGCTCGAAGGCGGCGATGACCTGCTCGGCGATGGCTTTGGTGTCGGCCCGGTCGCCGCTGTTGTAGGCCGGCTGGCCGCAGCAGGTCTGGGCCCGCGGCACCTCGACCCGGCAGCCGGCCTGCTCCAGGAGCTCGACCGCGGCGAAGCCGACAGAGGGACGAAAGAGATCGACCAGACAGGTCACGAAGAGCCCGACGCTGGGGCGGTCGTCCGTCATGATAGCCCTGTCATCTCCCCGTCATGGGCCGTCTGTACCGGCCTGCGATGAGGGGACCTCATCGCAGGCCGTATGGCGTTCAAGCGCCACGCAGGCTGTCCTCGCTTCGCTGCGGGCGCGCAGTCGCGCGGTTGCGATTGCCAAGCTGCAACGAGGGGACCTCATCGCAGCTTGGTATTGCGCCACAAGCGCTGCCCACGTTCACCGCCGGCCGGCACTATGCATGGCACAAGCTGCCGCGGGCAAGCGCGGCTCCCCTTGCACGCCTAGCTGGTCGGCCCCTAGCTCGTAGGCTTCGCCCGCTCGGCGACCTGCTTGGGCAGCAGGATGTAGTAGCGGCCGGGCTCGTTCATGCGGCCGGCATGCTCCAGCGCGGCCTCGCCGGTGCCCCAGTAGAGGTCGCCGCGCACCTGGCCCTTGATCGCCGCGCCCTTGTCCTGCGCCACCACCAGGCGCTGCAGCGAGCGCTCGCTGCCCGGCCAGTAGGTGTCCAGCCACAGCGGCACGCCGAGCGGCAGGTACTTGGTGTCGACCGCCAGGCTGCGGCCGTCGGTCAGGGTGACGCCCTGGGCGCCGTAGGGCCCGCCGCTGCCGGTGTCGGCGAAGAAGATGTAGCGGGCGTTGCGCTGCATGATCTCGCGGCCCTTCTCGGGGTTCTCGTGCAGCCAGGCCCGCAGACCCTGGATCGAGCCCTGGCCGGGCTCGATCAGGCCCTCGTCGATCATGACCCGGCCGATACCGGTGTAGGCCAGGCCGTTGGAGGCGGCGAAGCCGACGCCGACCGTGTCGCCGTCCGGCAGCCGGACCCGGCCCGAGCCCTGGATGTGCAGCAGGAAGAGCGCCACCGGATCGTCGAGCCAGAAGATCTCAAGGCCGCGGCCGGCCAGCGCGCCGTTGTCGATCTCGACGCGGCTGTAGTAGGGCAGCAGCTCGCCGCCCTCGCCGACCCGGCCCATCACCGTCTTGCCCTCCAGCGCCTTGTCGAAGCGGCCGAGCCTGGCGCGCACCAGGTCGTCGGGCCGGCCGTAGAGCGGCCAGCGGTAGGTCTCGTCCGGCGCCCGCGCACCGCGCAGCAAGGGCTCGTAGTAGCCGGTGATCTTGCCCTGGGGCCCGTCGGGGCCCTCGACGGCGCGGGCCACGAAGGCCTGGTCCAGGTAGGCGCGCAGCGCCGGCGCGCGCTCCGCCTCCGGCAGCTCGCCGATGGCGGCGAAGCGGGCGCAGGGTGCGCGCCAGTCCGCGACCGAGCCGGCCAGGGCGTCCGGGCCCAAGGCCCGCTCGTCCGCGCCGCGCAGCAGGCGCGCGCAGGACAGCAGCATCGCCGGCAGGGCCTCCTGCAGGGCGTCGTCCTGCCAGCCGGGCAGGGCGTCGAGCGCCAGGATCCCCGGTGTGGGCTCGGCCCTGTCGATCTCGACCTCGGCGACCGGCTTGTCCGGCGTCTCTTCGGCCTCCTCGCCACAGGCGATCAGCCCAAGCGCCAGCAGGCCTGCGACCAGCAGGCGCCAGGGGCGGTCTAGGGATCTCTGGGAACGTGCGGCGGTGGCGGCGCGGGCCAAGGCGGCGGGCTCAGTTGGAGCTGCGGGTGGCCACCAGGGTCCAGTTCGGGTCGCGGCTGCGGGTGTTGCGCGCGAAGGTCCAGATGTCGGTGATGGCCGCCACGTGGCTCTCGTCGCCGTCGACCACCTTGCCGTCGGCGTCGCGCGTGACGTTGACCTGCTCGGAGATGAACTTGATCGTCACGAAGGCCGTCTTGCCCTGCAGCTCGGCCTCGATGATCTCGGCCTCGTCGATGCCGACCAGGGTCGTCTCCAGGGTCTCGTTCGCCTCCTCGCGCCCCTTGATGGCGCCGGCGAAGTCCTCGTAGACGTCGTTGCTGAGCAGCGGCCGCAGGGTCTTGGTGTCGCCCTGGGCGAAGGCGCCGATGACCATCTCGAAGGCGACCCGGGCGCCCTGGACGAAGCCGTCGGGCTCGAAGCTGCGGTCGGCCAGGGAGATCTGGGTCAGGCCGGCGGCCACCGGGGTGTCGGCCTCGGGCATGGAATCCGGCGCCTCGGCGGCGGCGTCGGCCGGGCCGGCACCGCGGTCGGGGAGCTGAATCACCTTGTCCTGGGCGTTTTCCTCGGGCTTTTCCTTGCGGAAGGGGTCGTAGCGCTGGGTCTGCTCATGGCCCGTGCGCTTGCCCAGCACGCCGCGCAAGCGCAGCACGAGGAACGCGGCAATGGCCGCGAAGACGATGATATCGAAGAAACCTAGACCTTCGCCCATCGAGCCTGTCCGCTAGGGTCGCCGGCACGAGCCACCACCGCGTGGTGGCCAAGAGCCACAAGATTGCTTAAGTCTCGACCCGGGAGCTTGATTCGGGCCTAGCATGCCTGCCTGCGATAAAGAAACACATAAGGAACCCAAAGGAAAAGAGCAAGGATGCCCATCCTCCTGCTAGCCGCCTTCATAGGCGTTCCCTTGCTCGAAATCGCCGTCTTCATCCAGGTCGGCGGCCTGATCGGGCTCTGGCCGACCCTCGCCCTGGTCATTCTGACGGCGGCCATCGGCAGCTGGCAGCTCCGGGCCCAGGGCCTGGCGACCCTGTCGCGGGCCCGCGGCCAGATGGACGCCGGCCGCCTGCCGGCCCGGGAGCTGTTCGACGGGCTATGCCTGCTGTTCGCCGGGGCCCTGCTGCTGACTCCCGGATTCGTGACCGACGCCTTCGGCCTGCTGCTGTTCCTGCCGGCCTTCCGCGAGTGGCTGCGCGGCTGGGCCAGCCGCTACGTCCAGACCCACGGCGAGACCCGGGTCTGGGTCAACGGCGAGGAGGTCCGCCGCCCGGACGGCCCCGGTGGCCGTGGCGGAGGCGCTGGCGGCGGCGCCGGCCGCGGCACGGTGATCGACGGCGAGTTCGAGGAGCTGCGGCCCGAGCGGGACCCGGACCCGCGGGACCCCGACGACTCCGAGCCGCCCGCCCCACGCCAGCTCGGAGGCAAGCGCCCGTGATCCTGATCCGCCACGGCCAATCCCATTTCAACCTGCACTTCGGCGCCACGCGGATCGATCCGGGCATCGTCGACCCGGGCCTGACCGACGAGGGCAGCCAGCAGGTCGCCAGCGCGGCGGAGAGCCTGCGCGGCGAGGACCTGCGCCGGATCATCGCCAGCCCCTACACCCGCACCCTGGAGACCGCGGCGATCCTGGCCGACCTGCTCGGCCTGGAGATCGCCATCGAGCCTCTGGTGCGCGAGCGCTCCTTCTTCACCTGCGACATCGGCACGAGCCGCAGCGATCTCGCCGCGCGCTGGCCGGCGCTGGACTTCAGCGGCCTGGACGAGCGCTGGTGGCACGAGCCGGAGGAGCCGGAGTCGGTCATGCAGGCGCGCTGCCGCTCCTTCACACAACGGGCGGCCGGCTTCGAGGACTGGCCCCACGTCCTGGTGGTCAGCCACTGGGCCTTCATCAAGGGCCTGACCGGCGAGGCCCTGCAGAACGCCGAGAGCCTGCGCTACGAGCCGGTCACGGGCTGACGCGCGCTTGTCGTCAGCCGCCTTGTTGTCAGCCCAGGCTATCCGTGATAGCCACCTGCGCCCACCCGATCAGGAGAGTCCCATGACCGACCAGGAGCCCGGCGCCGCGGCAGGCGGCGCGTCCGAGCCGACAGCCAGCGCCCAGCCGGAAGGCGCCGATCAGGGGGGTGCCGGGCAGAAGGACGCGATGGCCGACATCAGGCTCCTGGTGCACCGGCACTACATCAAGGACCTCTCGGTCGAGAACCCGAACGCGCCGGAGATCTTCACCAAGCGCGAGCAGCCGCAGGTCAAGGTCCAGCTCGACGTCAACGCCTCGCGCCTGCAGGAGCGGATCTTCGAGGTCGTGCTGGCCTGCAAGGTCGACGCCACGGTCGAGGACAAGGCGGCCTTCATCGTCGAGCTCGACTTCGCCGCGCTGATCAAGGTCGGGGACAAGGTCGCGGACTCCGAGATGGAGTCGATCCTCGCCGTCGAGGTGCCGCAGCTTCTCTTCCCCTTCGCCCGCAACATCATCGCCGACGTGACCCGCGACGGCGGCTACCCGCCGCTGCTGGTCAACCCGGTCGACTTCGCCAGCCTGCGCCGGCAGAAGGTCGCGGCCGCCCAGGCGGCGCAGCAAGAGCAGGCGGCGGCGGCCGAAGCGGAGTAACGCGGGACCGCGCCAGCGGTCACGGCTCCCGGAGAATCACAGTTCCCAGAGAGGCGAGTCGAGACGCTCCAGCATGGCCGCGTGGGCGGCCAGCTCCTCGGCGCTCGGCGCATGGGGCCGGGCCTCGCGCGGTGTCCGCGCCGGCGCGGCGCTCTGGGCCAGCGCCCGGCGCTTGCGGCCGCTGAGCTCCAGGCCCGGCTGCCGGCCGCCGCGCAGCTCGAGGTAGACCTCGGCGAGCAGCTCGCAGTCCAGCAGGGCGCCGTGCAGCGTGCGCGCCGAGTTGTCGATCTCGAAGCGGCGGCAGAGCGCGTCGAGGCTGGCCTGGGCGCCGGGAAAGCGTTGCCGGGCCAGCTTCACCGTGTCGACGACCTCCCGCGGCGCCAGGCTCGGCCGGCCGGCCCGCTCCAGCTCGGCGTTGAGGAAGCCGACGTCGAAGGCGGCGTTGTGAATCACCAGGGTCGAGTCTTTCAGGAACTCGAGGAGCTTGTCGGCGACCTCGGCGAAGCGCGGCTTGTCGGCCAGGAAGTCGTCGCCCAGGCCGTGGATGCGGAAGGCCTCGTCCGGCATCGCGCGCTCGGGATTGAGGTAGCAGTGGAAGCGATTGTCGGTGGCGACGTGGTTGATTAGCTCGATGGCGCCGATCTCGACGACGCGGTGGCCGGCGCCCGGGTCGAGGCCGGTGGTCTCGGTGTCGAGAACGATCTCACGCATGACGCCTCCGCTGCCGCGATCCGTATCGACGTCTCATCAACGTCCTGTCGGGTTGCCTGAGAAGTCTCACGATCGCGGCGAGTCGACGCAAGGTCTCGCGCTTGCCGAGGCCGCTGGTCACGACGAAGTCGGCGCGCCGGCGCTTCTCCCTGTCCGGCATCTGCGCGGCCAGAATGGATTCGAAGCGCGCCGCCGTCATGCCCGGTCGGCGCAATACGCGCGAAGCTTGGATCAAGCGCGGTGCCGTGATCACCAGGACGGCGTCGCAGCGCCCCTCGGCGCCGGTCTCGAACAACAGCGGGATGTCCAGACAGACCAGCGCGCAACGCCGGCGCCGGGCCCGCTTGACGAAGGCCTCGGCGTCCGCCCGCACCATCGGGTGCAGGATGGCTTCCAGCCGCCGCAGCGCGGGCGGGTCGTCGAAGACCTGCGCGCCGAGACGCTGGCGGTCGATGGCCTCGCCGCTGAGCGCGGTGGGAAAGGCCTCGGCGATCGCCGGCACGGCGGCACCGCCCGCTGCCATCAAGCCGTGCACGCTGGCGTCCGCGTCGTGCACCGGGACGCCGAGGCGGCGGAGCATGCCGGCCGCTGTGGTCTTGCCCATGCCGATGGAGCCGGTCAGGCCGAGGATGCGCATGACGCGGCCGCCCTAAGCGCTGAGCACGAAAGCGCGCAGCGTCTCGTCGACCTCGGGCGCGACGCCGAACCAGGCTTCGAAGCCGGGCCGCGCCTGGTGTAGCAGCATGCCGAGCCCGTCGACGGTGGGATTGCCGCGTGCGGTTGCTTCCACGAGCAGCGGTGTCTGCAAGGGCTTGTAGACGATGTCGGTTACCAGGGTCTCGGGCGGCAGCGCCGCCAGGTCGAGGTCCAGCGGGGGCTGTCCGGCCAAGCCGAGACTGGTCGTGTTGACCAGCAGGTTGAGCCCGGCGCAGGCGGCGGCGCGCTCCTGCCAGTCGACCACGCGCAGCGCGCCGCCGAAGGTCTCGGCCAGGCTCGCGGCGCGCGCTTCGGTGCGGTTGGCGACACGCAGCTCGGGCACGCCGAGGTCGAGCAGGGCGGCGACGACGGCGCGGGCCGCACCGCCGGCGCCGAGCAGCAGCGCCGGCCCCGCCGCGGCGCGCCAAGTGGGACAGCCGGCGCGCAGGTTCTCGGCGAATCCGAAGGCATCGCTGTTGCGCCCCAGGAGCCGACCCTCCTCGACGACGATCGTGTTGACCGCGGCAATGCGCCGGGCCGAGTCGTCGAGCGCGTCGCAGAGCGCGTAGGCCGCCTCCTTGTGCGGCAGGGTGACGTTGAAGCCGCGGAAACCGGCCGCGACCAGGCCTTTGACGGCCGCCGTGAAATCCGCCGGGCGCACCGGCAGCGGCAGGTAGGCGCCGTCGATGCCGTAGCGCTCCAGCCAGTGGCCGTGCAGCCGCGGCGACAGGGAATGCTCGACCGGCCAGCCGAGCACGCCGGCGAGCTTGGCGGCACCGCTCGGGATCATCGCGGCACCACCCCGTGCTCGCGGAGGTTCTGCAGCAGCGGCAGCAGCGGCAAGCCGAGGATGGCGAAGTAGTCGCCCTCGATGCGGGAGAAGAGCTGGATGCCCATGCCTTCGATCTGGTAGCCGCCGACCGACGTCAGTGCCGCATCGCCGACGGCGTCGAGATAGCGGTCCACGAAAGCGGCATCGAATGGCCGCATGGTCAGGGTCGCGGCCTCCAGATGATGCCAGAGGCGCGTGCCGTCGCGGACCAGCACTTGCGCGCTGCTCAGGCGGTGGCTGCGGCCGGCGAGCGACAGCAACTGTGCCCGGGCCTGCTCCCGGTCGGCAGGCTTGTCGAGCCAGCCGCCGTCGCAGTCGAGCATCTGGTCGGCACCGAGCACCAGCGCGCCCGGATGCCGCCGGCAGACTCTCTGGGCCTTCAGCTCGGCCAGCGTCTCCGCGACCTGGGCCGCCGCGGCGCCTTCGGCACGCAGCGCGCGCTTGACTTTGCTCTCGTCGACGGCCGCGGGCTCCGCGGCGAAGGGGACGGCGGCGGCGGTGAGGAGCGCTTGGCGCGACGGGCTTGCCGAAGCGAGGACGAGTGGCGGCCCGGCCTCGTTCATTCGGCGGCGCGGCCGCGCTCTGCGGCGTAGAGATTCATGATCGCTGCGGCGATCTCCTCGATCGAGCGGCGCGTGACGTCGATCACCGGCCAGTCGTTCGAGGTGTAGAGGCGGCGCGCGAAGGTCAGCTCCTCGCGGATGGCATCGGGGTCGACGTAGTCGGTGGCGTCGTCGTCCTGTCCGAGAATGCGGAGCCGGTTGCGGCGGACCTGCAGCAGCCGTTGCGGGTCCTTGGTCAGGCCGACGATGAGCGGCGCGTTGGCGGTGAAGAGCTCGTTGGGCAAGGGGCAGCCCGGCACCACGGGCACGTTGGCCGCCTTGATGCCGCGGTTGGCGAGATAGATGCAGGTCGGCGTTTTCGATGTCCGCGAGACGCCGCAGAGGATCACGTCGGCCTCGTTGAGGTCCTGGGTATGCTGGCCGTCGTCGTGCAGCATGGCGTAGTTCATCGCTTCGATGCGCTCGAAGTACTCCGCGTCCAGCTCGTGCTGGAGGCCGGGCTGGCCCCTGACCTCGACGTTGAAGTGACCCGCGAGGGTGTGGATCACCGGGTCGAGGAGCGAGATGCAGGGCACGCCGATGGCGCGGCAGCCGTCGAGCAGGGCGACGCGCAGCTCGTTGTTGACCATGGTGAAGAGCACCGGGCCGGGATTGTCGGCAATGGCGCGCACGACTTTCTCGACCTGACCCTTGGTGCGGATGAGAGTCCAGTTGTGCTCGACCGGATCGATGTCCTTGAACTGGACGAGGCACGCGCGGGCGACGGAGTTGACCGTCTCGCCGGTGGCGTCCGAAACCAGGTGCATGTGGTAGACGGTCATCGCCGACGGCCCTTTGTGCACGAGGCCTGGGGGATAAGTCGCCTGGAGCTGTGCCTAAGGGCCGGGAAGGACACGCGAGCCGAGTCCTGTACCCGTCGTCCCTGCGGCTGCAGGCGCTGTTGCTCCGCCACAGGAAGAAGCTGTCGACAAGCGCTCATAGGTCACCCCTCAGGGTCTCGCACCGGGGCCTATGCACCTTATTCCCGGCTTTCGAGCCGGTGGCAAGGCGGCAGTCCCGGCCGTTGCGCACGACCCCTCCACAGGCGCCAGGGCCGCTACCGCCCGACACGCCCGAGTCACCAAAGCCTGTGGAGCGCCCTGGGCACAAGCCGCCAATCCCCGCTCTCCACAGCGCCAACAACAATAACTTCCTTTTGAATCTCTATTCTTGAGTCTAGGTAGAGGGGTGATTCACTGCCCTCCCGGCTTCAACGTGAGCCCCTTGCCATAGCCATGACCGTCGACAAGACCCTGCTCAGAGCCCTGAGGGGCGAGGCTTTGCCGCGTCCGCCGATCTGGCTGATGCGCCAGGCCGGCCGGTATCTGCCCGAGTATCGCGCGGTGCGCCAGGAAGCGGGCAGTTTCCTCGACCTCTGTTTCAGCCCGGAGCTGGCGGCGGAGGTGACGCTGCAGCCGATCCGGCGCTACGGTTTCGATGCGGCCATCCTGTTCTCGGACATCCTGGTGGTGCCCCATGCGATGGGCCAGAGCGTCCGCTTCGAAGAGGGGGTCGGGCCTCGCTTGGAGCCTCTGAAGGAGCGGCGGGACATCGATGCGCTACAGGTCGAAGGGGTCGTGGAGCGGCTGGCGCCGGTCATGGAGACGCTTCGGCTCTTGCGGCGGGGCTTGCCCCAGGAGGTCACCCTGATCGGCTTCGCCGGGGCGCCCTGGACCGTGGCGAGCTACATGGTGGAGGGGGGCAGCTCGCGGGACTTCGCGTTGGTCAAAGGCTGGGCCTACCGGGATCCCGAGGGCTTCCAGGCCTTGATCGACCGGCTGGTGGCGGCGACGGTCGCCTACCTCGACGCGCAGGTCGTCGCCGGTGCCGAGGTCATCCAGCTCTTCGACTCCTGGGCTTCGGCCTTGCCGTCGGGGATTTTGGAGCGCTGGTCCCTGCGGCCGATGCGGGCGATCGCCGAGGCGATCAAGGCCCGGCACCCCGGTATACCGGTGATCCTGTTCCCGAGAGGCGTCGGCGTGGCCTACGAGGATTTCGCCCGCGCGGGCGGCGCGGAGGGGCTGTCGCTGGACAGCGGCGTGCGGCCGGCTTGGGCGAAAGAGATCCTAAGCCCGCAGGTGACCGTACAAGGGAATTTGGATCCGATTCTCTTGGTCAGCGGGGGGGAAGCGATGCGCGCGGAAGCGCGGGCGATCTGTGCGGCGCTCGAGGGCAGGCCGCATATCTTCAACCTGGGGCACGGCATCGTGCCGCAGACGCCGCCCGATCACGTCGCGGAGCTGGTATCGATCGTCCGCGGCGCAGAGGCGTGACCCGGGGCGCGACAGGTGAGCCGGGTCGCGGTCGTGCTGATGAACCTGGGCGGGCCGGACCGTCCTGAGGCGGTTCAGCCCTTCCTGTTCAACCTGTTCAACGATCCGGCGATCATCGGCCTGCCGGCGCTGTTCCGCTGGCCCCTGGCGAAGCTGATCTCCGCGAGACGGGCGCCGATCGCCCAGGAGATCTACCGGGAGCTGGGCGGCGGCTCGCCGCTCCTGGCCAACACGGAAGCCCAGGCAGCGGCCCTGAAGCAACGCTTGGAGGCGAGCGGGCAGGCGGAGGGCGTCGAGGCCGAGGTGTTCATCGCCATGCGCTATTGGCATCCGATGAGCGAGGAGTGCGTGGCCGCGGTGAAGGCCTTCGGCGCCGATCGGATCGTCCTGCTGCCGCTCTATCCGCAGTTCTCGACCACCACCGTCGCGTCGTCCGTGCGGGCCTGGCGTCGCGCCGCGGCGAAGGCGGGCATCACGGCGGAGATCAAGGCGATCTGCTGCTATCCGACGGAGAGCGGGTTCGTCGAGGCCGTCGCGGCCGAGCTCTCGGCCATGCTGGAGGAACGGCGGCTCGGGCGGACGGAGACCCGCCTGCTGTTCTCGGCCCACGGCCTGCCGAAGAAGATCGTCGAGCAGGGCGACCCCTATCAGTGGCAGGTCGAGCGGTCTGTCGAGGCCGTGGTCGAGCGGCTGAGTTCAGTCTATCCAGAATGGACCGATCCCGATTTTGTCGTCTGCTATCAGAGCCGCGTCGGGCCTCTGGAGTGGATCGGGCCCTCGACCGAGGGCGAGATTGTCCGGGCTGGACAGGACGGCAAAAGCGTGGTTTTGGTGCCCATCGCCTTCGTTTCGGAGCATTCCGAGACCTTGGTCGAATTGGACATCGAGTATCGCCGGCTGGCCGACGACTCGAAGGTGCCGGGCTATCACCGGGTGCCGACCGTCGGCGCGGGCGACGCCTACATGGACGGGCTGGCGCGCCTGGTCGGTCTCTGCCTGCGCGGCGACGCGCCGGTCTGCTCCCAGGACGTGGCGCGGATCTGCCCGGCCGCCTGGTCGCGCTGTCGCGAGCATCTGGAGGCGTGAGGGCGGCGCATGGGGGGATTTCTCGGCGAGGCCTATCTCTGGGTCAAGGCGCTGCACATCGTCAGCGTGATCGCCTGGATGGCCGGCATGCTCTACCTGCCGCGGCTCTACGTCTATCACTGCGCCGCCGAGCCGGGCTCGGTCCAGTCGGAGACCTTCAAGGTGATGGAGCGCCGCCTGCTGCGGGCGATCACCAACCCGGCGATGATCGCCTCCTGGCTCTTCGGCCTGCTGCTGGTGGCGCATCTCGAGGCCTGGGGCGAGCCCTGGATGCTGGCGAAGTTCGCCATGCTGCTCGCCATGCAGGCCGTTCATATCGCCTACGGCCGCTGGCGGCGGCATTTCGCGGCCGACGAGAACCGGCACGACCACCGCTTTTACCGGATCATGAATGAAGTACCGACGTTGTTGCTGATCGGAATTGTAATAGTGATCGTGGTAAAGCCCTTCGCTTGACTTGATATGAACATTCGTCTACCCACATGGAAGGTGGCGCGACGGCCGAAGCTCGTCGGCCGGCGGCGCCGACCGAAAGCAGCCGGGACCTCGTCGCCTGGACCTCAGTCGAGGTCGCGCTCTACAGCACACAGCTACAGCAGGGGGTAAGCGCTCGTTCGCAGCGCGTTGGCTAAGCACATCGGGCTTGCGCCAGCCGCCTCCCCGCTCGCCGCGTCGCGTCGGCCCGTTTTCGGCCCTCCCTTGCCCCCTCCCCACCCCTCGGATCCCCGCCCATGAACCTCCAGGAACTCAAGACCAAGAGCCCGGCAGACCTGCTGGCCTTCGCCGAGGAGCTCGAGATCGAGAACGCCAGCACGCTCAGGAAGCAGGACATGATGTTCGCGATCCTGAAGCAGCTCGCCGAGAACGATCAGGCGATCTACGGCTCGGGCGTGCTCGAGGTGCTGCAGGACGGGTTCGGCTTCCTGCGCTCGCCTGAATCCAACTATCTGCCGGGGCCCGACGACATCTACGTCAGCCCCAGCCAGATCCGCCGCTTCGGCCTGCGCACCGGCGACACGGTGGAGGGCCAGATCCGCTCGCCCAAGGACGGCGAGCGCTACTTCGCCCTGCTCAAGGTCAGCTCGATCAACTTCGATCCGACGGAGAACGCCCGCCACCGGATCAACTTCGACAACCTGACGCCGCTCTATCCCGACCAGCGGATCAAGCTGGAGATCGAGGACCCGACCATCAAGGACCTGACCTCCCGGGTCATCGACCTGGTGGCGCCCCAGGGCAAGGGCCAGCGGGCCCTGATCGTGGCCCAGCCGCGCACCGGCAAGACCATGATCCTGCAGAACATCGCCCACTCCATCGAGCACAACCACCCCGAGGTCTACCTGATCGTCCTGCTGATCGACGAGCGGCCCGAGGAGGTCACCGACATGGACCGCTCGGTCAAGGGCGAGGTGGTCAGCTCGACCTTCGACGAGCCGGCCTCGCGCCACGTGCAGGTCGCCGAGATGGTCATCGAGAAGGCCAAGCGCCTGGTCGAGCACAAGAAGGACGTGGTGATCCTGCTGGACTCGATCACCCGCCTGGCCCGCGCCTACAACACCGTGGTGCCGAGCTCGGGCAAGGTGCTGACCGGCGGCGTCGACGCCAACGCCCTGCAGCGGCCCAAGCGCTTCTTCGGCGCCGCCCGCAACATCGAGGAGGGCGGCAGCCTGACCATCATCTCGACGGCGCTGATCGACACCGGCAGCCGCATGGACGAGGTGATCTTCGAGGAGTTCAAGGGCACCGGTAACTCGGAAATCGTCCTCGACCGCAAGCTGGCCGACAAGCGGACCTTCCCGGCGATCGACATCGGCAAGTCCGGCACCCGCAAGGAGGAGCTGCTGGTCGACAAGGGCACCCTGTCGAAGATGTGGGTGCTGCGGCGCATCCTGCTGCCGATGGGCGTCACCGACTCCGTAGAGTTCCTGGTCGAGAAGCTCAAGCACGCCAAGACCAACAACGACTTCTTCGAGGCCATGAACCAATAGGCCTCGGCCGCAAAGACAACGGCCCGAACCTCAGGGTCCGGGCCGTTTCCCCGATCTCACATCTCGGAAAGCTCTAGGGCAGCAGGACCGTGCTGCCGGTGGTCTTGCGGGCCTCCAGGTCGCGGTGCGCCTGGGCGGTCTCGGCCAAGGGGTAGGTCTGGTTGACCTCGATCTTGACCGCGCCGGACATGACCACCTCGAACAGCGCCTTGGAGCTGGCCTGCAGGTCCTCGCGCTTCTTGTTGTAGACCATCAGGGTCGGCCGGGTGATGTAGAGCGAGCCCTTCTGGCCGAGGATGCCGGTGTTGAAGGGCTCGACCGGGCCCGAGGCGTTGCCGAAGGAGACCATCAGGCCGAAGGGCCGGAGGCAGTCCAGCGAGCCGTCGAAGGTGTCCTTGCCGACCGAATCGTAGACCACCGGCACGCCCTCGCCCTTGGTCAGTTCCTTGACCCGCTCGACGAAGTCCTCGGTGCGGTAGTTGATCGTGTGATGGCAGCCGTGGGCCTTGGCCAGCGCCGCCTTCTCCTCGCTGCCGACGGTGCCGATCACGGTGGCGCCGATGTGGTTCAGCCACTGGCAGGCGATCAGCCCGACACCGCCGGCGGCGGCGTGGAACAGCACGGTCTGGCCGGGATAGACGAAGAAGGTCCGGCGGATCAGATACTCGACGGTCATGCCCTGGAGCATCATGGCCGCCGCGGTCTCGAAGCCGATCTTCTTGGGCAGCTTGACCAGGCGGTGGGCCGGCATCAGCCGCTGCTCGGCATAGGCGCCGGGCGGGGCGTCGGCGTAGGCCACGCGGTCGCCGGCCTTCAGGCCCTTGACCCCGGAGCCGACCGCCAGGACCGTGCCGGCGCCCTCCATGCCGATCACCGCCGGCAGCGCCGGCAGCGGGTAGAGGCCGCTGCGGTGGTAGACGTCGATGTAGTTGAGGCCGACGGCGGCGTGCTCGATCAGGGCCTCTCCGGGGCCGGGCTGGCCGACCGGGACGTCTTCGTAGATGAGCGCTTCCGGGCCGCCGGGCTCGTGGATGCGAACGGCTTTGGTCATGACGCGAGATGCTCCTTGAAGAAGGCCAGGCTGCGGTCGTTGGCGCTCGCCGCCGCCGCGGCGTCGTAATGCTCGCCGCCCTGGCGGGCGAAGGCGTGGTCCTGCTCGGGGTAGAGGTGCAGGGTGACCTGGGCGTGGCCGGCCAGGCCGTCCTTGATCTGCGCCTGGGCCTCGGGCGGCACGAACTGGTCCTTGCCGGCGACGTGCAGCATCAGCGGCTTGGCGATGCTCGAGGCCTCGCCCAGCAGGCCCTCGAGGCCGACGCCGTAGTAGCTGACCGAGCAGTCGGCGTCGCTGCGCGCGGCCATCAGGTAGGCGATCTTGCCGCCCAGGCAGTAGCCGACCGAGCCGGCCTTGCCGCTGCAGGCCTCGTGGCCGCGCAGGGCCGCCAGGGTGGCCTTCATGTCCTCGATGCCCTTGTCGACATCGAAGAGGTTGAAGAGCTCGAAGGCCCGGGCCCACTCGGCCTCGGTCTTGTCGGTGAGCTGGATCCCCGGCTCGATGCGCCAGAACAGGTCCGGACAGCAGGCGACGAAGCCCTCGCCGGCCAGCCAGTCGCAAATCTCGCGCATCACCGCGTTGACCCCGAAAATCTCTTGGGCGACGACCAGGGCCGGCGCCGGCGTGCTGCTCGGCAGGGCCAGGTAGGCGGCGAAGTCGCCGTCCTGGCCCGAAATCGTGATGTCAGGCATTGCCTCTTCCCCAGAGCTTCGATGATTCGATGAGAGGTGGTTAGGCAGCCGCGGCCGTCTCGCGGCCGGGCCCCCGGACTCGGCCGGAGCCTATCGCCTGCGGCCCCGGCCTGTCATCCGGCAATCGTTAACGCCGGACACGATCAGGCCCGCAAAGCGGCCAGCAGCTCGTCGGGATCGGTGATCGGCAGGGAGCAGGTCATGCCGCGGCAGACGTAGGCGGTGGCGCTGCCGTTGACGGCCGTCTTGCCGCTGGCGGGATGGCCGCTGGGCAGGCTCTCGCCGTCGCCGAGGACCTGCAGCACCAGGTTGGGCTGCGAGCGGCGCCGCAGGGCGGCCAGCAGCGCGGCGCCGCCGGCCTCGGCGCGGTCGCCGAGGATCACCACCTGGGCGGCCTCCTGCAGCAGCTCCGCGGCGTTGATCAGGGTCGACAGCGGGAAGACGTTGCGGTTGACCTCGCCGGCGAAGGCGCCGATCACCGCCTCGGCCCGCTGCCGGTAGCGGTCTTCGCCGGTCAGGTGCCAGAGCCGGGCCAGGACCCCGGCGATGACGCCGTTGCCGGCCGGCGTGGCGTTGTCGAACACCGTCTTGGTCCGGACCAGCAGCTCCTCGGTGTCGTCGGCGGTGAAGAAGTAGCCGCCGGCCGCGCCGTCCCAGTAGTGGCGGTCGAGGACCTCGATCCAGGCCAGCGCCTGCGCCAGGGGCTCGGGGCGGCCGGTGACCTCGTGCAGGGCCAGGGCGGCATCGCAGAGCGTGGCGTAGTCGTCCAGGGTCGCCGGGTGCCGGGCCTCGCCGTGCCGCCAGGCGTGGCGCAGGCGGCCGTCCCGGGTCATCTCGGCGCAGACGAAGGCGAAGGCGCGCTCGGCCAGGTCGAGCCAGCCCGGCTCGCCGAAGGCCTCGGCGGCGCGGGCCAGGGCGGCGATCATCAGGCCGTTCCAGTCCGCCAGCACCTTGTCGTCCCAGCCGGGCCGGACCCGCTCGGCGCGGGCTTCCAACAGCTTGCCGCGCAGGGTCTCGAGCCGGGCCTCCTCGGCCGGCGCGGCGAGGCCGTGGTCGTGGCTGCGGTTGAGGATGGTCTTGCCTTCCCAGTTGCCCATGGGGGTGACCGCATAGGCCTGCTTGAAGACGGCCGCGTCGGCGCCGAGCAGGGCGTCGATCTCGGCCTCCTGCCAGACGTAGAAGCGGCCCTCCTCGCCCTCGCTGTCGGCGTCCAGTGAGCTGGCGAAGCCGCCGCAGGGCTCGCCGCCGGGGCTGCGCTCGGCCATCATCTCGCGCTGCAGCCAGCCGACGGTCTCCCGCGCCCGGCGCTCGTAGAGCGGGTCCTCGGTGTCCTGCCAGAGCCAGGTCAGCAGGTCGAGAAGCTGGGCGTTGTCGTAGAGCATCTTCTCGAAGTGCGGCACCAGCCAGTGGGCGTCGACGGCGTAGCGGGCGAAGCCGCCGCCGAGATGGTCGTAGATGCCGCCCTGGCACATGCGGTTCATGGTCAGGGCGACGGCCTTCTCGAAGGGCTCCGAGCCGGTCCGCTTCCAGGCCCGCCAGATCTGCTTCAGCAGGCTCGGCTGCGGAAACTTCGGCGCCTGGCCGACGCCGCCCAGGAAAGGGTCGAACTCGCGCGCCAGGCGCTGGGCGATCTGGTCCGCCTGGTCCATGGTGATCATGTCGCCGGGCTGGTTGGCCGAGAGCTTGGTCAGGCCCTCCTTCAGGGCGCCGACGTTCTTGGCGACGTTGGCCTTGTCCTCGGCGTAGGCCTTGGACATGGCCTGCAGCACCTGGGGGAAGCCCGGGCGGCCGTAGCGGGCGTCGGGCGGGAAGTAGGTGCCGCCCCAGAAGGGCTCGCGCCGGGGCGTCAGGAACATGGTCAGCGGCCAGCCGCCCTGCTCGCCCATCAGCGCCAGCGCGGTCTGGTAGATCGTGTCGATGTCCGGCCGCTCCTCGCGGTCGACCTTGACGTTGACGAAGAGCTCGTTCATCAGCGCCGCGATCTCGGCGCTCTCGAAGGACTCGTGGGCCATGACGTGGCACCAGTGGCAGGCGGCATAGCCGACCGACAGCAGGATCGGCTTGTCGGCCCGGGCGGCGGCCTCGAAGGCCTCCGGCCCCCAGGCGTACCAGTCGACCGGGTTGTCCTTGTGCTGGAGCAGGTAGGGGCTGGCCTCGCGGGCCAGTCGGTTCTCGGCGGCGCTGGTCATCGGAAATCCCGCATCAGGCTTGGCCCCGGCGCCGCCCAATCGCTTGCAGCGGGCGCCTCGCGCGGCGCACTATGCGAGGCGCCCCCGGGGCGACTCAACCCCAAATCGGCTAGGGCTTTGGGAGGTCGGGCCATGAAGATCACGATCGACGTCGACTGCACGCCGGACGAGGCGCGGCGCTTCCTCGGCCTGCCGGACGTGGCGCCGATGCAGCAGGCGATGATGGACGAGATCCAGCGGCGGACCACCGAGACCCTGCGCTCCATGGAGCCCGACCAGCTCCTCAAGACCTGGCTGCCGCTCGGCCTGCAGGGCTGGGAGCAGATGCAGAAAGCCTTCTGGCGCCAGGCCCAGCCGCAACGCTCGAGCCAGCCCCAGCCGCCGAAGGGCGACCAGGGCGGCGCCGGTGGCGAGGCGGGCGGCGAAGGCGGCGGCGGGGACTGAGGCCGCGGAAAGCCGAGAGACCGGCAGCGGAGGCACGAGCGGGCCGTGGCCGCCGCGATTTTCACGCCAAGCAGCGACCGTGACACCATCTTCGCGCTTTCCTCGGGCGCGGGACGGGCGGCGGTCGCCGTCATCCGGGTCTCCGGGCCGGCGGCCGGGCAGGTCCTCGCCCAGATGGTCCCGGGGCGGCCCCCTGCCCCGCGGCGCGCGGCGCTGCGGGCGATCCAGGCGCCGGGCGGCGCCGAGCCCCTCGACCGGGCCCTGGTGCTCTGGCTCCCGGGCCCGGCGAGCTTCACCGGAGAAGACCAGGTCGAGCTGCACCTGCACGGCGGCCGGGCGGTGGTCGCGGCCGTGCTCGAGGCCCTCGGCGGCCTGCCGGGCTGCCGGCTGGCCGAAGCGGGCGAGTTCACCCGCCGGGCCTACGATGCCGGCAAGCTCGACCTGGCCCAGGTCGAGGGCCTGGCGGACCTGATCAATGCCGAGACGGAGGCCCAGCGGCGCCAGGCCCTGCGTCAGAGCCAGGGCGCCCTGAGCCGGCGCTGCAACGCCTTGCAGCAGGCCCTGATCGCCGCCCTGGCGCGGCTCGAGGCCGAGATCGATTTCGCCGAGGACGAGGTCGACGTGCCGGCGCGGCCGCTGGCGGCGGTGCAGACGGTCGCCGGTGCGCTGCGGGCGGAGATCGCGGCGCTGCTGGACCAGGGCGAGCGGGGCGAGCGGCTGCGCGACGGCGTGCAGATCGCCATCCTGGGCGCGCCGAACGTCGGCAAGTCCAGCCTGCTGAACGCCCTCGCCCGCCGCGACGTGGCGATCGTCTCCGCCCAGGCCGGCACCACGCGCGACGTCATCGAGGTGCATCTGGATCTGGGCGGCCTGCCGGTCACCCTGGCCGATACCGCCGGTCTGCGGGACCTGGTGCCGGCGGCCGAAGATCCCTCGGGCCAGGCTGAGGTCGAGGCCGAGGGCATGCGCCGGAGCCGCCTGCGGGCGGAAGACGCCGATCTCAAGCTGCTGGTCTTCGAGGCGCCCCGCTGGCCGGCGGTCGAGCCGGAGGTGGCGGCCAGGGCCGACCGGGACAGCCTTGTGGTGGTCAACAAGGCCGACCTCGCCGAAGGCCCCTTGGCGGCCCTGCCGAGCGCGTTGACGGCCGTCGGGGCCGATCGCTATGACGTCTCGGCCCTGACCGGCGCGGGTCTCGACGGGCTCCTGGAGGGCCTCGAGAGGGCGGTCGAGGCGCGTCTGGGCGGTGCCGATCCGGCCTTGCTGACCCGGGCCCGTCACCGGGAGGCCCTGGCCGACTGTGCCGAGGCCCTGGGGCGTGCCGCGGCGGTCGACGACGCGGCGCTGGTCGCCGAGGACCTGCGCTTGGCCTTGCGGGCGCTGGGTCGGGTGGTCGGCAAGGTCGACGTCGAGGCGCTGCTTGACGTGGTGTTCCGGGAGTTCTGCATCGGCAAGTAGAGTCAGGCCGGCAGGTCGGGTGTTTCACGTGAAACAGTGGGATTCACCAGCAGAGTCCTGGAATCGAGGCGCTTTGACAGCCTAACGGGCAGGGCGTAAAAGGCGGGACATGGCGGTTTCCTGTGGAAAGACCGATGTCGTCGTCGTCGGGGGCGGCCACGCCGGCTGCGAGGCTGCCGCGGCCGCCGCGCGCCTGGGCGCCCAGACCCTCCTGCTGACCCACAAGATCGAGACCGTCGGGGCCATGTCCTGCAACCCGGCGATCGGCGGGCTGGGCAAGGGCCACCTGGTGCGCGAGGTCGACGCGCTCGACGGCGTCATGGCCCGGGCCATCGACCGGGCCGGGATCCAGTTCCGCCTGCTCAACCGCAGCAAGGGGCCGGCGGTCCGCGGGCCGCGGGCCCAGGCCGACCGGGCTTTGTACCGGCAGGCCATTCAGGATCTCCTGCGGGCGCAGCCCGGGCTCCGCCTCGCCGAGGCGGCGGTCGAGGACCTGTTGATCGAGCCGGACGGGCGGTGCCGCGGTGTCCGCCTCTCGACCGGCGAGGAAATCCGGGCCGGGGCCGTGGTCTTGACCACCGGCACCTTCCTGCGGGGCGTGATTCACTGCGGCGAGCAGCGCTGGGAGGCGGGCCGGGTGGGCGAGGCGCCGGCGCTGGGCCTGTCGAAGACCCTGGCCGCCGCCGGCTTCGAGCTCGGGCGCCTGAAGACGGGCACGCCGCCTCGAATCGACCGCCGGACCATCGATGTCGACATCTTGGAAGTCCAGCCGGGGGATTTGCCGCCGGCGCCCTTCTCGTTCCTGACCGAGGCGATCTCCCAGCCGCAGATCGACTGCCACATCACCTACACCAACCCGGCGGTGCACGCGCTGATCCGCGACAACCTGCACCGGGCACCAATCTACTCGGGCCAGATCGACAGCAGCGGGCCGCGCTACTGCCCCTCGATCGAGGACAAGGTCGTCCGCTTCGCCGACCGGGAGCGTCACCAGATCTTCCTGGAGCCGGAGGGCCTGGACGGCGACCGGGTCTATCCCAACGGCATCTCGACGTCCTTGCCCGCCGAAGTGCAGACCGCCCTGGTCCGCCTGATTCCCGGCCTGGAGCGGGCCGAGATCCTGCAGCCGGGCTACGCCATCGAGTACGATCACGTCGATCCGCGCGAGCTGACGCCGGCCCTGCAGTGCAAGCGCCTGCCGGGGCTGTTCCTGGCCGGCCAGATCAACGGCACCACCGGCTACGAGGAGGCGGCGGCCCAGGGGCTCCTGGCGGGCCTCAACGCGGCGCGGCGGGCCGCCGGGGCGCCGGCCGACCTCGCCGTCGACCGGGCCGAGGGCTATATCGGCGTGATGATCGACGACCTGGTGACCCGCGGCGTGTCCGAGCCCTACCGCATGTTCACCAGCCGCGCCGAGTATCGCCTGCACCTGCGATCGGACAACGCCGACCTGCGCCTCACGCCGCGCGGCATGGCCTGGGGCTGCGTCGGCCAGGCCCGCCAGAGCGCCTACGAGGCGCGGGCCGCCCGGCTGGAGGCGGGACGGGCCTTGGCCGAGCGCCTGCGGGCGTCGCCGGAGCGCTTGAGAGAGGCCGGCCTGACGGTGAACCGGGACGGCGTGAAGCGCAGCGTGCTCGACCTCCTGGGCCATCCCGGGATCGATATCGCCAAGCTTACAGCGGTCTGGCCAGCGCTGGCGGGCTTGGCCCCCGACGTCGTCGAGCAGCTCGAGATCGACGGCCGCTACCGGGGCTATCTGGAGCGGCAAGCCGCCGATATCCGGGCCTTTCGGCGCGACGAGGCCCTGGAGCTGCCGCTCGATCTGGACTATGCGGCGATTCCCGGCCTGTCGAACGAGATGCGCGAGCGCCTGTCGGCGGCACGGCCGGCCACCCTCGGCGCTGCCGGTCGCCTGCCCGGCGTCACGCCGGCGGCCCTGGTCACCTTGCTGCGCTACGTGCGCCGGCGCGACGTCGCGGGCGACCGCCCACCGGGCGGCGACTCGGCGGCGCCCTTGGGCTCCGCTGCCTAGGCGCGGGGCTGAAACGCGGGGCCGGGCCGTGTCCAACCGAGCAAAAGCACCGAAAAACCCGCGCATGGGTACGCCCGCGCCCCTGTCTGTGGAAGACTTCGGGAAAAAATTGGACGTTTCACGTGAAACCCTGGACCGACTCCAGCTTTATGCTGCACTCTTGGCGAAATGGAACGACGCGGTGAATCTGGTCTCCGCGAAGAGCCTCGACGACCTCTGGCGACGCCATATGCTTGATTCGGCTCAGCTTCTGTCCTATTTGCCTAGATGCCCGGATCGCCGTGCTATCTTAGTGGATTTGGGCAGTGGAGCTGGATTTCCGGGGATGGTTCTATCCATTATGGACGATATGGATGTCCATCTGGTGGAGTCCGACCAGAAGAAGGCGATTTTCCTCCGGGAGGTCGCCCGCGAGGTCGGCAGCGATGCCCATATCCATGCGGTGCGAATCGAGCAGATGCGGCCCTTCGCGGCCGACGTGGTGACCGCGCGGGCCCTGGCGCCCCTGCCGAAGCTGCTGGACTACGCCGAGCGCTTCCTCGCCGAGGGCGGCACCGGCCTGTTCCTCAAGGGCCGCACGGCCCAAGAGGAGATCGACCGGGCGGCCGAGGAGCGGGTCTTCGAGCTGCAAAGCCATCCGAGCCAATCGGATCCTTCGGGTGTTGTTCTCTCAGTTGGGATAGCTGGACATGAACGGACTCTCCACTGACCTGCCAGCCGCTGACCGCCCAGATCGGGCGCTGAACCTGCACGCCCGGGTCCTGGCCATCGCCAACCAGAAGGGCGGCGTCGGCAAGACCACGACGGCGATCAACCTCGGCACCGCGCTCGCCGCCTGCGGCAAGCGGGTGCTGATCGTCGACATGGATCCCCAGGGCAACGCCTCGACCGGTCTCGGCATCGACGCCGGCAGCCGCGGCCGCGGCACCTACGAGACCCTGATCGACGGCCTGCCCCTGGCCAACGCGACGATCGATGCCTCGATCCCGGGCCTGGCCGTGGTCGCCTCCTCCGTCGACCTGATGGGCGCCGAGGTCGAGCTGATGAGCCTGGCGCGCCGGGAGTACCGTCTCCGGGACGCGATCTCCCTGGTCCGTGACGACTACGACTACGTCCTGATCGACTGCCCGCCGGCGCTCGGCTTCCTGACCTTGAACGCCCTGGTCGCCGCCGACTCGGTGTTGGTGCCGCTGCAGGCCGAGTTCTACGCCCTCGAGGGCCTGTCGCACCTGCTGCGCACCGTCGAGCGCGTCAAGCGGGCCTTCAACCCGGGCCTGTCGATCCAGGGCATCGTCCTGACCATGTTCGACCGCCGCAACAACCTCTGCGACATGGTCGCCGCCGACGTCCGGGCGCACCTCGGCAGCAAGGTCTTCGACACGGTGATCCCCCGCAACGTGCGGGTCTCCGAGGCGCCCTCCCACGGCAAGCCGGTCCTGCTCTACGATCACCGCTGCGCCGGCGCCCAGGCCTACATCCATCTCGCCGGCGAGATGCTGCGCCGCGAACAAAGCGGCCTGCCGGCACTGTCATGACGCCCTGAGAGGGCGGCGCCGGCGCACAGGGGGCCGGCGAACAGGGAGAGCCAAGAAGCAGCGAGGCAAGATACATGGAACCGCAACGCACCAACCTCGGCCGCGGCCTGTCGGCCCTCCTCGGCGAGGAGTCCGAAAGCTACACCGACCTCGATCAGGTCCGGGTTACCAAGACGCTGCCGATCGAATCGATTCATCCCAACGCCAAGCAGCCGCGCCACAGCTTCCCGAGCGACGCGCTACAGAGCCTCGCCGAGTCCATCGCGGCCAACGGCGTGCTGCAGCCGATCCTGGTCCGCCGCCATCCGCAGCGCCCCGACGAGTACGAGATCGTCGCCGGCGAGCGCCGCTGGCGCGCCGCGCAGATGGCCAAGGTGCACAAGGTGCCCGTGGTCATCCGCGAAATGGACGACGGCCGGGCGCTGGAGCTGGCCCTGGTCGAAAACCTGCAGCGCGAAGACCTGACACCGGTCGAAGAGGCCGAAGCCTACAAGCGCCTGATGGACCAGTTCGGCCACAGCCAGGATGCGCTCGGCAAGGCCGTCGGCAAGAGCCGCAGCCATATCGCCAACAGCCTGCGGCTGCTCAGCCTGCCCGACCCGATCAAGCAGCTCATCGAGGACGGCAGCCTCTCGGCCGGTCACGCCCGCGCCCTGATCGGCATCGACTCGGCGGAGACCCTGGCCAACGAGATCGTCACCCGCGGCCTCTCGGTGCGCGAGACCGAGGCCCTGGTCCGGGCCCGCAAGGGCGACAGCGCGCCGCGCTCCAGCGGCGGCCGACCGGCGGCGCCGAAGTCCGTCGTCCACAAGGACGCCGACACTCTGTCCCTGGAGCGCCAGCTCTCCGAGATGCTCGGCCTCAAGGTGGCGATCGATGTCCGCAACCGAGACGGCAGCGGCTCGCTGACCGTCCACTATCAGACCTTGGAACAGCTCGACGACGTCATCGAGCGCCTGAACCGCCCGACGGGCCAGACCGAATAGCGACTAGGGCCTCTTTCCGATCGGACGGCAGCGGCCCGGTGCCGTGATTCTGCGTGAGCGGAAAACGCTCTAGCGGCCGGCGCGCCGCGGCGCGTTGACGGCCAGGCGCCAAAGAGCCCGCTCGACGATCAGCGCCTGAGGACCGGTCCCCGTCTTGGCGTCGCCCTCGCAAGCGGTCAGCTCGACCAGAGCCGCGGCCAGACGTTGCGCGCCCCAGGCTTGGAGCTGCGCGCTGAAGGCGCCTTTCAGCTTCCAGAAGACAGCGGGCCGTAGCGTCGCCATGGCCCGCTCGACGGTCAGCCCGCCTTCCATCGCCGCGGCCGCTTGATGTAAGCGTTGAAAGTGGCGGCTCACCGCGCGCAGCAGAGACACCGGCTGGGCGCCCGAGGCGCGGGCGCGCTCCAAGGCTCGCTCCAGGGCGCGGCGATCGCCGCCGGCCACCGCGAAGGCGAGGTCGTCCAAGGTCACCTCGGCGGAGTCGCCGACGCTCGCCAGGACATCCTCGAGCGTCACCTCGCCGCCCTCGGGGCCCTTGTACTGCACCAGCTTGTCCAGCTCCCGGCGCGACAAGAGCCGGTCGGAGCCCATGGAGCGCACCAGCGCGGCGAGCGCATCGCGGCCCACGGTCAAGCCGCTCTCGGCCAAGACCTCTTTGACCAGGGAGGGCAGCGATTTCTCGTCGTCCTGGTAGCAGGCGATCGACGCGGCCCGCTCGTGGCCTTCGAAGAGCTTGCGGATCGCCGAGCGCGGCGGCAGGTCGCCGGCCTCCACGACCAGCAGGCCGCCGCCCGGCTCACCGCCGAGGACGTCGGTCAAGCCGCCGGCCGCGTCGTCGCCGGCGTCGCGCAGCCGGACAACCGGCCGGCCGCCCGTCAGGGGTATCGAGGCCAGCTCGTCGGCCAAGCGGCGCGGATCGTCGGCCAGGTCGCGGCGGGTCAGCTCGACCACCGCGAAGGGATCGTCATGGCCGCCCGTCGCTTTCGCGACCAGGCCCTTGGCCCGCTCCGCCACCAGACCGGCATCCGGGCCGTAGAACAGGACCGCCACGACCCCTCCCTTGGGATCCGCCAGGAATCGGTCAGCCTCGGCCCCTTTGAGAATCACCCTGCGCTCGCTGTAGCGGGTCTCGCCGCCGTCATTCCTCGTTCTGCCGAGTCAGGAAGATCGCCACCTGCGCCCGAATCTCGTCTGCCAGCTCGCGCAAGCCGCGCTCCCGCGCGTTCTGCTCCGAAACCTGTGTGGCGTACTGCGACTCCAGGATGTTGTAGCTGTTGACCGAGCGCGTCGTGCCGCGAAGCACCGTTTGCTTGCCCCCCTGCAAGAACAGCTCGTAGTCGGCGATCATGCTGAGGTCGGCGCGCGTCGCCGTCTCGTCGCTGCGCAAGGCCAACTGGCGCTCCGACTCCCGCAGCACGACTTCGAGGCGATAGCGCGGCTGGCTCGGCTGGCCGTTGGGGTTGAAACGATCGCGCAGAAGATTGTGCAGCTGCTGACCGGTGCGGTCGGACAGCGACACGATTCGAACCGTGCCGAGCTCGTCGTAGGTCGACAAACTGCCTTCGGTCTTCTCGGCGTAGAGCGGCCGGAAGTTGCAGGCGGCGACGACAGCCGCCAAGCCCAGTACCAGGCCGAAGCGACTCCAGCCGGCCATGCGCTCAAACCACGACATTGACGATCCGATTCCGCACCACAATGACGCGCCGGGGTGCCCGGCCCTCCAAGACACGCTGCACCGCCGGGTGGGCCAGGGCCGTCTGCTCGGCCACCGCTTCCTCGACGTCGAGCGGCAGGCTCAAGGTCGTACGCAGCTTGCCGTTGACCTGCACGGCGACGGTGACGCTCTCCTCGATCGTCAGCGTGCTGTCCGCTTCGGGCCAGGGCTGAGTGACCAGCAGGCCGTCGCGGCCCAAGCTCTGCCACAGCTCCTCGGCGACATGCGGGATCATAGGCGCGGCCAGCCGCAACAGCGTCTCCGCGGTCTCCCGCAAGGCCCAGAGGTCGCCCTCGCCATCGGCCTCGAAGGCACTGATCGCGTTCGCCAATTCGTAAAGCCGGGCGACCGCGCGGTTGAAATGGAAGCTGTCGATATCCTCGGTGACCGCGGCGATGGCCTTGTGTGCCTTGCGCCGCAGGTCCATGGCGGACTCGCCGAAGGCCGAGGGCAGGCCGCTGTCGAAGCTCTGCGCCGACGGGCAGCGCGCCGCCGCGTCGCCGACCAGCCGCCAGACGCGGTTGACGAAACGATAGGCGCCTTCGACGCCGGCGTCGGTCCACTCCAGGTCGCGGTCCGGCGGGCTGTCCGACAGCATGAAGAGCCGCGCGGTGTCGGCGCCGTAGGTGGCGATGATCGCCTCGGGATCGATGACGTTGCGCTTCGACTTGGACATCGATTCCGAACGCCCGATGGTCACCGGCCGGCCGCCCTCGAGTGTGGTCGCGCCGCCGGCGTCCTTGCGCACCTGTTCGGGATAGAGCCAAGCGCCCTTCTCGTCGCGATAGGTCTCGTGACAGACCATGCCCTGGGTGAAGAGGCCGGCGAAGGGCTCGTCCAGGTCCAGGTGGTCGCCGCGCCGCATCGCCCGCGTGTAGAAGCGCGAATAGAGCAGGTGCAGGATCGCGTGCTCGATGCCGCCGATGTACTGGTCGACCGGCAGCCAGTAGTCGACGTCGGCGCGCTCGACCGGCCGCTCCGCCCGCGGCGAGCAGAAGCGCGCGAAGTACCAGGAGGAATCGACGAAGGTGTCCATGGTGTCGCTGTCGCGCCGCGCCGGCTTGCCGCAACGCGGACAGTCGACCTGCTTCCAGGTCGGGTGGTGGTCCAGCGGGTTGCCGGGTTTGTCGAAGCTGACGTCGTCCGGCAGCAGCACCGGCAGATCGGCCTTGGGAACGGGCACGATGCCGCAGTCCTCGCAATGGATCACCGGGATCGGGCAGCCCCAATAGCGCTGGCGCGAGACGCCCCAATCGCGCAGCCGGTACTGGATCGCGCCGCGGCCGATGCCATCGGCCTCGAAGCGCTCGATGACCTTGGCCTTGGCGTCCTCGACGGTCAGCTCGTCGAGGAAGCCGGAGTTCACGATCCGGCCTTCGCCGAGATAGGCCTCGTCGCCGAGCTCGTAGCCGGCCGGGTCGATCTCGGCAGGCAGCACCACCGGGAAGACCTCGAGCCCGTACTTGCGGGCGAAGTCCATGTCGCGCTGGTCGTGGCCGGGGCAACCGAAGATCGCGCCGGTGCCGTAGTCCATCAGCACGAAGTTGGCGACGTAGAGCGGCACGCTCTTGTCCGCAATGAAGGGGTGACGGACGCGAATGCCGGTGTCGTAGCCGCGCTTCTCCGCCGTCTCGATCGCCTCTTCGTTGGTCGCCTCGCTGTTGCAGAGAGCGACGAAGTCGGCCAACTCGCTGTCGGTTTCCGCCAGAGACGCCGTCAAGGGGTGGTTCGGCGAGAGAGCGCCGAAGGTCATGCCGAAGATGGTGTCCGGCCGCGTCGTATAGACCTCCAGCTTTTCGTCCCGGCCTTCCAGCTCGAAGGTGATGAAGGCGCCCGAGGAGCGGCCGATCCAGTTGCGCTGCATCAGACGGACCCGCTCCGGCCAGCGCTCCATGGTCTCGAGGCGCTCGAGCAGGTCGTCGGCGAAGGCGGTGATCTTGAAGAACCACTGGGACAAGGTGCGCTTCTCGACCACCGCGCCGGAGCGCCAGCCGCGGCCGTCGATCACCTGCTCGTTGGCCAGCACCGTCTGGTCGACCGGGTCCCAGTTGACCAGCGACTCCTTTTTGTAGGCGAGGCCCGCCTCGAGGAAGTCGAGGAACAGGGTCTGCTGGTGCGCGTAGTAGCCGGGATGGCAGGTGGCGATCTCGCGGCTCCAGTCGATCGACAGGCCGAGCGCCTTGAGCTGGCCGCGCATCGTCGCGATGTTTTCGTAGGTCCAGTCGCGCGGATGGATCTTGCGCTCCATCGCCGCGTTCTCGGCCGGCAGGCCAAAGGCGTCCCAGCCCATGGGATGCAGGACGTTGAAGCCCCGCGCCATTTTGTAGCGCGCGACCACGTCGCCCATGGTGTAGTTGCGGACATGGCCCATGTGGATGCGCCCCGAGGGGTAGGGGAACATCTCGAGCACGTAGTACTTGGGCTTGTCGCCCGGGGGCGCGGCGGCGAAGCAGTCGGCCTCGTCCCAGGCCTGCTGCCACTTGGCCTCGGTCTCTTTGACGTTGTAGCGCTCGTTGCTCATGACTCAGCGGCCCTTCGCCGGGCCGTCATCGTGCCGCGCCGCGGCACGGCTGCGTTCCTGGCGGCTGTTACCCGAGATCCGGCGCCCGCGCCGCGCCCGCCGTCACTGGACGCCGGCGATTCGAAGCTGGCGCGCCCGGACGAGAATCGCGTTCTCGAGATCGACAGTGGTCTTGTTCTCGACCCGGGCGTCGACCCAGACGCCCTGGTCGTGCAGCTCCTGCCGGAACACCGCGGCCCTGATGCCGTCGGCCCGCAGGTCGCGTCCGAGTATATAGACGTTGACTTTGAACCTCTCGTTGCGGGCCTCGGGGGGCGAGTACCAGTCGGTGATGATCACGCCACCGAAGGGATCGGCCGAGGCCAAGGGCATGAAGGAGATGGTGTCGAGCGAGGCCCGCCAGAGATAGCTGTTGACCCCGATGCCCGCGCCGCCGGCCTGGCTGTTCTCCTCGATCGGGCCTTCGCTGCCGCCGAACAGGACCAGGCCCTCGTCGCCGAACACCGACTTCGGCGAGTCGTAGGTGGCGCCGCCCTTGGCGTCGGCCGAGCGCGGATAGACCGTGTCGTCGCTGCCGCAGGCCGCGAGCGCCAGCGCGAGGCCCGCCGCCATGCAAAGTGTCAGCTTGCGCGGAAGCCGAGCAGACATGACCACCCTCCGATTCTCTTCCTGACTCACCCCATGGCGCGCGCTTCCTGCCCGCCGCCGCCAGTTCAATAGCCCCAAAACACGGGGTCTCGCAAGGGCGCCGGGCGCGGCCCCCCTCCCCGTCCGAGCTTTCGGGCGCTCAGGCCTGCCAGTCGAAGCGCGCCGCCATCTCCGGCGGCAGGCGCGACCAGGCCCGGCTCTGCTGGGCCGGGCTCAACACCTCGCGCCATTCGTCGCTGCGGCCCTTGCGCAGATGCACCACCTCGGCCTCCGCCTCGGCCGCGAAGGCGCTCTCGTCGATCTCGAAAAACTCAAGCACTTCAGCGAGATAGCCTTCCGGCTCCGTCAGGAAGCGCTCGAAGGTCAGAAAGCGGACCTCGAGATCGTGCTCGGCGCTCGCCGCGACCTCGAGCCAGGCCCGGATGAAGGCGACCTGGATCGCCAGGTAGTGCTCGATGCACCAGTCGAGCAGGTCGGCGAAGTCGCCGCGCAGGATGTCGCGCGGCGGCACCACCTTGCGCCAGATCGGCGCCATCAGCCGCATGGAGACGTCGTCGCGCACGAAATGCGCCCAGGACAGCGCCGCCTGGCGCGGGTCGCGGACGTGGAAGACCAGGCGGCGGACGCCCTGCTCGGCGAGAACCGCCAGGTTGTGGGCGCTGGCCGGGATATGTTCCTTGGCGATCAGGCCGCCCTCGGCGGCGCTCTGCACCCGCGCCGGCAGCAGCGTGCAGTCGGGGAACAGGCCGATCGAGAGGTGGCTCTGGGCCACGCCGAGGCCTTCCGCCAGGCGGTTCCAGATGCTCTCGCTGGCCGATTTCGGCAGGGTGTTGAGCAGGATCAGGGGCAGTTGCCGGGCCTTGCCGTCGTGGCGCCGGCGCATGAACTCCTCGGGCGTCGCGCGGATCGGGTTGAGCGGCACCAGCAGCTCGTCGCAGAGCTTCTGGGCCTCGGCCTGGCGGTCGCGGGCCAGCAGCAGGTTCACCAGAGGGCCGCGCACGTTGATGTTGCGCGGCATGCTCGGCAGCACCTCGTGGTAGATCGAGATCGCCCGGTCGAGGTAGGCCTCGGCCTGGGTGTCCTCGCCCTGCTGATAGGCGATCGAGGACAGCATGGTCAGGCTCTGGGCGTGGTGCGGGATGCCGATCAGGATCTGGCCGTAGATCTTCTTGGCCTCGTCCAGGCTGCCGGCGGCCTGGAGATTGCGGGCGGCTTCGAAAGCTGCCGAGACCGAGCCCGCCTGCTGGGCCAATTGCGCCATCGAGCCTGCCTTCTTCGCCACCGGATCCGTGTTGCGGCGCGGGAGTATGGCGAAGCCCTCCGGCGCCGGCAAGCGGCGGCCGCCGGCACGCAAGCCGTTGGAACTGCGGCATTGACGGCGGCGGACAGGGCCGGCAGAGAGAAGCCCACAGGTTGGTCTGGGAGCTTAAGCGGTGCCGGGAATCCTCTGGCTGGCGTCCTACCCGAAGTCGGGCAACACCTGGCTGCGGGCCTTCCTCGCCAACATGATCGCCGATCCGCCGGCGCCGGTGCCGATCAACAGCCTGCCGGAGCTGTTCCTCGGCGACAGCTTCCTGATGCACATCGAGCAGCTCACCGGCCGCAAGGCCGAGGAGATCGCGGCCGAGGAGATCCCGCAGCTCCGCCGGCGCGTTCACGAGTGGTTCGCGCGGTCGCGGCCCGACAACGCCATGGTCAAGACCCACAACGCCGTGATCCGGGTCGACGGGGTGCCGCTGATCACGCCCTCGGCCACCGCCGGCGCGATCTATGTCGTCCGCAACCCACTGGATGTAGCGGTCTCCTTCGCCCACCACTACCAGATCAGCTATGACCGGGCGGTCGACTCGCTGGCCGACGAGGCCTACGTCCTGCCCCCCTCGGGCGGCCAGCTAACCCAGTATCTCGGCAGCTGGTCGGGCCACGTGCGCTCCTGGACCCGGGCGCCGGGCCTGCCCCTGCATGTCATGCGCTACGAGGACATGGCGGCACGCTCCTATCGCACCTTCGCCGACCTGGCCGCCTTCATGGGCCTGCCGGGCGACAAGGCCCGGGTCAAGAAAGCCGTACGTTTCAGCGGCTTCGGGGAGCTGAAGCGGCAGGAGAAGAAGGCCCGCTTCGTCGAGGCCCGGCCGGACGGCGCCAGCCCCTTCTTCCGCGAGGGCCGGGTCGGCGGCTGGCGCGAGGTCCTGAGCCCGGCCCAGGTCGAGCGCCTGGTCGCCAGCCAGGAAACCGAGATGCGCGCCCAGGGCTATCTGGACGAGGCCGGGCGGGTGCTCGACGAGGCCGGCAAGGTCGTGGCCTGAGGCCCCCGCCGGCCGCTCTTGTCCCCTTCTTGTCCCCTCTGGGCTCGGCCCCAAGGCCTAGGAATAGGCGCATTTCCGCCCGCTTTGCCCGGTTTCTGTGTCTGCTTTGCCACAGTGGTGACTTTTTGCCACGTTTGCCGGCCCGGAGCCTTGACCTGATCGAGAGCCGGAGGCTTCAATTGCCGCGTTCTCGCAGGTTAGCGGGGATGTTTCGCTCGATTCCCGACGGGAGCTGCTTTTAGTCGCTTCGGCGGGGGGCAAATCGACGGAAACTCTAGATCTAGGGATCCAACCGTAGCAGGGACATAGCAGCGATGAAGAGAAATCTGTTGACGACGACAGCTCTCGTCACCGCCGGGGTTCTCGCGGCGCCGACTGCCTTCGCTGAAGAGGGCATCAAGCTCGGCATTGGCGGTTACATGAATAACTACATCGGCGCAGGCGATCTCAGCAGTGGTGGGAACGACTTTGCCGAGACTGCGTTATTCAGTGACGGCGAGGTTTGGTTCACCGGTGAGACGACTCTGGATAACGGCCTGACCTTCGGTGCCAACATCCAGCTTGAGGCGTTCTCCTCGGGCGACCAGATCGACGAGAACTTTGGCTATATGGAGGGCGGATTCGGCCGCTTGCAGTTCGGCTCCGAGAACACGGCTGCATACCTCATGCAGTACTCGGCTCCGAACGTCGGCGCGCCGATCAACTCTGGCTGGGTGACGGTGTTCATCCCGAAGCCTGCCGGTCACAACGCCGGCTTCCGTACGCCGGGTCTGTCGACCTTCCTCGACACCGGTAACGACGAAAACACCCTGACCTACTTCACGCCGCGTCTGTTCGGCTTCCAGGTCGGTGTGTCCTATCAGGCGGCCCTGGCCTTCTCCGGCGAGGGTAAGAACAACCCCGCCGACGAGGACACCGAGTATCGCCACGGTGTGGCGGTCGGCGTGAACTTCGTCGAGTCCTTCGGCGGTGTCGACATCGCCTTGGCCGGTGGCTATCGCCGCGCCGAGGGTCCGGACACGGACATCACCGCGATCAACCCGACGGGCCTGTCGAACTCGAACGGCGCTGCCCAGAAGGTCTTCACGATCGATCGGCCTGACATGCAGCAGGTCTCCGGTGGCGTGAACATCGGCTTCGCCGGTTTCACCCTCGGTGGCTCGATCGCCGCTGAGATCGACGGTCGCGTCACGGCGACGACCTCGTCCTTCAGCACCTCGACGGTCAATGCCACCACGTCCGGCACGATCGGCGGCTTCGCTCTGCCGGGTCCCTTCCCGGCCGGCACGCAGCCGCTGGCCTTCTCGAGCTTCACCAGCGGTGCGATCTCGACCGAAGGTTGGTCGTGGGATGCGGGTGCTTCCTACAGCACCGGCCCCTGGACCTTCGGCATCGCCTACATCCACGGTGAAGTGGAAGGCAGCGTGACCACGCCTGGCGACGACGAGCTCGATGCCTTCTCTGGCGGCATCGAATACGCCGTCGGCCCCGGCATCACCGCCAGCGTTACCGGCATGTACGGTGACTGGGACGAGGAAGGCGGTGGAGAGAACGAGGGCTACCTCGGCATCGTCGGCGTCTCCTTCGGGTTCTGACGACGTAACCTCCGCAGAGAGGGAATCCTTCATGAGGGGGCGGACCTTGGTCCGCCCCCGATTTCTTTGGTTCGAGAGCCGGCGAAGGCTGTCGACCAAGAGCACCGCCGGGCCGGCCGCGATCCGTGAGAGTTGCGCCCGTGCTGCAAAGAGCAGCATCACGAGCTGTGCGCCTGCATGAAGGCGCAGCGAACCCATCAAATCGTGTTTGGCTTCAATGCTTCGATCAGACTCCCCATGTGCGATCGATAGTTCTTCCAGCGGCCAACGGCCGCCGCGGTGATCGGCTGGCGAACCTGCAATTGGCTGGCGGTGTGGATCGGTCGATCCGCGCTGGGAGGGCTCAAGCATGGCGGCTCCCAGGACAGTCCGAGGTCATCGATCAGGCGAGCGATGCAACCGTCCGGGTCCGTAACGAGATCCTCATAATCGACTTCAATCAATGACCCGGGCGGCAACACGGTGCGCCAATGCGCCATCAGCCGTTCACAGGCCCCGTAGGCGACGGCGATGTCGCCCAGATCGTTCGCGAAGGGGATATTGCCGGCGAAGTTCTGGAAATAGATCGAGAGGCAAGTGTCGCGCGGATCGCGCCGACAGTAGACCACTTTCGCGTTTGGAAAGAGGACCGAGATGAGGCCGAGGTGTAGAAAGTTCATGGGCAACTTGTCGGTCACGAGGGCGGCGGTGCGGTCGACCTCGGCCAGCGCCTCCGAATAGCCCCGGGCAACGGCTTCTAGCCGCTCGGCTGTGATCGATGCCCAGTCCGTTGGATAGCCGGGCAGTTCGTCTATCAGGCGCGGCAGAGCTTCCAGCTCGCCGCCGCCGCTTACGGCGCTGTGCGCAGCGATGATCTGCTCGACAAGTGTCGTGCCCGAACGCGGCATGCCGACGATGAAGATCGGCTGCGGCTCGGACGCCGAAAGGACACGGTGGTTGCTGGCGAAGCCCGGCGGGAAGGCGGCCGCGATCTCCGCGACCTGGCGGTCAAAGGCCTGCCGATCGAAGCTGTGGCCGCGTCGCCGTTGCCTTTCCAAGGCCAGCAGATTGAACTTCGCGAAGTGATGAAAGGCCGCGTCGTATTCCCTGGCCCGATCGTGCAGGAAGCCGAGCGCGCTGTGCGTGGTTATCGCATCGTCTGTCGGCATCGAGCCGGAATGAAGCCGCTGCCTGAAGGCCTCGACGACGTCCGGTGCGACGGCCCCTCCCGCGACCTTGGCGATCAGGGCTAGCTGGTAGAATGCCTTGGCGTAACCGGGTTGCCGCTCGAGCGCTTGGCGATAACGCTCTGCGGCCGCGACGCTGTCCCCCTCAGCCGCGCTCACTAGACCAAGACCGAGGTATGCGGCAGGCAGATCAGGCTTGAGCGCGATCGCTCGGCGGTAGGCCGCCTTGGCCTGCTCCATCGCGTTAGCCATGCGCGACAGGTTGCCCAGGTTGACCTGCAACTCGGCGACCTGCGGCTTGAGGCGCGCCGCCTCCTGCGCCGCGCTCACTGCCTCCTGACGGCGACCGAGGCCGCTCAAGGCCAAAGCCAGCGCGTTGTAGAGGCCGGCATCGCGAGCGCCACTGGCGACTGCCGGCTCGACAACGCTGAGCGCCTCGCGGTTCCTTCCGAGTTGGAGCAGGCTGAGGGCGAGGTAGCCCGCCAGGCGTGTGTCGCTGCGGTATTTGCCGAGCAGTATGCGATAGGTCTTCGCTGCGGCGTCGAGCTCTCCTCTTGCTTGTAGCGCCATCGCCTGTGCCAGTGCCCGTTGGTCCGTCTTGGAGTAAGCGTGGCTGTCCCTTGCTCGCGCCATCTCAGTTCGCCGACATCTCACTCATTGACGCCCAGGCACCCAGTTCCGCAGCCGGCCTGTGCCGGGGTATGGACTTGGCGATGCGCGCGACACCAGGCGATCCAGATCTCTCGGTAGACCCGCTCGAGATCTCGGGTAAAAGCCTCCCCGTCGAGCAGGGGCGAGGCGAGCATAAGCCTGCGCAACTCCTGCCTAAGAGTCTGCAATCGTTTCAGGTTTTCGCTCGCCAGAGAGGCCGCGATCATCACGTAGGAGTCCAGGTCCTTGGCCACGAAAGCCTCGAGGCCGATCCGCCGCATGAGGCTCGTGCCGACGCGGCCAGCGTGCTGGCCGCCCTCGAGAGTCACCACGGGAACGCCCATCCAGAGCGCTTCGAGCGTCGTCGTCGTGCCGTTGTAGGGAAAACAGTCTAGCGCCAGGTCCACCTCGCCGTAAGCCGCCAGATGGTCGCCGGTCGCCGGGAGGTGGCCGCTGAAGGACAGTCGCTCGGCGCCGATCCCCTGGGCCGCGAACCGCCGTCGCAGAAGCCCCCGCGCGTCCTCGTCGCCGAGGCCCTGGCCCTTCAAGAACAAGCGCGTCTCCGGCAGACGCCGAAGCAGCGCCGACCAAGTCTCGACCACGGGGGCGCTGATCTTCGCCGGATTGTTGAAGGATCCGAAGGTGACTCGGCCTTTGGCCAGGCAGGGCGACGGCGCGACCGGCGGTGCGGAGTCGTCGGGCCGAAAGCAGAGGAAGCCGTCAGGCAGGTGGATCAGCCGCTCGCTGTGCCAGCGCTCGGCCTCGCCCGGCGGATCGCAGATGGCGTCCGTCAGGCGATAGTCCATGGCCTCGAGCCCGCTGCTGCCCGGATAGCCGAGCCAGGTGACCTGCAACGGGGCCGGCTTGAGGGCGAAGGTGCAAAGCCTGTTGTCGGCGGTGTGGCCGGCGAGATCGACCAGGATGTCGATCTTGTCGGCGCGAACCTGCGCCGCGACCTGGCGGTCCCCCTGGCCCGTCGTGTTGCGCCAGACGTCGGCCAGGGCTTCGAAGCGCCGGCTGACGGCATCGAGCCTGGCGAGCTCGGCGTAGCAGTAGACCTCGACCTGGTCCCGGTCGTGCGCCTCGAGGAGCGGGGCCGCGAAGTAGGCCACGGAGTGCCGCCGGAAATCCGGCGAGACATAGCCGACCCGCAGCCGCCGCTCGGGCTCGGCGCCGTTGTCGTGCGCCCGCCAGGCCTGCTTCAAGGGCGTTCCGAAGCGCGCGTCCCAATCGCGCGCCGCCTGAAAGAGCGCCGCCTCGCCGGCCTCGGGATCGTAGTTCAGGCTGACCGCCAGCGCGCTGCGCAAGGCCGCCTTGGTCGGCATTGCCTCGGCCGCTGCCGCGTAGGCCTTGCGGGCCGCGGCGATCTCGCCGCGATCCTGCCGCAGCAGACCGAGCGCGACCTGCGCCGGAACGTGACCGGGCTCCGCCGCCAGGGCTTCCTGCAGCAGCGCCATGGCCTCGCCTTGCCGATCGCCGCCTTGCAGCACGCCGGCCCGGGCGACCAGAAGGTCCGGCGTGCGCGGCCAGGCGGCCGAGACCGCCTCGAGCCGGACAAAGGCCTCCGCCTTGCCGGCGGCGAGCTGGGTGATGGCGACCGCCGCCAACAGGCGCGCCTCGTCGCCGGCCGGCGGCAGAGCCAGCAGCTCTTCGGCGATTGCCAGGGCCTCGTCGAAGCGATCCTGCAGACAGAGCAGCCGGGCGCGCTGCTCGGCGATGGCGGCGTCGCCGCGCTGTCGCGTCCAGGTCTCGCGCAGGATGCTCTCCGCCGCGTCGAGCTGCCCGCCTTCGGCCAGCACCTGGGCATGCTGCTGCGCCAGGGCGATGTCGTCGGGCGCCAGACGTCGGGCCTCCGCGAAACGCTCGGCCGCTTCGCTCAGCCGCGCCTCCTTGCGGTAGAGCTGAGCCAGATGCTGCTGTCCGATGGCCTCGGCGGGCGCGAGCGCGACGACTCGCTCAGCCGCCGCGATGGCCGCGTCGCCCTCGAAGAGGTGGTCGTGCAGGCTGGCCAAGGCGTGCCAGAGCGCGGGCTGACCGGGCAGCAGGGCGAGCGACCGCCGATAGGCTTGTGCCGCCGCCGGCAAGCGGCCCACCGCGGCCAGGCCGTGGCCGAGGTTGGCCTGGATGTCCGCCGCCTGCGGCGCCGCCGCGGCCGCCCGTTCGAGCAACGCGACGGCGCTTTCCGACTCGCCGCGTTGGTGCAGCAGGCAGCCCAGGCCGTTCAGGGCGCCCGGGTCCTCGGGCGCGACGGCCAGCGTCTGCCGATAGAGCGCCGCGGCGCCGTCGAGATCGCCCTGGTGATGCCGCTGAATGGCCTGCGCGCGCAGCGTCTCCGCTGTCGCCCGGCGATCGCGGTCCGCCGAGTCGGCGGAGGACGGGGGTGGCTTGCGAGCGGTCATGGCGGGCTGGGCTTTCGTAGGGCGCAAGGACCCTAGCGGCCGTGTCGGGGCCGATCAATCCGGGCAGCCGCGCCAGCCGCCGGCCGGCTTGTGATCGCAGGCTGGCTGCGTAATCTACGCCCGAAAGCACCCACCCCGAGACCGGATCGACCCGACATGGCGGACACCGCAGCCCTGCTCGACAGCGCAATGGCCAAGCACGCGGCCGGTCAGCTCGCCGAGGCGCAAGCCATCTGCGCCGAGATCCTGCGCCACGACTCGCGGCAGCCGGAAGCGCTCAACCTGATGGGCGTGCTGGCCGCCCAGAGCGGGCAAACCGACCAGGCCCTGGAGCTGATCCGGGCGGCGATCGTCGAGCAGCCGGAGAACCACCACTTCCGCTTCAACCACGCCCATGTCCTCGAGCTGGCCGGCGAGGGCTCGGCGGTGCGCGCCTACCGCGAAGCGCTGACCATCAACCCGCAGCATCTGCCGGCCCTGATCAATCTCGGTAACCTCTTGCTGGAACAGGATATTCTCGACGAAGCCCGGGACTGCTTCAACCGCGCCATCAGCGCCGACCGCAACATCCCGGCCGCCCATATCGGCCTCGGCATCGCCCTGCAGCGCAAGCAGCGGCCCGAGGAGGCGCTGCCCTGTTTCCAGCGTGCGCTCGAGCTGGACCCACGGAGCCTCGAGGCGCTGTCGAACGTCGCCGCCCTGCTGGTCGACCTCGGCCGCACCCAGGAGGCGCTGCCGGTGCTCAAGCAGGCGCTGGCCGGCGCCCCCGGCAGCGCGGAGCTGAACGGCAACTACGGCGTCGCGCTCTTCGAGGCGGGCGATCTCGACGGCGCCGTCGCGGCCCTCGAAGCGGCGCGCGCGCTCGACGTCAACAACTGCCGCGCCACCGCCGTGCTCGGCCTGCTGCGCGCCGCCCGCGGCGAAAGCGCGGCGCTCGATGCGCAGTTCGACTACGAGCGGATGCTGCGGCACCGCCGGCTGACCCAGGTGCCGGGCTTCACCGACCTGACGAGCTTCAACCAGGCGCTGGTCCAGCGCGTGCTGAGCCACCCCAGCCTGATGCCGGACCGGCCGAGCAAGACGACCCGTGTCGGCGCCCAGACCGGCGAGCTCGCCAACGACGACGACCCGGCGATCCAGACCCTGGTCTCCACCGTCAAGACGGAGATCCAGCCCTACCTGGCCGATCTCGCGGCCCTGCCCGACATGCCGCCGCCGCCCGCCGCCTGGCGCCTGACCATGTGGGCGACGGTGCTGCGGCGCGGCGGCTATCAGGACCCTCACGTGCACCCCAGCGGGCGGGTCAGCGGCGTCTACTACGCCCGCATCCCGGCGCCTGCCGCGGGTGCCGATCCCGAGCAGGGCGCGATCACCTTCGGCGCCGGCCCGGCGCGCTTCGGCGAGCTGCCGCTGCCGCGCCGGCAGTTTCAGCCGCGCGAAGGCATGCTGCTGTTCTTCCCCTCCTACTTCTGGCATCGCACCGAGCCCTTCGAGGGCGATCCCGAGCGGATCAGCATCGCCTTCGACGCCGTGCCGAGCGAGCGGTGAGCCTCTCGCCCTCCGCCGAGGCGGTGGACGTCGCCGCCAATCTGGCCGAGGTCTCCGCGCGCATCGCCGCGGCGGCCGAAGCGGCGGGCCGGTCGGCCGCGGAGATCGAGCTGGTCGCCGTCGGCAAGGGCCATGACGCGGCGCGGGTCGAGGCGGCCCTCGCGGCCGGCCACAGAGTCTTCGGCGAGAACCGCGTGCAGGAGGTGGCCGGCAAGTTCCCGGCCCTACGCGAAAGCCATCCCGACCTGAGCCTGCATCTGATCGGGCCGCTGCAGACCAACAAGGCGCGCCAGGCCCTGGAGATCTTCGACGTCATCGAGACTCTCGACCGGCCGAAGCTGGCGCGCGCCCTGGCCAAGGAGATGGCGGCGCTGGACCGCCAGCCGCGCTGCTTCGTGCAGGTCAACAGCGGCGAGGAGCCGCAGAAGGCCGGCGTCGCGCCGAACGAGACCGACGCCTTCGTGGCGCTCTGCCGCGACGAGCTGGGCCTGACCGTCGAGGGCCTGATGTGCATCCCGCCGATCGACGAGGAGCCGGCCCTGCACTTCGCGCTGCTGCGCGAGATCGCCAAGCGCAACGGCCTGACCAAGCTCTCGATGGGCATGTCCGCGGACTACGAGACGGCGATTCGCTTCGGCGCCACCCATGTCCGCGTCGGCACGGCCATCTTCGGCACCCGCCCGCCACGGCCCTGACGAAGCGTAAGAGCGTTCCCTGATGAGGTGGTTTTGTCGGCCGGCGGCCAAAGGGAAACGAACTGCCCCCTCACCCGGCTCCGGCTAAGCTCAGCCTTCGGCTTCGCTAAGCCTCCACGGCCCTCTCCCCCGACGGGGGCTAGCACGTGCACACAAATTCT